>NZ_JABBJJ010000179.1 GCF_012933655.1 Pyxidicoccus fallax | reverse complement strand
CACTGGGGGAGGGCGGGCTCACGACCTGGAGGCCTCTGTCGGTTCCGGTTTGTGCTCGCGCAGCTCGTAGGCACAGCAGCCCACGGCATCCATCTTCTCGAAGACTTCGAGGCGAGCATAGAAGCCGTGCCCCGCGAACGTGTGCGGGAGCTTCTGCAGGAACGCCTCCAGCTGCGACTCCGTGTAGTGCTTGGGGATGCGCCACATCACGCCGTGCTCGAACTCCGGCTCCACGTACGACATGTCCAGCTCGTGCAGCAGCCTCACCGTGGTCCGCAGGTCGTACACCTTCGTGAGGGTCAGGTCGTAGGCGTGATACCGGAAGCCCTTCGCGTACATGCGCACGTTGCGCTCGAGGGGGAAGGCCGACCCGAACTCGTGGACCCGTCCCGTCTCCCGGTCCACGACGAAGCCGCCGCTTCCTACCCGCATGTGGCTGATATGCCCGGTCGCCACGTAATGCTTGGACTGAGCAACGAAGTACCAGCCGAAGGGAAACTCGCGCGTCGAGGACTCGACGAGCACGCTGTCAGGGTGGCGATTCGCGTACTCCGTCGCGATTCGCAGGGCGTCTTCATAGGTCAGCATTCCGTACGCACCCTACCCGCCTCGGGGGCGCTCATCGGGAGCGCCTCGCACGCTCGTAGAGCGCGAGCATGTCCCCCGCGATGCGCTCGTTCGTCGGGTGCGCCACCGGGGCCCGCTGACCGGACAGCGCCGCGGTCACCACCGCCTCCGGCGTCGGCGTCGCCACCCGAGCATCCGCGAGGTCCGGCAACGCGCCCTCCTCCACCGCCACCACCCTCACTCCACACGCACGGGCCTGCGCCGCCGCTCGCGCGCTCCAGTCGTTCCCCAGCCCGAGCAGCCACACCTCGTCCAGCGCCCGCAGCCAGCGCACGAAGGCGTCGCCCTGCTGGTAGCCCGCGAAGGTGACCGCCTCCGACAGGCCCCGCTCCTCCACCTGCCGCCGCGTCGCCTCCAGCAGTCCGCCATCTCCCACGAGAACGAAGCGCGCCTCCGGCCGCTGCTTCCGGTACAGCGCGAAGGCGTCCACTCCCACCGAGTGCCTCCGCGAAGGCTGGAAGGTGGAGACCATGCCCACCAGCGGCTCGCCCGTCAGCCCCAGCTCGCGACGCAGCGCGCTCCGGTCCTCGGCGGGATGGAACCTGGGGTCCACCAGCGCCGGCAGGACCTCGGCGGTCCTCCCCTGTTCCCTCAACCTCGGAAGCAGGCTGCTCGCCGGCACCGTGTACGCGTCCGCCGCGGGCATCGATGCCCGCAGGGAGCGGGGCGCATGGAGCGAGCGCACCAGCACCGCGCCCCGGGGCCTTCCCCACCGCGCCAGCAGGTGGTCGTGGCTGAAGTGCGAGTGCACCACGTCCACCCGCCGCGCTCGCAGCCGGCGCAGGTCGCTCCACATGTTCCACGGCGGCGACTTCACCGACAGCTCCAGGCCCCCTTCGTCCAGCAAGCCCAGCTCCCGGAAGCGCGGCACCGCGGGCTCCTCCGCCGGCACGTCCTTGCGCCGACGGTCCACCGCCACCGTCACCTCGTGCCCGGCCTCTCGCTGCGCCAGCGCCAGCAGCGCCACGTTCTCCGCGGGGCCGCTGAAGAAGGGACTCGCCAGCAGGTGGAGGATGCGCATCCGCTCACCGCCCCACCAGCGTCCGGTACAGGTCTCCCAGCGCCCGCGCCTCGTGTTCCACTCCGCACCGGCGCCTCGCCTCCTCGGCCGCGTTGCGCCCCACCTCGCGCGCCCGCTCCGGCTCCCGCATCAGCATGGACAGCAGCTCCCGCAGCGCCTTCACGTCCCCGGGCTCGAAGAAGAAGCCCGTCCGCCCGTGTTCGATGAGCGTGTCCAGGTACGGCAGCTTCGACGCCACCACGCAGCAGCCCGAGGCCATCGCCTCCACGTGCACCAGCGAGTACCCCTCCGCGTACGAGGGATGCACCAGCACCGTCAGCCCCTGGTACCAGGGCTCGATGACCGACTGCTCTCCCGCCAGCGACACCCGGTCCTCGAGGCCCGCGCGCAGCCCGTTCACCCAGTCCAGGTCCGGGCCCTTCGCCAGTCCCACCAGCACCGCCTGCCACTCGGGGTTCTCCGGCAGCAGCGGGCGGATGGCCTCCAGGAAGTCGCCCTGCCCCTTCTCCTTCCGGATGCGCCCGATGACACCCACGCCGAAGCGCCCACCCTGGCCGAGCCGGCGCCACGCCTCGTCCCGGTCCGCCGGCGGGTGGAACCGCGTCAGGTCGATGCCGTGCGAGATGACCGTCGAGGGCAGCGCGATGACCTCCGCCACCTGCTTCGTCAACGAGACGAGCGCGTCCGCCCCACGGGCGATGAAGCGCGTGAAGCCGCTCGGCGCCATGGAGGTGTGCCGCGTGAACACCAGCCGCACCTGCCGGCCCAGGAGCTTCAACACCATGCCCGCCAGCAGCTCGTTGTTCCGGTGCGCGTGCCACACCACCGGCTCCTGGCGGGCCCGGCGGAGCAGCTCGGGCCAGGTGATTCTCGGCAGGCCCTCGCTCAGGCCCGAGCCCATGACTCGCGTCTCGGAGTCCGTGTCACGCACGAGCGCGGGCACCACCGACTCCACGTGGCGCGTCACCCCCGTGTACCGCTTGTGGAAGTGCGGGTGGATGATGAGCGTCATCGCGGGTCCGGCCTCCCATGCGGAAAGAGCGTCGTCATCGCCTCCGCGTTCCTCTCGCTGGCGCCCGAGATGCGACGCACCGTCGCCTGCGCCTGCTCGCCCAGCTTCATCAGCCGCTCCGGGGCCGCCAGCAGCTCCACGAGCGCACCATGCAGGGCCTCACCGTCCGCCACCTGCACGCCCCCCTGCCCCGTCAGCAGCTCCACGCTGTCCCGGAAGTTGTCCATGTGCGGCCCATACAGCACCGGCTTCCCCTGCCCCGCCGGCTCCAGGATGTTCTGCCCGCCCCGCTTCGTGAACGAGCCTCCCACGAACACCACCGTCGCCAGCCGGTAGGCCCTCGACAGCTCGCCAATCGTGTCCAGCACCACCACCTGCCCCCGCTCGGGGTTGCCCTTCGAGCGCAGGCCCACGCTCAGCCCCGCCTCGCGCGCCAGCGTCACGATGCGCGCCGCCCGGTCCACGTACCTCGGCGCAATCACCAGCCGCAGGTCGGGCCAGCGCTCCAGCAGCCGCCGGTACACGCGCAGGAGCACCTCCTCCTCGCCCTCGTGCGTGCTCCCGGCAATCCAGACCCGGGCTCCCGGCTCCAGCCCCAGCGCGGTGCGCAGGGTGTCGTCCTCGCGCGCCGGACCTCCCGCGAGGGAGTCGAACTTCGTGTTGCCCGTCACCTTCACCCACTCGGGGCGCGCGCCCAGGCTCCTCGCCCTTTCGGCCTCCTCTTCCTGCCGCATCAGCAGCAGGTCCAGGTCCTTCAGCGGGTTGCCGATGAGCTTGAAGAGCGAGCGGTACTTCCCCAGGTTCGCCGGAGAGAAACGCCCGTTCGTCATCACCACGCGCGCCCCTCCCCGTTTCGCGGCACGGATGAGGTTGGGCCAGATCTCCGTGTACTCCAGCACCAGCACGTCCGGACGGATGGCCCGCACCGCCCGGCGCGTCGCGCCCCACAAGTCGTAGGGCACGTACACCACTCCGTCGATGTCCTTCGCCAGCCGGCCCTTCGCCATCGCATAGCCGCTGTCCGTCATCGTCGACAGGATGAGCTGGCACCCCGGGAAGCGCGCGCGCAGCGGAGCGAACATCGGCGACAGCGCCAGCAGGTCTCCCGCGCTCGCGCCGTGCAGCCAGAGCACCGGGCCGTCTCCGCGCGGGGGCAGGCTGTCACGGCCGTAGAAGCCCAGCCGCTCCATCAGCCCATGACGCGTCTTCCGGTGCAGGCACAGCACCGGGAACAGGAGCGCGAAAAGCACATAGGTGGCGAGGATGTACAGGAGGCGCATGGACGTCTCTCGCGCCCTCTATCAGATGCCCGGCCCGCGCGGCAGCACGCGCACGGGGCTCGGGACAATCCAGGGCCGCCACTCCGTTCCGATGAAGCGCCCCGGCCCACGGGCCCACACCTCCACCTGCACCACCCCCGCCCCTGTCAGCTCCACGGACCTTCCGTCCGCTCCCGTCCGGCCGTCTCCCCACACCCGCACCTCGACCGTGCCCTCCTCCGGACTCCCCGGCACGTGGACCCGAAGCACGTCTCCGACGCGAGCCTCCCGGCGCTCCGGGTGGATGCCTTCCAGCAGGAAGCCCGCTGGCTCGCCCAGGCCCCGGAAGGCACACAGCGCGCCCCCACTCGCCAGGGCTCGCGCGACCTGGGCGGCGGCCTCGACCGCGTCCCGGGGGAGCGGCTTGGGCAGCAGCTCCGACGGCAGGTACATGGCCATGGATTCGAAGACCGCCGAGTACGAGGGAATCCCGTGGGCGTCGTGCGCGCAGAAGGCCAGCCGGGGGCGCTCGCGCGACAGTTCCAGGAAGCGCTCCATCGGGCCCGGCTCGGGAGAGACCATCGTCATCACCCCGTGCCCCGGATTGCCCAGGTACGCGCCCACCGTGGGCAGCAGGCGGCTCACCGGATGGCTGGCCACCTGACGGAAGAACGTGTCCGCCGAGTACAGCTCGAAGCCCGGCACCTCACGGGTGCTCGCATCGTCCGTCCAGGGGTTGCGCTCCTGCACCGGGTGCGCGAGCACCGCCGTGCCTCCCGCCGCCGCCACCGCCTTCACCGCGTCTCCCGGCGGCATCCACGCCTGCATCCCCTTCAGGGGCTGCGTCATGCCGAACGCGGCCAGGTGCCCCGCGGATGTGGAGATCTCCACTCCGGGCACCAACAGCACGCCCTCCACCCAGACCGGCGCGGGCGGCTTGAAGTCGTTGTGGTCGGTGAGCACCACGAAGTCCAGGCCCGCCTCCTTCGCCGCGCGAGCCACCTCCGCCACCGTGCCCTCCCCGTCCGAGCGCGTGGTGTGCACGTGGTACGCGCCGCGCAACCACGTGGGCGCGCCCGCCTTCGGCGGCACCACCGGGTAGCGGGCGCAGGAGGCCGGCATCGCGAAGAGCCCCACCACTCCGAGGAGCAGCAGGCCCATGCCCAGTACCGCCTGGAACGTCTTCGCCACCACTGTCCGGATGCGGCTCACGCCTCTCCTCGTTCAATCGGCCGGCCGTGAGCCTTTTCGACAGCGCCTCGTGACCGGCCCTCGCCCTTCAACGTACCTCGACGGGCCCGTCCCGCTGTTCGCAATTCGATGGCAGGTGACTCGGGCTCAGGCCGCGCCGCGCTCGGTGGGGCCCTCCGTCTGCATCTTCCACAGCGCCGCGTAGCGGCCATCCTTCTGGAGCAGCTCCGCGTGCGTGCCGCTCTCCACCACCCGGCCCGCCTCCATCACGTGGAGCACGTCCGCGTTCACCACCGTGGACAGCCGGTGCGCAATCACCAGCGCCGTGCGCCCCGGCAGCACCGCCGCCAGCGCCGCCTGCACCTCGCGCTCGCTCTCCGGGTCCAGGCTGCTCGTCGCCTCGTCCAGCACCAGCACCTTCGCCCGCGCCAGCACCGCGCGGGCAATGCACAGCCGCTGCCGCTGGCCTCCGCTCAGCGTCACGCCCCGCTCGCCGATGCGCGTGTCGTAGCCCTCCGGCATCGCCCGGATGAAGCCGTCCGCGTGCGCCACCTTCGCCGCCGCCTCCACCTCTTCCCGCGTGGCGTCCGGCTTCGCGTAGCGCAGGTTGTCCAGCACCGAGCCCTGGAACAGCAGCGGCTCCTGCGTCACCAGCGCGAACTGCTCGCGCACGCTCGCCGCCGTGTACCGGTCCACGTCCACGCCATCCAGCAGGTACTGCCCCTTCTGCGGCCGCTCGAAGCGCAGCAGCAGCGACGTCACCGTGCTCTTGCCGCCGCCGCTGCCTCCCACCAGCGCCGTCACCTGCCCCGCCTTCAGCTCCACCGACAGGCCGTCCAGCGCGCGGCGCTCCCCGTAGGAGAAGCGCACGTTCTCCAGCACGATGCTCCGGGACAGCGGCGGTGCCGGCACCGCGTCCGGCGCGTCCTCCACCGGGTGCTTCAAGTCCAGGAGCGCGAAGAGCCGCTCACCCGCCGCGCCCGCCTGCACCGCGAACTGCGTCACCCGGCCCAGCTCCTTCACCGGCTGGTACACCAGGATGACCGCCGTCAGCAGCGACAGCAACGCCTCCGGCTCCATCAGCCTCACGCTCGCCGCGTACGCCAGCGCGCCCGCCAGCGCCGCCGCCGCCAGCACCTCCATCAGCCCCGGCACCGCGCCCCGCGCCCACGCCGCGCTCACCACCGCCTTCTCGTGCGCCCGCGCATGCGACGCGAAGCGGGCCAGCTCCGCCTCCTGGCCGTTGAAGGCCTGGATGGTGCGCAGCCCGCCCAGCCCCTCGTGGAGCTGCCCCGCCAGGTTGCCCAGCTGCGTCTGCCCCTCGCGCGTGCGCTTCAGCACCTTGCGCATCAGCCCCGACGCCGGCAGCGCCGCCAGCGGAATCACCAGCAGCATCACCCCGCCCAGCAGAGGGCTCAGCGAGAGCACCACGCCCGTGAGGATGACCACCTGCACGCTGTCCCGCAGGTACGCGCCCACCGTGTACATGGCCGCGTCGTGCACCGCGTTGACGTCCGAGGAGAAGCGGCTCAGCAGGTCGCCCATCCGCTCGCGCGCCAGCTGCGTGGGCGACAGCGCGGTGAGGCGCAGGAACAGCTCGCGCCGTACGTCCTTCACCACCCGCTGCGCGAACAGCCCCATGAAATAGAACTGCGTGAGGTAGCCCAGCCCCTTCGCCGCGCCGACCACCACCATCACCAGCGGGAAGCCCCACAGCGCCGCCTCGCGCGGCAGGTCCGCCAGCCATGGCACCCGCTGCGCGCTCGCGAAGCCCTCCTGGCCTCCCGACAGCAGGAAGCGCAGCGCCGGCCCCGTCAGGTACGCGTACGCGCCCGTGGCCAGACCCACCACCGCCATGCCCACGAAGGCCACCGCGAGCACACCCCAGTGCGGGCGCGCATAGCGCAACAGCCGCGACAACACCTGCCTCATCTACCGACCCACCTTGCGCAGCGCCGCCTTGGCCAGCTGGGAGTACGGGTTGTACTCCAGCACCTTCAACAGCTTCTTCCGCGCCAGCGGCGCGTCCCCCAGGTCCGTGTCGATGATGGCCGCGATGATGTGCAGCCGCTCCACGTACGGCCCCAGCGACAACGCCTTCTTCAACACCTTCTGCGCCTTCTGCGCCCGCACCAGCAACGCGCCCGGAGCCGCCATGTACGTCGCCCACGCGAGGAACGCGTAGTACTCCGGCTCGTTCGGGTTGAGCGTCACGGCTTCCTCGAAGGCGCGCATCGCCGTGACGAAGTCGCGGCGCTTCAGCGCGGACTCGCCCCGGCGCAGCGCGATCTCCGCGTCCACCACCACCGCCGTGTTGCGCCCCACGTCCAGCCGGCTGAAGAGGTACTGGAGGTACGCCTTGCGCTTCTCCTCCACGCTCAGCACCCGGTACGACGCCGACAGCTTCTCCTGCACGGACTCGAGCAGGTCCCTCAGGTCCGAGATGTCGAACTCGGCATACGTGTCCGGATGGAAGCGCATCGCCGTCTCGTGGTACGCGCGCTCCACCGCCTCGGTGTCCGCGGCGATGTCCAGCCCCAGGCTGCCGAAGTAGCTGCGGGTGATGATGCGCACCGCCTCCTCGCGCAGCGACGCCGCCGTCTCCGCCGGCAGCGCCTTGCGCTTGCGGGGCGCAATCTTGTCCGGCAGCACCGCGTGGGTCAGCGCGTCCGTCCCCGTGGCCACCGGCGTCGGCGAGAACGTCACCCCGCCCGTCAGCTTGAGGAACCACAGCAGCGACACCGCCGTGCCCAGCTCCCCGCGCCCGTGCGCGAGCAAATCCTTCAGGACGATGCGGCCGTTGACCTGCATGGCGATCTTCAGGTCGTCGGTGTCCAGCGCCATCGCCTGGAGGTCGCGGCCGAACTCCGCCGAGCGCACCGGGTACTCGCCCAGGTTCGACTTCAGCGAGGCCGCCATCACCTTCAGCGGGAAGCACCGCCGCGCGCCCGCCAGCACCGGCGCCAGGGGCGGCACCTCCACCGAGGCCACCTCCGCGGTGAACTCGTCGCCCGCGTAGAAGGCATAGCGCCCCTCGCGCATGCCCAGCACCCGCTCCAGCTTGTCGCGCGTGTAGTCGCGCAGCAGCTGCAGCAGTTCCTCGCCCGCCGCCTCCACGCCCGCGTCCGCCAGCGCCGCGCCGATGCGCAGCCCCGAGGCCATCGCCTCCACCACCCGGTCCGCCTGCGCCGCCGTCACCACCTTGCGGTCCAGCAGGTAGCGCGGCAGCGAGTCCGCCTTCGACGAGGAGTCGTAGCTCACCGCCCCGCCGCGCAGGAAGAACACGCGCCGGCTCAAGTCCCGATGCGCCACCACCAGCACGCCGTCCCGGCGCAGCCGGTAGATGGAGTGCAGCAGCCCCGGCAGCGGGTAGCCCTTCAAGTCCCCGGAGTTCACCGCGGAGCGCGACAGCGTGGCCGCCAGCCCGGTGAGCGGCACGGCCTGCGCCGCGCGCACCAGCGACTCCAGGCGGGGCACCAGCTCCCCCGGCTTGAGCGGGTCCGCCACGTAGGCGTTCACCTTGAGGTCCAGCACCGACGCCACCCCGCGCGCCCGGCCCAGGTGCCCCTTGTCGATGGCGACAATCGGCACCCGCCCGCCCTGGCTGTGGCCGCGGATGAGGTGCACCACGTGCGCGCCGTCCACCCGGGGCAGGTCCACCGCCAGCACCACCACGGCCGGGTTGTCCGCCGCGAAGTGCTCCATCGCCGTCACCGGGTCATTCACCGCGCGCACGGTGTACCCGGCCTGGGAGAGCAGGCCCGTCAGGTGCTCCAGCGTGGGGGGATGGCTCTCGGCGAGCAGAAGCGTCTTCAAGGGTAACTCACTCTACACCTTCATTCGGCCCCGCATCAGGTACGATGCGTGCCCCCTCATGACGCACCCGCCCCGCATCCTCGTCGTGGCCGGCGAGGCCTCCGGTGACAGCCATGCCGCCGAGCTCGTCGCCGCCCTCCAGGCCCGCCGTCCGGACCTCACCTTCTTCGGCATGGGCGGCTCCCGCCTGGCCGCTCGGGGGGTAGAGCTGCTCTTCGACGCCCGGGAGGTGTCCGTCATGGGCATCACCGAGGTGCTCCCCCGCATCCCCCGCATCCTCCAAATCATGAAGGGCCTGGCCCAGGCCGCCGCCGAACGCCGCCCGGACGTGGCCATCCTCGTGGACATCCCGGACTTCAACCTGCGACTGGCGGAAAAGCTCAAGGCGCTGGGAGTCCCGGTGGCCTACTACGTGTCGCCCATGATCTGGGCGTGGCGGCGCGGCCGGGTGCGCACCATCAAGCGCCTGGTGGACCGGATGCTCTGCATCCTCCCCTTCGAGGAGGACTTCTACCGGGACGCCGGAGTCAGCGCCCGGTACGTGGGCAGCCCCGTGGTGGAGCAGGTCCCCGCCCCCGCTACTCCCACCGAGTTCCGCGAACGTCTTGGGTTGAACAGGGACGCACCCACGCTCGCGCTGCTGCCCGGGAGCCGGATGAGTGAGATTCGCCGCCTGCTGCCCTCCATGGTGGACGCGGCGAAGCGGCTGTCGGCCGAGCGGCCCGGGCTCCAGGTCGTCGTGCCGGTGGCCCCCACCATCCCCCGCGAGGAGGTGGTCTCCCGCTTCGAGGGCAGCGGCCTGTCCCCCGTCCTCGTGGAGGGGCGCGCCCCGGAGGTGGTGGGCGCCAGCGACGCGGCGGTGGTGGCGTCTGGTACCGCCGTGCTGGAAGCGGGGCTGATGCAGCGCCCCCTGGTGGTGGTCTACCGGGTGTCGCTCATCTCGTACCTGGTGGGCCGGCTGATGCTGAAGGTGGCCTTCGTCTCGCTGGTCAACCTGCTGGCGGGCCGGCGCGTGGTGCCGGAGCTGCTCCAGGGGGAGATGACGCCCGAGCGCATCGCCGAGGAGGTCCGCCGGGTGTGGACGCCCGGCGCCCCCCGCGACGAGATGCTGAAGGGACTGGCGGAGATGCGCGGCCGCCTGGGGGAGACCGGGGCCGCCACCCGGGCCGCGGAAGCCGTATTGGAGCTGCTGCCCCCGCGCCCCGTTTAGGGTATGAGCGGCCGGGTCATGAACCCTGCCCTGGTCTGCATCCCTACCTACAACGAGCGAGAGAACATCGAGGCCATCGTCCAGGCGGTCCTCAAGGCCGATCCGCGCGTGGACATCCTCGTCGTGGACGACAACTCGCCCGACGGCACGGGGCAGCTCGCGGACGCGCTCGCGGCGAAGGACACGCGCGTGCGGGTGCTGCACCGCGAGAAGAAGGAGGGCCTGGGCCGCGCGTACCTCGCCGCCTTCCGCTGGGCGCTGGCCGAGGGCTACACGTACATCCTGGAGATGGACGCGGACTTCAGCCATGACCCGCGCTACCTGCCGGGCATGCTGGACGCGGCCCAGGCGGGCGCGGACCTGGTGCTGGGCTCGCGCTACGTCACCGGTGGCGGCACGGTGAACTGGGGCGTCGGCCGGCAGGTCATCAGCCGCGGCGGCAGCCTCTACGCCCGCACGATTCTCGGCGTGGGCATCCGCGACCTCACCGGCGGCTTCAAGTGCTTCCACCGCCGGGTGCTGGAGGGCATCGCGCTGGACGAGGTAAAGAGCACCGGGTACGCGTTCCAGATTGAATTGACGTACCGCACGCTGAAGAAGGGCTTCACCGTGCGCGAGGTGCCCATCGTCTTCGAGGACCGGCGCGTCGGGCACTCGAAGATGAGCAAGAAGATCTTCGCCGAGGCCCTCACGATGGTGTGGAAGCTGCGCCTCACGGTGTAGCCGGAAGGCGCGTGTCATGACGGCGTACCTGACGCAGTTCCTCGTGTCGTTGTCGGCGATCTTCTTCGTCGTGGACCCCATCGGCGTGGTGCCGCTGTTCCTGGCGATGACGGCCGGGGATTCGCAGGAGAAGATCCGCCGCACGGCGATGCGCGCCTGCCTCGTGGCGTGCGGGATGATGCTGTTCTTCGCCATCTTCGGCGGCGTCATCTTCAAGGTGTTCGGCGTGTCGCTGGGCGCCTTCCGCGTGGCCGGCGGAATCCTGCTGCTCATCACCGCGCTGGACATGCTCCGCGCCCGCCCGTCCGAGACGCGCACCACTCCCACCGAGGAGCAGGAGGGCGTGGTGAAGGAGGACGTGGCCATCGTCCCGCTGGCCATTCCGCTCTTGTCCGGCCCGGGCGCCATCGCCACCGCCATGGTGCTGATGGCCCGCGGAGGCCAGAAGCTGACCCTGGCCATTCCCGTGCTGGCCGCCATCATCCTGACGTTCGTGGCGAGCTACTTCATCCTCCGCGCCTCGGGGATGATTCAGCGCGTGCTGCGCCAGTCCGGCGTCGCCATCGTCGAGCGTGTGATGGGACTCATCCTCGCCGCCATCGCCGTGCAGTTCATCGCGGACGGCGGCAAGGAGTTGCTCAAATAGGGCCGGGGCCCGCCACCCAGGCGGGGCCTGCGCGCTTCACGAGGCCCTGCGGCTTGCCGTCCATGGACAGCTCCTGCGGGCTGGCGCGGCGCGCGTCGTACGCGTAGCCGTCCTGGACCTCCTGCAGGTACACCACCACCGCGTCGAGCACGTTCTCCTGCACCACCTTGAACGTGGTGTCCCCACACACGGGCTCGTCGCCCCGGAAGAAGCGCTCCAGCATGGCCTGCTCCGGCCGGCGCACGTAGACGACCACCGGCGCGGGCTCCTCGCGGCCGTCCGAGGCCAACTCGTTCACCAGCCGCGAGGGCTCCGGCTCCTGCAGCACCGAGCGCACCAGCTGGCACTTCTCCGCCTCTTCCACGTGCTGCTCGGCCACGCGCGCCTTGTGGTGCGCGCAGCCCGTGCCTCCCAGCACGCCCAGCCCCAGGGTCACCCAGGCCATCCGGTGGAATCGGCTCATGCGTCGTCTCCTCAAGTCGCTCACCGTCACAGCTTCCGCCACCGGGGAGGGAACGGCGCGTGCTGGAGCACCGGGTCCTCCACGGCGATGATGTACTCGGCCCGGCGGTTGCCCGCCTCGGCCGTCTCGTCGGGAGTCGCCACCGCAGGCGACTCCTCGCCGAAGCCCTCGTAGAACACGGGAACTTTCAGTCCCCGCTTCCGGAAATACGCCGCCAGGCTGCGCGCCCGCTTCAACGACAACTCGCGGTTGTCCGCCGTCTTCCCCACCGTGTCCGTGTGGCCCAGCACGTACAGCCGCAGCGCCGCGAAACGACCGTACTTCGCCAGCGCCTCCGCGATGAGCGCATGGCTCTTGTCCAGCTTGCCCCGCTCACCCGCCGGCACGTCCGCGCTGCCCGATGCGAAGTTCACCTCCTCGTGCGGGATGTCCACCTGCCAGGGGAACAAGTCCACCCCGGTGTAGAACTCCGAGGTGTCGAAGGCGCGGACCGAAATCTTCATCACCCGCCCCTCCGCCGCCGGCCACGTCAGCTCCAGCGGCGTGCCCGCCTGCTCGCCGTTGAAGGGCACTTCGCCCTCGAAGGCCTTCTTCCCGGTGTCCATCAACACCGTCAGCTCCGCTCGCCTCGCCGGCCGGTTCAACGTGAAGCGAAGCTTCCGCCCCGCGACGTCCACGTCCTCCTTGCGCACCTCCAGCTTCAGCGCGCCGTAGAGCTCCGTGTCGAAGGACAGCGGCATGCTGCCGGACTCGGCGTCCGGGAAGCGCACCACCAGTTCGCCCTCGTAGTGGAAGCGCCCTTCCGGCTGCTCCAGCTCGATGCGCCGGGTGATGCCCGGCTTGCCGCCGCCCTTCAGCTCCACCGTCTTGCCGTCGCTGCGCTTCAGCTTCACCTCGAAGCCGGCGATGGGCTCCTCGATGTGCACGAGCAGCGTCGGCAGCGCCTCGCCCAGGGCCGCGCGGCCTTCGAGGGACACCCGGATGGCGTCCGCCAGCGCGGGCAGCGGCGAGCACAGCACGAAGAAGAGCAGGAGCAGGCGGGCAGGCATGGTGTGGCGTCGACCTCCGGCGTCACGGGCCGCTCGCAACAGCAGCCCGTCCAGGTGGATTCCTCCGGGACAGGCTACTCGGACGAGACTCCCTCCAGGGAAACAGCCGCGACACAGGACGTTTGAGCCGCGACGGTATTCACCCATCTCGGGTCATCCGCGTGAAGCAGCCAGGCGGGCGAGCGCCCTTCCGGCCGACTTCAGGGCACTCCGACGATGGTGATGCCCGACGACTCGGCCCCGGCGAAGAGCGCGGGTGCGTCCAGCAGCACCGTGCGCCCCACCTCGAGCGCCAGCACCTTGGCGCCCACCTCGTTCATCGTGTCCAGCGTGCGGGGGCCTACGGCCGGCAAGTCAAAGCGGAGGTCCTGCTGCGGCTTGCACCGCTTCACGATGACGGCGCCCTTGCCGCCCAGCCTACCGCCGCGGCGGATGGTCTCATCCGTGCCCTCCACCGCCTCCAGCGCGAGCACGTGGCCGTTGTGCACCACCACCGTCTGGCCCACGTCCGCCTGGCCCAGCAGCACCGCCACCTCGCGGCCCAGCGCGACGTCCTTCTCCTGCGCCGGGTGCAGCTTCGGCCCCGCCAGGTGCCCCTCGGGGCACAGCACCTCGCCGAGGAAGTCCGTGGGGGCGATGATGGTGACGCCGCGCGCCTCGAAGTCCGCGGCCACCGCGCGCAGGAGCGCGTCATCCCGGAAGCTGCGCAGCTTGGAGATGATTCGCACCGCGCCCAGGTCCGGCCGGGCCTCCGCCAGCGCCCGCACCCGGCCGATGCCACCCGCCATGGCCGCCTGCTTCACGCCGGCCTCGCGGAACGCCTTCTGGATGCGGTCCACCTGCCCCACCCGTACCCAGGTGAGCCGGGCGACCTCCGAGGCCAGCGCCGGGTCCGTCTCTCCCCGGTGCGCCACGGCGACGACTTCCAGGCCCCTCGCCCGCGCCGCGCGCGCGAAGAGGAAGGGCAACTGGCCATTGCCCGCGATGAGGCCGATGCGCTCCACCGCCGACGCTCCTTCCATGGCCCGCCGCCCCCGAAAGCCTAGCGCGTGAGCCCGCGCTTGCTCTGCATGACGAAGTCGATGAGGTGGTCGACCTCGGGGTTGCCACCCAGCTCCGTGCGCAGCCGCGCCAGCGCCTCCTGCAGGCCCAGCTTGGAGCGGAACAGGATGCGGTGCGCTTCCTTGATGCGCTCAACCTGCTCCTTGGTGAAGCCGCTGCGCTCCAGGCCCACCGTGTTGAGGCCCACCAGCTCCGCGCGGTCACCCTGCGCGGTGGCGTACGGGGGGATGTCCATGGTCACCATGGCGCCGCCGGAGATGAAGGCGTGCTTGCCCAGGCGGGTGAACTGATGCACCGCCGCCAGGCCGCTGATGATGACGTGGTCCTCCATCGTCACGTGCCCCGCCAGCGCGGAGCCGTTGCCGATGCGGCAGCCGTTGCCCACGACGCAGTCGTGCGCCACGTGGCTGTTGGCCATGAAGAGGTTGCCATTGCCGATGCGCGTCGCGCCGCCGCCGCCCACCGTGCCCTTGTGGAGGGTGACGAACTCGCGAACCAGGTTGTCGTCGCCGAGGACGAGCTCCGTGTCCTCGCCGGCGTACTTGAGGTCCTGCGGGTCCGCGCCCACCGACGCGAACTGGAAGATGCGGTTGCGCGCGCCCAGCGTCGTGCGTCCCTCGATGACGACGTGGGGCCCCACCCGCGAGCCCGCGCCAATCGTCACCTGCGGCCCGATGACCGAATAGGGGCCGACCTCGACCGTCTCGTGCAGGCGGGCGCCGGGATGGACCACCGCGGTGGGATGAACCTGAGCCATGTCTTTCCTCTACACTCCTGCTCGAAGATGCGGTCAGGGAGCCGCGGTTTCTTCCGCCTTGGCGTTCTTGTCCACGACGGTCGCCAGGAACTCACCCTCGGCGACCCTCACTCCATCGACCGACGCCGTGCCCTTCGTCTTCCACACGGAACCCTTGTGCCGCACGACCTCGATGGCGAGGTGCAGGCGGTCGCCCGGCAGCACGGGCTTGCGGAAGCGCGCTCCATCAACACCCATGAGGTAGGTGAGCTTCCGGTTCGGGTCCATGCCCTCGCTCTTGTAGGCGAGGATGGCCATGGCCTGCGCCAGCGCCTCCAGGATGAGCACGCCCGGCATCACCGGCTGGCCGGGGAAGTGGCCGTTGAAGAAGGGCTCGTTGACGGTGACGTTCTTGTAGGCCGTCAGCTTCTGCCCCGGGACGATTTCCACCACCCGGTCCACGAGGAGAAACGGGTAGCGGTGCGGCAGAAGATTCTGGATCTCTCCGATGTCCATCACTCACCCCTCTCCTTCTCGAGCGTCTCCACCCTGCGCCGCAGGGCGCGCACTTCCTTGAGCAGGTCGGCCAGCTGCGCCGTCGCCGCGCTCGCGCGCAGCCATTCCTTGTGCGGCACGGCCGGGCTGCCACTGACCACCTGCCCGTCCTCCACGTCATGGGCCACGCCGGACTGGGCACCCACCTTCGCCAGGTCTCCCACGCGGATGTGGCCCACCACGCCCACCTGCCCGGCCAGCACCACGCCGGTGCCAATCTCCGCGGAGCCGGACACGCCGGCCTGCGCGCAGATGAGCGACAGCGGGCCCACCTTCACGTTGTGGGCGATCTGCACCAGATTGTCGAGCTTCGTGCCGCGGCCCACCACTGTCTCGCCCACCGTCGCGCGGTCGATGCAGGTGCAGGCCCCGACCTCGACGTCGTCCTCGACGCGGACGATGCCGACCTGGGGAATCTTGAAGTGCTCCGGCCCCTCCTCGCCCTCGGGGTTGAAGGCGAAGCCGAAGCCGTCCGCGCCCACCACGCTGGAGGCGTGGAGGATGACGCGCGAGCCGACGATGCAGCGCTCGCGCACGGTGACGTTGGGGTACAGGAGGCAGTCGTCGCCCACCTGGGCGTCCTCGCCCACGTAGGCACCGGGGTACAGCACCGTGCGCGCGCCCACCCGGGCGCCGCGGTCCACCGAGGCGCCAGGCAGGAGCGTGGCCTCCGGGTGGATGGTGGCCTCGGGGTGCACCCAGGCCCCCGGCCTCACGCCCGGAGCTGGCCGCGAGACGGGGTGGAACAGGCGCAGGAGCTTCGCGTAGGCCAGGTGCGGGTTGGGCACGCGCACCAGCGCCATGCCGTCACGCGGCGGCGCGTCCGTGCCGGCGCCCACGAGGACGGCTCCCGCGCGCGTCTCGTCGAACTGGCGGCGGTAGCGCGTGTTTCCGTAGAAGGACACGTCCCGCGGGCCGGCTTCCTCGAGCCCGTTGAGTCCGTGGATGAGCTGGCCGGGGTCGCCGAGGAGCTCGCCACCCACATGGGCTGCGAGCTCCCCGAGCCGGCGGGGGGGAGAGGGGGTCTGCACGTTGGGGCCGAAAGGCTACTTCTTGGTCGGGGCATCCTTCGCCGCCGCCGCAGGCTTCTTCTGGGCGTTGTAGGCGCGGATGACCTCGTTGGAGATGTCGTGCTGCGAGCGGGCGAAGACGATGCCGGAGTCACGGCGCTCCAGCACGAAGGCCAGGTCGTCCCGCTCGGCGATGGAGGCGACCACCTGGTCGATCTTGTTGATGATGGGCTCCATCTCCTGCCGCTCCTTGGTGGCGGCCTCGGCCCGGCTCTTCTCCCACTTCTGCGCGAGGACCATCACCTTGCGCTGGAGCTCGCCCTCCTTCTGGGCCTTGGTGTCGGGGCTCATCGCGCTGGCCTGCTTGTCCAGCGTCTCCTTCTCCTTGCGGAGCGCCTCCTGCTCCTTGTCGATTTCCTTCTGGCGGTCATCCAGCCACTTCTGGAGGCGGGCCTTGGCGGCCTTGCCGTCATCCACCTCGAGCAGGACGCGCTGGAGGTCGACGTAGGCGACCTTCATCTCCGCGGCGGAGGCGGCCACCGGCAGGGCGAGCGAAACGACGGCGGCCACGGCCGCGATGGTGGTGCGAAGCGACATGTTCAACAGCTCCTCGGGAAGGTTACAGGCTCCGACGTCTGGTCCCCCGGCTTGTTCAAACTTCCCCCCGCCGGGGGGCGGGACCGGGACGGCGGTGCAAGGGCTTATCAGAAGAAGTTGCCGATAGTGAACTCGAACAGGATGCGGTCGTCTTCCGGCCGCCTGGTGAGCGGGATACCCCACTCGAAGCGCAGGGGGCCAATCGGCGAGAACCAGCGGAAGCCGAAGCCCGCCGAGTGGAAGAGGCCGAGCGGCAGGTTGTCCTGCCGGTCCTCGAAGAAGTTCTCCGTCGTCGCGAAGGAGTTGCCGGCGTCGTAGAAGAGCACGCCGCGCAGGCCGGCCTTCTCGAAGATGGGGAACTCCAGCTCGAAGTTGAAGATGAGCTGCTTGTTGCCGCCCACGAGGAAGTCCGTGACGGTGGCGTCCGGGTTGGCGGAGCGGGGCACCTTCACCGAGGGGCTGATGCTGCGCAGGTAGTAGCCGCGCACACTGTTGATGCCGCCCACATAGTAGAGCTCGGAGATGGGCAGCGGCTTGTCCTGGTCCAGCTGCTGGATGTAGCCAATGGTGGCGTTCGTCTTGAAGACGAAGCCCAGCGGCATGGGGAAGTACAGGCGCGAGTAGGCGGTGTACCGGTTGAAGAGGAAGGTGCCGCCCAGGAAGCCGGGGGCCGTCTCCACCGAGCCGTAGTGGATGAAGCCGCGCGACGGGAAGAGGCGGTTGTCGCGGCGGTCGAAGGACAGCGAGAAGCGGGCGGCGCTGGTGATGCCGGACAGGAACTGGTTGGCCAGGAGCACCGCGCCCAGGTTCTGTCCCGCCTCCACGTCCACCCACTCGCGCGAGTAGCCGACGGTGCCCAGCAGGTCGTCGATGAACTGGTAGCCGATGGAGACGCTGCCACCGGTGGAGTTGCGGATGAAGCCCTCGTAGTCCGCCTGGACGCGGAAGAACTCCGCGGACAGCAGGTAGTTCGTGTCCAGGAAGTACGGGTCGTAGAACGACAGCTGCACGAGCGAGCGCAGGCCCGAAATCTGGGCGGACGCGGAGATGCTCTGACCCCAGCCGAGGAAGTTGTTCTGGGAGATCTGCGCCGTGAAGATGAAGTTCTCCACGTTGGAGAAGCCCAGGCCCACCTGGAAGGTACCGGTGGCCTTCTCCTTCACCTCCACCTGGAGGACGATGGTGTCGTCCTGGCTGCCGGGGCGCTGGGTGATTTCCACCGTCTCGAAGAAGCCCAGGGCGGTGACGCGCTCGCGGCTGCGGCGCACGCCGGTGCCGCTGTAGAGCTCGCCCTCGTACACGCGCAGCTCGCGGCGGATGACCTTGTCGCGCGTCTTGCTGTTGCCGACGACCTCGATGCGCTCGATGGTGACCTTGGGGCCCTGCTGGACGTCGAAGGTCAGGTCCACCGTGCGGTTGTCCGCGTTGACGGTGGTGATGGGGTTGATGTTGGCGTAGGCGTAGCCGCGGTCGTAGTAGAGGTCCGAGACGGCGACGATGTCCTGCGACAGCTGCGAGCGGTTGAAGCGCTCGCCGGTGCGGGACTTCATCAGCGACTCCATGAGCTCCTTGGAGACGCCCTCCAGGAGGTCACCGGAGAAGTCGATCTTCCCGATGTCGTAGGCCTCGCCCTCGGTGACGCGGAGGGTGATGTAGATGAAGCGCTTGTCCGCGGAGAGCTGGACGGTGGGCTTGTCCACCCGGACGTTGATGAAGCCCCGGTCGTAGTAGGCGAACTGGATGACCTGGAGGTCGCGCTCGAAGGCCTCCTCGCGGTAGGTGCCCTCGCCGGTGAAGAAGGAGAAGAAGCCACCCTCGCGGGTGATCATCGTCGCCTTGAGCTCCTCGGGGGAGACCTTCTCCGCGCCGATGAAGGTGATCTGCTTCACCATCACCTTGGCGTGCTCGTTGATGACGTAGATGACGTCGACGCTGGTGCCGTCCTCGGAGCGCTTCAGCTCGTGGGTGACCTCGGCGAGGAAGTAGCCCTTCTCCACGTACTTCGCCTGGATCTTCCGCACGGTGGACCGCACGGTCTCCATGTCCAGGATGGTGTTGGGCTTGGTGTCGATCTCGTCCTTCAGGTCATCCTTGTTGAGCTCCTCGTTGCCGCGAAGCTGCACGGCGCGGACGATGGGCCGCTCCTCCACGCGGATGACGTAGGCGAGGCCACGGGGCAGCCGCTGCACGAGCAGCTCGACGTTCTGGAAGTAGCCCAGGGCCCACACCGCCCGGAGGTCCTGGGAGGTGCGGCCGGGGGCGAGCGGCTCGCCCACCTTGGTGCGCAGGGCGCGGCGGATGGCCTCGGCCTCCACGCGGCGGTTGCCCTCCACGCGGATCTCCACCACCCGGTCCGTGGCGTCCTCGTCGGAGACGGGGGCATCACCGGGCAGCTCGGCGCCGGTGGCCGGGGGCGTGCCCGCGTCGGCGTCGGCGGCCGGGTCGAGCGCGGAGGGAGAGGTCACCGCCGGAACAGGCGCGGGAGCGGACACACCTCCGTCGACCTGGGCGTGGACGCGACCCGGCACGAGGGAGAACAGGGCGACCGCCAGCAGCGGGAGCAGTGACTTGCGCGACAGAACGGGGAGCCTCAAGGGGAGACCGGCCTGGAAAAGGCGGGGGAATGTACGGGAAGGGGCGCGAGTCCCTCAATCCAAAAGCGTTGGAGCATCACGCCTCAGTCACCCCTCCAGCGGCCAACCTCAGCCGGCGGGGCATGGAGCGGGCAAGCGTCTCGTTGTGGGTGACCACCACGGCGGTGATGCCCAGGTCGCGGTTCACGTCCCGGAGGAGCTGGTGGATGCCCTCGCCGGTGGCCGGGTCCAGGTTGCCGGTCGGCTCGTCGGCGAGCAGGAGGGCGGGCTTGAGCACCAGGGAGCGGGCCAGGGCCACGCGCTGGGCCTCGCCGCCGGACAGCTCGCCGGGGCGGTGGTCCACGCGGTGGCCCAGCCCCACCCGCTCCAGCAATTCGCGGGCGTAGGTGTAGGCCCCGGTGCGGTCCTGCCGCTGGATGAGGGCGGGCATGGCCACGTTCTCCAGCGCGGTGAACTCCGGCAGGAGGTAGTGGCTCTGGAAGACGAAGCCGATGGTCTTGTTGCGGAACTCGGCGATCTCGGCGTCGTTCATGGAGAAGACGGCGCGGCCGTCGAAGAAGACTTCTCCTGCGGCCGGGGCGTCGAGGGTCCCCAACACGTGAAGGAACGTACTCTTCCCGGCGCCGGAAGCGCCGACCAGGGAGACGAGCTCTCCCCGCTCGATGTCCAGCGACACGCCACGCAGCACGTCGATGCGCTTGCCGTGCAGGAAGTAGCTCTTGAAGACGTTGCGGATGGACAACAGCGCCATGGCTACTCCGCCTTGAGGCCTTCCACCGGCTCCACGCTGCTGGCCTTGAGGGCCGGGTAGATGGAGGCGAGGTAGGTGACGAGCACCGCGATGACGACGGCGAGCGCGGTCTGCACGAACTCGACGCGCACCGGCAGCGCGGGGATGTAATAGACCTCGGGGTCCAGTTTGATGCCGACCTTCTCGATGAAATAGCACCAGGACAGGCCGGAGAAGAGGCCGAGCAGGCCGCCCGCCACGCCAATCTGGAGCCCCTCGGCGAGGAAGATCTTCACGATGCCTCCGTCCGGGACGCCGAGCGCCTTGAGGACGGAGATCTCCTTGCGCTTCTCCAGCACCAGCATGATGACGGTGGCGACGATGAGGCCGGCGGCCACGACGATGATGATGGACAGGATGATGCCCATCACCAGCTTCTCCAGGCGCAGCGCGGAGAAGAGGTTCTTGTTCATCTCGCCCCAGTCGCGCGCGCGGTAGGGGTAGCCGCCCAGCACCTTCACCACCTGCCCGGCGATGCGGCGCGCGTCGTCGATGTCCGCGACCTTCAGCTCGATGCCGCTGGCGCCCTCGACGTCGAAGAAGTCCTGCGCCTCCTTGAGGAGGATGTAGACGAACTTGGAGTCGTACTCGTACATCCCCGAGTAGAAGATGCCGGCGACGCGGAAGGCGCGGCTCTTGGGAATCGGCCCGGACGGGCCCAGCTCGGTGCCCAGCGGGGAAACGACGTTCAGCCGGTCCCCCACCACCACGCGCAGCGACGCGGCCAGCTCGCGGCCAATCACGATGCCCGGCAGCACCGCGGGCTTGGAGGCCTTTCCGGAGCGGCGGATGATGTCGTCCTCCTCCACGCCCTCCTGCCCGCTGCCGCCCGCCGGGGCCTCGTCGTCCCCGGGCAGGCCGTGGCCGAGGATCTTCTCCGGCGTGTAGAGGATTTCGAGCTTGTTGCCGCCCAGCAGGTACTCGGGCAGGTCGGTGACGCTGCCCACCGTGGCCGGGTCGATGCCCTTGATGATGACGCCGTCGACGTTGCCCTCGGAGGCAATCATCACCTGGTTGATGATGAAGGGCGTCTGGCCCACCACGCCGGGCACGCGGCGGATGGACTCCATGACCTTGGGGTAGTCCGGCAGCTCGCCCGCGTATCGGGACACCACCGCGTGGGCGTTGGTGCCGAGGATCTTCTGCTGGAGGTCCGCCTCGAAGCCGCTCATCACCGACAGGACGATGATGAGCGCCATGACGCCCACGCCGACGCCGCCCACGGACAGGGCGGTCATCATCATGGTGGGCGACTGCTCGCGCAGCTTCAGCCGGTTGAGGTCCGAGGCGGCGGCCAGCGGGTCCGACAGGCCGAGCGAGCGGATGCGGGTGCGCTCCACGGCCGCTTCAGCGGAGCGGATGATGAAGTAGATGAGCAGCGGCGGGATGATGCCGAACATCAGCACGGCCAGCGTGCCCAGCAGCAGCGACGGCCGGAACACCATCACGTGCCGGCGCGCGACGAACAGCTCGAAGCCCAGCTTCAGGTCCACCCGGCCGCTGCCGGCGGCGATGAAGCCGGTGTTGATGCCCAGCACCAGCGCCAGCACCAGCCCGGTGAACACCAGCCAGTACGCCAGCTCCGGACGGCCGAGCAGGCCCGCCACGTACGTCACCTCGCGCAGCCGGTAGCCGAGCGCGAGCTGCAGCGCGGGCACCCGCTCCATCAGCGTGAGGACGATGGGGATGGGCAGGCCCAGGTAGAGCACGCCAATGGTGGCCTCGGGCAGCGACAGCCGCTGCGCGCGGGACGCACCGATGAAGCCGGAGACGAAGGCCACCGCGCTCGCCGCGATGAGCGCCAGGGCGAAGGCCAGGGTGGGCGGCAGGGACAGTCCGCCGCCCGCGTTCTGCGCCGGGGCGCTCAGGTCCGTGGAGGGCACGCCGCTGGACAGCACCGTCTGCAGCAGGATGAGGACCAGCTCCGCCAGCAGCATGCCGCCGCCGTACGCACCCAGCGTGCTCCAGTAGAAGTCCCGGTAGCGCGCCAGGCGCGGGTACAGCGACGCGCCCGCGGCCGGGCTGAGGCCCTCCGCCGGAGCGGGCGCGCGGCGGATGCCGGAGGCGATGAGCCCCCAGCCCGCCAGCCAGACGAGCACCCCGCCCAGGAGCAGGCCCGTGGGGAGCTGCGCGGTGCCGCCCGTCCCCGCGGGCGCCAGCAGCGCGCCGTTGAGGACCTGGAGCACCCCACCCCATGCCACGAGGGACAGCCCCAGGCCGGCGCTCACCTCCGCCCAGGCCTCCGAGGCGGAGATGGCCATCCCGAGCAGGATGAAGCCCACCAGGGCCACCAGGGCCCCGGTCCAGATGAAGCTCCAGCGATGAACCGTCTGTCGTTCGGCGGGGTGCACGAGGCCTCGTGGCTACTTCGCCAGTGGCTTGAGGAGGGGGAACAGGATGACGTCGCGGATGCTCTGGGAATCGGTGAACAGCATGGCGAGCCGATCAATCCCGATGCCCTGCCCCGCCGTCGGAGGCATGCCGTGCTCCAGTGCGCGGATGTAGTCCTCGTCGTAGTCCATCGTCTCCTGCTGGCCGCGCTGCTTCGCCTCGAGCTGGGCGAGGAAGCGACCCTTCTGGTCCAGCGGGTCGTTCAGCTCGGAGAAGGCGTTGGCGATTTCGCGCCCCGCCACATACAGCTCGAAGCGGTCCGTGACGTCCGGGTTGGCGTCGTTGCGGCGGGCGAGCGGGGAGATGGCGGTGGGGAAATGGGTGATGAACGTGGGGTGCACGAGGGTGCCCTCCACGTGGTGCTCGAAGAGCGCGCCCACCAGCTCGCCCTGGTTCATGGTGTCGATGGCCCGCCGCTCGGCCTCCGAGTGCGTGGTCTTCAGGAGCTCGTGACGGAGCTTGTCCGGGTCGGACATGTCCTTGTCGGACAGCGCGCCGCCCACCGCCTCGCGGATGGCCTCCGCCATGGGGATGCGCTTCCAGCCCTTGCCGAAGTCCAGCACGTGCTCGCCGTACTTCACCTGGGTGTCGCCGGTGACGGCCTTCGCCGCCTCGGAGAGCATCTCCTCGGTGAGGTCCATCAGGTCCTCGTACGTGGCGTACGCCTGATAGAACTCGAGCATCGTGAACTCGGGGTTGTGCCGGGTGCTGATGCCCTCGTTGCGGAAGTTGCGGTTGATTTCGTAGACGCGCTCCATGCCGCCCACCACCAGGCGCTTGAGATGCAGCTCCGGGGCGATGCGCATGTACAGGTCGATGTCGAGCGCGTTGTGGTGCGTGGTGAAGGGCCGCGCCGCCGCGCCCGAGACGAGCGAGTGCATCATCGGCGTCTCCACCTCGACGAAGTCCCTCGCGTCGAGGAACTTCCGGATGAAGCTGATGAGCTTCGTGCGCTTGAGGAACGTGTTCTTCACGTCCGGGTTGGAGACGAGGTCCAGGTAGCGCTGGCGGTAGCGGATCTCCACGTCCGTCAGGCCGTGCCACTTCTCCGGCAGGGGCCGCAGGGACTTGGTCAGCGGGGTGAACTTCGTGGCGGACAGGGTCAGCTCGCCCGTCTTCGAGCGGAACACCGGGCCCGTGGCCGCGAGGAAGTCACCCAGGTCGCACAGCTTGAAGACCTCGTAGCTGTCCCCGAGGGCGTCCTTCTTCATGTGGACCTGGATTTCGCCCGACCGGTCCCTCAGCTTGATGAAGGCCGCCTTGCCGAACGAGCGCATGGCGATGATACGGCCCGCCACGTCGTAGACGGTCGGGGAGGCATCCAGCTCCTCGGTGGTCTGGTTGCCGTGCTTCGCGTGGATCTCGGCCGCCTGGTGCTGGGGCCGGTAGCCATTGCCGTACGGGTTGAAGCCGGCCTCACGCCATTTGGCGGCCTTCTCCAGCCGCTGGTCGTAGATTTCCTGCTCCTTGGACCCCGTGTCGTTGTTCTGTTCTTCAGCCATGGCGCGCCCTTCCAAAGGCGCGGCACCGTAGCCAAGGCTCCCTCGGGAAGCAACGCAACAGAGCGGGGGACGTTCAGGGGGCGGCCATGAAGAGGAAGGCGGCCACCGCCACCCCGAGCAGCAGGGGGATGATGATCTCCACCGGCACCCGGTAGTGCATGTGGGTGGTGTGCAGGGCACGCAGGCCGAAGCGGCGCTGGTGGCGCACGCGGTTCATCACCTGCGTGGCGAGCGCGGGCGGGGCCTTCTCCCGCTCCACGCCCTTGAGGCGCTGCACGGTGCGGGCGTAGCCCTCCCAGCCCGCGCGGCAGTCGGCGCAGTCGTCCAGGTGGCTGCGCACCGCCTGCGCCTTGGGGGCGGGCAGCTCGTCGTCGGCGAGCGCGAGGAACAGGGCCCTCGCCTCGCGGTGGTTCATCCGCGGTTCCACATCCGGGAGTCTGCGATGAATGCTGCTCATGACTCAAGCCGTCCCAGGAGGTTCGCCAGCTTTTCGCGTGCCCGGTGGAGCCGGCTCTTCACCGTCCCCTCGGGCAGCTCGGTGATGTCGACGATTTCCTCGTAGCTGAGGCCCTCGATGTCGCGCAGGGCGACCAGCATTCGCGCGTCCGGGTCCAACTGTGAGATGGCCCACTGAACGCGGGCGCGCTCGCGGGCGGACTCGAGCGCCGCGTCCGGGCCGGGCACCGTGCCGCCGCCTTCCGTGAAGAGGGCGGTGGTCTCGTCGTACTCCTCCGAGCGGCCCCGCCCCCGTCGCTTGAGGTACTTCAGCCGGTTGATGCAGTGGTTCTTGGTGATGCGGAACAGCCAGGTGGACAGCTTCGCGTCCTCGCGGAAGCGGCGCACGTTCTGGTGCACGCTGACGAAGATTTCCTGCACCAGGTCGTGGGCCTCCTCGCGGTCGCCCACCATCCGCACGCAGAAGTCGTAGAGCCGGTCCTGGTGCGTGCGCACCAGCAGCTCGAAGGCGTCCGGGTCTCCCCGGCGCAGCCGGCCCAACAGCGCCGCGTCGCCCCGTGACTCGGGCGACTCCGCGACGGCGGGCCCTTCCTGTCCGATTTCGAGCACGCCGCCCGACGACACCGGTGTCCTCCCGCGACAGCCCCTCCCGGAAGGAGGTGCCACCGTCCCTTCAGCCTACCCCGTCCCCTGCCCCGCCG
>NZ_JABBJJ010000178.1 GCF_012933655.1 Pyxidicoccus fallax | reverse complement strand
ATCCCCTCCCAGCCCCCCGGCGCCGTCTTGCTGGAGGAATCATTCCTCCACGACGGCCCGTCTCGGGCGCCCCCTTGCTGGAGGAATCATTCCTCCACGACGACCCGCCTCGGATGCGGCCTCGCTGGAGGAATCATTCCTCCACGACGACCCGCCTCGGGCGCCCCCTTGCTGGAGGAATCATTCCTCCACGACGGCCCGCCTCGGATGCGGCCTCGCTGGAGGAATCATTCCTCCACGACGACCCTCCTTCCGGAGAGGGCTGACGTGCCAGGAAGGGATGCGGCTCGCGCCAGGGAATGACCTCTGGCAGCTCATCCGGTTGCGTGCCCTTTGGTCCATCCATGGGCCGAGGCGGGGGCTGACACGCGCACGGACTCGGGAGTCACGCGGTGCCGAGGGACGATGCCTTGACCGCCATGGAG
This sequence comes from Pyxidicoccus fallax, assembly GCF_012933655.1. Lineage (GTDB taxonomy): Bacteria > Myxococcota > Myxococcia > Myxococcales > Myxococcaceae > Myxococcus > Myxococcus fallax. The sequence goes on along the minus strand of NZ_JABBJJ010000178.1, from coordinate 25,007 downwards.
GTTGCGATGGGGCACCTGGCACCACGCTCACGATGAGGGAGGGCGCCTCCGAGGACAGGAAGCTTCCCGCCTCGAACGAATCCGAGGCGCGGAAGAAGCGCCCTGCAAACAGAAGGGGCGGCGCTGGAATTGAGAAGGGAGCCGCAGGCAATCCTCGCGGCCTTACCGGACTTCCCTGAAGCAGGTTGGACCTCGTTCATGGCCTCCACCGCGGATGACCTCCTGCCAGAAGCGCTCCGACTCCCGACGGAGGAGCGGGCCCGTCTCGCGCACAAGCTGCTGCTGAGCCTCGATGATGGAGAGGCGCGGACAGGTGCCGATGCTGAGTGGGCGGCTGAAATCGAGCGCCGTGCTCAAGAGGTCGTCTCCGGCGAGGTGAAGACCTACGACGCGCGCGAGGCCATCGAGGAAGTCAGGGCCCAGTTGCGCGCGCGTCGCAGAGGCTGAGCCCCTTCGTGCGCGCGGAGCTGCATGAAGAGGCGCGGCGGGAACTCTCCGCCGCCAACTGGTACGAGGATCGGACTCCTTGAAGTAGGGCGACCGCGAGGATTCATCGCTCCGCTACGGCGCTTCGCCCCGGGTCGAGTTCAGGCGCGAGACGTACGTGAAGAGGTCTTGCGTGCAGAACGAGCATTCTTCGCCCGCGCGGTCTTCCGACTCGCGGGAGCCTTCTTCGCCGCGGCCTTCTTCACGGGGGCCGCCTTCTTGCGCGCCGGAGCCTTCTTCGCCGTGGGCGCGGGCTGCTTCTTCGCGGCCGCCTTCTTCTTCGGCGCCGCCTTCTTCAGCGCCGCCCGCTGTGCCGCATCCACCGCGCGGCGGGCCCAGGGCAGCAGCGCGTAGGCGTCATCCGCGGCGTCCGAAGGCGGCGTCCAGTAGCTCGTCTCCATCGGCTTGCCACCGCTCTCGAACGTGAAGGGCCGGCCCCCCGCGGCCTGGAAGTCGCTCAGGGTGACGTCGTCCGCCTTCAGGAACAGCTGCCCGTCCGCGACGAACCCGAACATCCGCCCACCGAGGTACAGCCCCCAGCCGCCGAAGAACCGCCGGGCCTGCACCGGGCCCACCTTCTCCAGCAACTCCACCGTGTACTCCACGAAGCTGTCCATCTGCGCCATGACCCCTCCTCGTCGTCAGCGGAACGTCGCCACCAGCGGGTTGTGGTCGGACGCGTCTCCCACGTCAATGACCTCCGCCGACATCAGCCGCTCCGCCATCCGCGGTGACGCGAAGACGTAGTCCGTGCGGTAATCAATCGTCACTCCGCCCCGGTTCCGTCTCGCCGTCACCCACTTCGGAGACGCCGGCCGCTCCCGCAGCGTGTCCACCCAGCCGTACGCCTCGATGTCGTCAATCACGTCGAAGCGCGGCGGATGGCCATACTTGTCCGTCCCCGCCCGGCGCAGTTGGTCCCCCAGGTCCACCGGGTACGGGTCCTTGCGAGACAGCGAGTTGAGGTCTCCCGCCAGCAGGTAGCGCCCCTCCCGGAACGCCGCCGCGTCCATCAGCGAGCGCAGGTACCGCGCCTCCACGTACCGCAGCTTCTCCTCGTGCGCGTCGAAGTGCGTGCCGAACAGCGTCACCGGCCCGCCCTCCACGTCGAGCTCGCACTGGACGATGCAGTGCCCCAGGAAGTGCCGGTTGTTGTGCACGCTCACCGAGCGCAGGGCAGGGCGGCTCACCACCGCCACGTGGTAGCAGCGCCCGCTTCCTCGCGAGCGCGACTGTCCCAGCACCCGGTGCGCGTCCTCCTGGGGCACGCCCAGCGCCTCGGCCACGCGGTGCAGCCTCCCGCCGTCATCCCAGCCGAGGCACTCCTGCAGCACCAGCACGTCCGGAGACTCGCGCGCCAGGAAGGTGACGAGGGTGTCGAACCGCTCCTCGCCGCCCTGCAGGACGTTGAACGTCATCACCTTCATCGCCATGGAAGCTCTCCCCACGAAACGCGCGGCAGGCTACCGCACCCGCTGCCCCGAGGCGCCGCCCTTCCGCGCGCCCCACGGCTCCGGCATCGCGCGGATGCTCTCCACGATGAACGTCTTCAGCGCCCGCGCCGCCGCCGTGAGGTAGCCCTCGCCCCGGTGCACCAACGCCACCTGTCGCCTCGGCCCCCGCACCAGCGGCACCACGTCGAAGCCGCGCGACTGGTGGTCCCTCGCCATCAACTCCGGCACCAGCGCCACCCCCAGCCCGCGCTCCACCATGCGGCGGATGGCCTCCGCGTTGTCCGTCTCCAGCGCCAGCCTCGGCGTCACCCCGCGCGCCTCGCACTCCGCCTCCAGCGCGCGCGTGCCGCTCATCCCGGGGATGACCACCCAGGACTCCTCCACCACCTCCCCCAGCGCCACCGGCTTCCCCAGCCGCGTCAGCTTGTGCCCGCGTGGCACCGCCAGAATCAGCGCCTCCTCCCACAGCTTCTGCGCCACCAGGTCCGCCCGCCGCACCGGCAGCGACAGGATGGCCAGGTCCAACGTCCCCTTCGCCACTCCTTCCTCCAGCGCGGGTGCCATGCCCTCGCTCAGCCGGGGCCGCACCTCCGGGTACTGCTGCGCGAAGGCGGGGATGATGTCCGGCAAGAGGTACGCCCCCACCGTGTGCAGCGTGCCCAGCGACACCGTGCCGCGCGGCGTGCCCGACAACCGCTCCAGCTCCGACGTGCCCGCGAGCAGCGCCTCCAACGCCCGGCGCGCGTGCGGCAGGAAGCGCTCCCCCGCGTCCGTCAGCACCGCTCCGCCGGGCGTGCGGACGAGCAGTCGAGTGCCCAGCTCCCCCTCGAGCGACTGGAGCTGCCGCGACAGGCCGGACTGGGACAGGCCCAGCCCCCGGGCCGCCGTGGAGAGGCGGCCCTCCTGGGCAACCTGGAGAAAGGCCCTGAGCTGTTCGGTGGTCATGCGGTTTCCGCAAGAAGTCTATGCGTAGGGTGCGGTTTTCGCATGGCCTTCCGGGGCGTACACGTAGCGCATGAGTGGAAGCGGTTTGTCGGTGGAGCCCGGAGTCGTCGCGCGTCCGGGGACGGCGCGGCGGATGGCCACCGGCGCGGTGCTGCTGGCCCTGGTGGTCAGCGCCTTCGAGGGCACGGTCGTCACGAGCGCCATGCCCACGATTACGCGCGAGCTGGGCGGCCAGCACCTGTACTCTTGGGTGTTCTCCGCCTTCCTCTTCGCGTCCACCGTGGGCGTGCTCGTGTCCGGGAAGCTGGCGGACCGGCTGGGGCGCAGGCCCGTCTTCTTCGGCGGCATGGGCCTGTTCCTCGTGGGCTCGGCGCTGTGCGGCCTGGCGGACTCGGTGCCCATGCTCATCGCCTTCCGCGTGCTGCAAGGGTTGGGCGCGGGCGCGCTCCAGCCCACCACGCTCACCATCAGCGCGGACCTCTACACCCTTCGCGAGCGCGCCGCCGTGCAGGGCCTCTTCACCGGCGCGTGGGGCGTGGGCAACGCCACCGGTCCGCTCATCGGCGGCTGGATTGTGATGCACACCTCGTGGCGCTGGGTGTTCCTCGTCAACGTGCCCGTGGGCCTGTTCGCCGCGACGCTCTTGTACCTGTCGTACCGCGACCCGCCGCGCCGCGCGGACGTGACGCTGGACCGGGCGGGCCCGCTGCTGGCCGGTACCTCCGCGGCGCTGCTCCTCTTCTCGCTGGAGCCCGGCGCCGCCTCGCTGCGGTGGCTGTGCGCGCTGGGCGCCGTGGCCCTGGGCGCGGTGCTGGTGCGCCAGCAGCGCGGCGCCGCGTCCCCGCTGCTGCCGGCGGAGCTGGTGAAGGACCGCACCGTGCTCAGCGGCGCCGCGGGCAACCTCGCCGGGGGCGCGCTCCTGTACAGCATGGCCGCGTGGGTGCCGCTGTGGATGACGGAGCAGGGCGGGCACTCGCCGGTGGGCGCGGGCCTGGCGCTGCTGCCCATGCTGCTGGGCTGGTCCGTGGGCTCCACCTTCGGCGTGAAGCTGCTGGTGCGCGGGGGCATGCGCCTGAGCACCGGCGTCAGCTTCGCGGTGGCGGCGGTGGGCGTGGGCTTCCTCGCCCTGTCCTCCGCGCTCGACTGGGGCGTGCCGGCGGCCCTCGTGGGGCTCGCCGTGCTGGGCCTGGGCCTGGGCCCGGCCGCGAGCACCTCGCTGGTGGGCCCCCAGTCCCGCGCGCCCTGGCACCACCGCGGCATCGTCACCAGCAGCCTCTACGCCATGCGGCTCTTGGGCGGCGCGCTGTCGGTGGCCCTGCTGGCCCTGGCCCGGGGACACTTCGCCGCGCAGTTCGCCATCGCCGCGGGGCTCACGACGGCCGCCGCGCTCGGGCTGTGGCTCTTCGCGCCCGGCAGGACGGAGCCAGCGGCGCCCGGCGCCTGAGCCCGGGAAGGGGCCGGCGGGAGTCGCTCCCACCGGCCCCGAGGCAAAGCCCGCTCAGGGCCCCAGCGCGGGGACGCTGAGCAGGCCGGTGAACGCCGGCACCCGGCTGACGTTCGCCCGGTCGAAGAGCATCAGCGGCCGGTCCACGACGTCGTACCCCGGCGCGTGGATGGCCTCCACCATGAGGAAGTAGTGCTGACCCGGATCCAGGAGGTTCCCGGGCAGCAGGAGCGAGTGGGTGTTCGCGCTCAGGGTGAACAGGGCCACGGTGGGAGCGGCCAGGAAGTCCTCGGTGAGGGCGATGACCTGCCGCATGTGCACCAGGTAGGCGCTCACGCTTCCGGCGGCGGGGGGTTCCCACGCGACGACGTGATTGCCGTGAGAGAGGGTGCGCGGGCCATATGCGTCCGTTCCATCCACGGTGAGGGCACGGGGCGGACGGACGCGGGGCGTGAGGGGCCTTCCCGTCAGGTCGGCCACCCGGTCGTCGACGAAGGCGCTGCCGGTGACGGTGAGGGACTTGTCGTCCGGCAGTTGGTACCTCATCTGGAAGCTCGCGCGCGCCTGGCCCGTCACGCCCCAGGTGGAGGGGAAGGGATTTCCATAGAGAAGCGTGCCCTGGATGGGCGAGGTCGCTTCCATCTCAGGGCGGAAGCTGAGCAGCGTCCCCGACCACCCCACCCATCCCTCCGGAGGGCCGTGCGCGGCCGGGTGCAGGGAGAAGCTGGCCGCGCGGAAGGTGGCGGCCGGATGGACCTCGGCCGCGAGGGCCGCGAAGTCGGGAATTCTCCAGTCGAGGGAGAGCTCATTCAACGGCAGGGGCTGGAGCGTGCCCGCGAGGGGCATGGGCGCGGTGTTGTCGTAGGAGAAGGGCGCGAGATGCAGGGAACGCACCGTCGTGGTGTAGCTGTACTCGCTCCCGTCCGAGGCGCTCAGCTGCCGGGGCGACATCTGCATCACCCAGGCCCGGTCCCCTCGCGACTGCTCGAACACGGGCATGGGCCCCGGGTCATTGCCGATGATGAGCTGCTCCAGCTCCACCGAGGTCGCGCCTTCCTCCGGAGTGAAGAGCCCCAGCTCGGACGCGTAGTCCACCTCTCCAGAGACCACCTGGATGTCGCTCTCGTCCTGTCGCCACGGCTCGAGCCCGCCCAGGGCGAGATTCGCCAGCCAACGCTCGCCATATTCCAGGAAGCGGGTGTCGGAGCGCCCCAGCCGGTTGACGCTCAGGTCCAGGAAGCGCGCGTCGGTGACGACATGGAACGTGTCGACCCTCAGGTGGTAGGTGCCCTGGGGAATACCGGGGAAGACGTACTCGCCCGGCGCGGGAGACGTGCCGGGCACGGGCACCAGCTCGCCGCCATCCACCGCGAACAGCTCGATGGAGGTCTGCGAGAAGTCGTCCGGCTGCTCCGTGTACCCGCTCGCCGTCAGGAAGCGGGTGAAGCGCCGGATGCGCACCGTGTCGTCGGGAGGGCCCGCGTCCGTGCCGGCATCGGAGCCACCGTCCGCACCGCCGTCCGTCGGGTCCGACCCCGCGTCGGAACCCGCGTCCACCGGGTCCGTGCCCGCGTCGCTACCGGAGTCGGCGGGGTCGGTGCCAGCATCCGTGCCCGAGTCGATTGGGTCCGTGCCGGCATCGGAGCCCGCATCCACCGGGCCCGTGCCGGAGTCGACGGTCGTCCCGCTGTCGGGCGTCGGGTCCGGGTCGTCGGAGCAACCCAGCCACGTGGTGCACAGCAACAGCGAAAGCAATATCAAACGCCAGCTTGGCATCTGTCCCCACCTCTCCAACACACCCGCCGGACTGGCTATCCGGCACCCCGGTGTTGGCACGGTTCCACCCTTAAATGACACTGCGTTGCAGGTGATAATCCAAAGCCATGCACGGCGCAGCGGAACGCCGCTCAGGGCGTCTCGGGCGGCACGGTCAACAGTCCGCTCATGGCGTGCGCCGCGCTGTAATCAACCATGTCGTCGATGACGAATGGCTTGTTCGACACGTCGTAGCCGGGGGCCAGGACCGCGCGCACGGTGAGGAAATAGGTGTTGCCGGGCTGCAGCAGGCCGGAGGGCAGCCGGACCGAGGTGGTGCTCCCGCGCGTGTAGAAGAAACCCGCGGGCACGAAGTAGGGGTTCGCGATGTTCGGGTCGGTCATGAGTCGCCGCAGTGAGACCACGTAGGCGTTCGGGGTTCCGGCCGCTGGCGGCCGCCAGGCGAGGACATGCCCGCCGCTCGTGATGGTGCGCGAGGTGTAGAGCTCCGTTCCATCCAGGGTGAGCTCCAGCGGCGGCCGGATGCGCGGGACGATGGGGCCCGAGCCGATGTCGGACGGACGGCCTCTCACGAAGCTGGTGACCGAGGTCACCGCGGGGAGGCTGGCCCCGGGAATCTGGTAGGAAATACGGAAGCTGGTGGAGGCCATGGCCACGAGCCCCCAGCTCGCCGGATAGGGATTCCCATAGACGAGCGTTCCCCTCGCATCCGCCGGCTCACCCCTGGGACGCTGGAACTCGACCACCGTGCCGGCATAGCCCACCCAGCTCTCGGCGGGTCCGTAAGCGGTCGGCTCCATCCGGAACAGGCTGGTGCTGAGCGTGGCCGCGGGGTTCACCTCGGCGGCATGGGCCGCGAAGCGGGAGATCTGCCAGTCCAGCGGCAGCTCATTCATCGTCAGCCGCTGGAACGTGCCCTGGATGGGAAAGGGCTGGCCTCCGTCATACGCGAGCGGGGGAAGCTCGAGCCCGCGCACCGCGGTGAGGTAGTTCTGGGTGCCGCCGTCGGGCAGGGCACCCAGCAGGCGGGGATTGAGCTGCACCACCCAGACCCGGTCTCCCTTCTCCGGCTCGATGTGCGGAGCGGGGATCACCTCATGGTAGAAGCTGACGTCCCGCGCGTTCCACGAGGAGTTCTCGATGCTGTGGCCGAGGTCGATGACGCCGGAGTAGCCCACCTGCGGGGAGGTGACCCGCAGCATGGCCTCGGGGTCCGCGGGGTTGGTGGGGAACGGCGGCGGCGGGTCGGGCCGCCACACGGTCTCCAGCCCTTGCAGCGCGATGTCCGCCGTCGGCTCGTGGTCGGGGTCCATCGTCACGAAGTCTGGCCGGCCCAGCCGGTGACCGCTCAGGTCCAGGTCGCGTGAGTCCGTGACGACGTAGTGGTGGCCCCACCTCAGGTAGTAGGTGACGCGGGGCACGTCCGGGAACACGGACTCGCCCGGCCCGCCATCCCGGCCGGGGATGGGCACGAGCTGGTCACCCTCCTCGACGAGCAGCTGGATATGGGAGACGTCATCCGGCCGATCCACGAAGCCGTTCGCCGTCAGGTAGCGCGTGAAGCTCCAGACACGCACCGCGGTGCTGGAGCCCGCGTCGGTTCCTCCATCGCGCCCGGAAGTTCCTCCATCCACGCCACCATCCGCCGGCCCGGTGCCACCGTCGTCGGAGCCCGCGTCGAGCGAAGTCCCGCCGTCCGGAGTCGGCTTCGGGTCGTCGGAGCAGCCCAGCCACGCGGAGCCCAGCACCAACGAAAGCCCTGCCCAACGCCAGCCCATCATGTGTGTCCCCCTTTTCCTGCCAGGCCCCGAGGTCGGTCCGGCCGCGAATGTACCCCGTTCGCGTCCCACCCGGGCCAGAGCGCCACTCAGGCAGCAGCGTGCCCATGAACCCGGCCCAACCTCCGGCCGGCCCATGCGCGGTCAGCCGCGGTAGGAGGGTCGTTTGAGCCCCCCCCCGGCAACGGCAAGAGACCCGCCGGTGACGCGAAAACCAACTCAAGGCGCCGCGGCGGTCACGCTGAACAGGCCGCTGACCGCGGTGGCCTCGCTGTAGACGGCGCGCTCGTTCAGCCGCAGCGGCTCGCGCGACACGTCGTACCCCTCCGCCAGGACCGCGCCCACCGTGACGTAGTAGTGCTGCCCCGGCTGCAACAGCCCGGGAGGCAGCCGGACGGAGGTGGCGCTCTCGTCCACGTAGAACGTGGAGACCCGCACGAAGGTGGAGGCCCCGCTCGACAGCATCTCGCGCCGCCACAGCGTCACCTCGTAGGCGTCCGCACCTCGCCCCGAGGGAGGCGTCCAGCCCAGGACGTGGGCGCCCTCCGCGAGCGACCGCGAGCCGTACGCCACGGTGCCGTCGAGCGTCAGGTCACGAGGCGGCCGGATGCGGGGGACGATGGGCCCGGCCGCGAGACGTGAGGTCAGGTCCCTCACGAGGATGTAGCCCGAGACGTTGAAGCGAGGCGCCTGTCCGACCTGGGATTGGACGCCGAAGCCGGTGCTGACCTCGGTCACCGGGTTCCACGTCGCGGGATGGGGATTGCCGTAGGTGAGGGTGCCCACCGCGTCGGCGGTGACGCCAACGGGGCGGCGGAGCCGGAGCAACTCCCCCGCGTACGTGTCCGAGCCATGAAGCTGCCCATACGGCCCCGGATAGATGCCGAAGATGGAGCCTCGAACGGTGGCCGTGGGATTCACCTCGGCGGCGAGGGCCGCGAAGGCGGAGACCTTCCAGTCCAGGGGGAGCTCTGCCTGGGGCAGCGGCTGGAGGGTTCCCTGGAGGGACAGGGCTTCACTCCCGTCGTGGGAGAGCGGGGGAAGGTGGAGGGCGCGGACCGCCGTGAGGTAGTTCTGGGTTCCGCCGTCGGGCAGGGTCCCCAGCGTCCGGGGTGACAGCTGCACCACCCGGGCCCGGTCTCCCTTCTCCGCCTCGAACCGCGTCAGCGAGCCCGAGATGCGCGTGATGGCCTGCGTGTGTTGGAACCGGGTGGCTCCCAGGTAGGCCTCCCCGGGCGAGATGTCGCCCACGAAGCCCAGCTCCTCCGCGACGAGGTGCAGCTCGGCGCTGGGGTCCTCCACGAGCGGCAGTGTCTCGTAGTCACGCAGGTTCCACTCCTCGACTCCGCTCAGGTTCAGGTACGCCATCGAGGCGTACGGGCTCCCCGCGTCCAGCGGCTGTGCCTCCGCCCGTCCCAGGACGTTGACACTCACGTCGAGCGTGCGCGCATCGGTGACGACGAACCGCGAGCCCACCTTCAGGTAGTAGGTGCCCTCGGGCACGTCGGGGAACACGTACTCGCCGGGGCCTCCGGCCGCGCCGGCCACGGGGACCAGGGCCTCGCCCTCCACGACGAACAGCTCGACGGGATTGCGCGTGAAGTCCTCGGGCCGCGCATCCACGCCAGCGGCCGTGTGGTGGCGCAGGAAGCGACGCACGCGCACCGAGCCGTCCGTGGGGCCCGCGTCCGCACCCGCGTCCTCCGGGCCCGTCCCGGCGTCGGAGCCCGCGTCCTCCGAGCCCATCCCGGCGTCGAAGCCCGCGTCCGCCGCCGTCCCGCTGTCCGGAGCCGTGGGCTCGTCGTCCTCGGAGCAGCCCAGCCACGTGCAGCACAACAGCAGACTCAGCAATACCGGACGCGAGGTCCGCATGATTCCCCCTCTCCAAGCACACGTGCCGGGCGGCATGCCCGGCACTTCCGCGAATGAAAGTGCCGGGACCATAGCTGCGGGAGGAGGGGAAGCAATCCCGTCAGCCTGGGGGGCCAGAGCGCTCGGCGGACCGCGGAGAGCGTCCGCATGGCGCTGGCCCTCCGAGGTTCTCGAGCATCCAGGGCTGCATCTTCCGCGCTACCGGGCCGGAACGGTCAGCAGGCCGCTCATGGTATTCGCGCCACTCTCGGTCACCTGTTCGGCGAGAACGAAAGGCTTCCTCGCGATGTCGTAGCCCGGGGCATGGACCGCGCGCACGCTGACGAAGTAGTGCTTGCCTGGCTCGAGATGGCCGGCGGGCATCCGGACGGAGGTGAGATTCGCCGGCACGTAGAAGGTGAGCGCGGGCACGGCGACCCGGGTCGAGTCCCCGAGGTCATCGATGCGCCGCAGCGTCACCACGTACAGGTTCGGCGTGCCCGCCGCGGGCGGCTGCCAGGAGAGGACGTGGGCGCCGGGAGCGACGGTACGGGCGCTGTACGCCTCCGTGCCATCCAGGGTGAGGGCGCGGGGCGGCCGCATCAGCGGCACGATGGGGCCGTCCGACAGGGAGGCCACACGGTCGGAGACGACAATCGTACTCGTGTATGTGAAGGGCTCCTGACCCGGAATGTCGAAGGTCACGCCGAAGGACGAAGAGGCCTGGGCCAGCACGCCCCAGTTGGACGGATAGGGATTGCCATAGACGAGCGTCCCGGTCGCGTCGGAAGCCTCTCCCGCCCGACGTCCGAGCGCCAGCAGATAGCCTGAGTATCCGACCCAGCCTTCCTCCGTGCCGAAGGCCATCGGGAACAGGCTGAAGCTGCTGCTCCGGAGGGTGGCCGACGGGTGCACCTCGGAGGCGAGCTCCGCGAAGCGGGAGACCTTCCAGTCCAGCGCGAGCTCGTTCATCGTCAACGGCTGGAGCGTGCCCGCGAGGCGCAGGGGCTGGCTGCCGTCATACGAGAAGGGAGGAAGCTGGAGGGCGCGGACCGCCGTGGTGTACCGCTGCGTCTGTCCGCCGGGCAGGGTGCCCAGCGTCCGGGAATTGAGCTGCACCACCCAGGCGCGGTCCCCCTTCTGCGCTTCGAAGCGCACCATGCTTGGCCCCGTGTCCGGGGCGATGAAGACCTCCTCCTGTGTCAGCGAGGTCGAGCCTGTCTCGGCGGAGGCGAACAGCGTGGCGTGGAATCCCACCTGCTCGGAGACGAGCTGCAGGTCGGACTCCACGTCGTCCCACGCTTCCAGCCCGTCCAGCGCCACGCTCGCCATGCCCGAGGCCTGCACCTCGGCGATGTCGGGCCTGCCCAGCACGTGGGTGCTCAGGTCGATGTCGCGCGAGTCGGTGACGATGTAGCCGCCGTACTGCTTCAGGTAGTAGGTCTCGCGCGGCACATCCGGGAACACGTACTCCCCCGCCTTCCCCGGCGCGCCCGTGACGGGGACGAGGTTGTCCCCCTGCACGACGAACAGCTCGACCGGCGCCTGGGCGAAGTCGTGAGGCCGCTCCTCGAAGCCGCTCGCCGTGAGATGGCGCGTGAAACGCCTGACGCGCACCGCGTTGTCCGGGACGTTCGGGCCCGGCTCGGGGTCATCCGAACAGCCCATCCACGTGGCACACGCCATCAAGCCGAGTAAAGACAAACGAAACGACCGCATCGCTCACCGTTTCTCCAACACGCCGGCCTGGCGGAATACCTGGTACGGGTGCTGGGGCTTCCCCGAAATCGCAGTCAATTATCGAGGGCTGTTGCCAACACACTGCAAGAACCCAGCGCAACGCGTCATCTCCATGCTTTCACGGGGATACGGCACCAGGTGTATGCGCCGTGTGCAGGCTTCGCGCCGCGGTGTGCGCTCCGCTGCACACCCGCTTCACGGTCCGTCACGCAAGTCCGCGTGATGCCTCGCGTCATTCCCTGGCAGGGCGGCTGCAATCCGGAGTTTCCCGCACGCGCTGTCACTCGGCGCAGGAGGAACCGGATGCACACGACGATGACGACGAAGTGGGACGTGAAGGTCCTGGGGAGCGTGGGAGCGGGGCTGCTGGCCATGGCGGCCGTGTTCCTCTGGAGGGACCTGCAGGTGCCGCGCGAGCTGCTGCTCACGGTGGCGGCGTGCGTGGCGGCGGGCCTCGCGCTCGTCCGGATTCCGATGACGCGCGGCCTGCTGGGGCCCATCGCCGTGCTCACGTGCGCGGTGGCGGGTGGACTCTGGTACGGGGCGACGAAGCAGGAGCTGCTGCTCGTGGGGCTCGCCGTGACGCTCGCCGTCTCCGTGGTGACGCTGCTGCGCTCGCGCCCGGGGCCCGGTGAAGCGCCCGACCGGGTGCGGGACGTGCTCTCCTGGTACGGCCTCACCACGGCGGCCATCGCCGCCTCGTGGTCCTTCTACTTCCACTACCTCACACTCGGCATCGCCGAGGACAACGTGGCGCGCCGGCTGGTGCTCACGCTGGGGTGGCTCGTCGTCGGCGTGGCGCTGGTGCTCACCGGCCGCCAGCGCGGCACGCCCGTCATGCGGGACGCGGGCTTCGCCTTCGTCGCCATCGCCGTGGGCAAGGCCCTGCTCTACGACACGATGAACCTGCACGGCACGCTGCGCGTGGCGGGCCTCGCCGTCGCGGGCGCGCTGATGCTGGGCGCCGCGTGGCTGACCTCGCGCGCCCCCGCCGCCTCCCGGAGCGCGTGACATGGGACTGCCCCTCACCCTCGCCAGCGCCCTGTGGCTGGCCACCGCGCCCGCGGGGACGTGCTGGCGGCCCGAGGACCAGACCGCGGGCTGGAAGTACGTGGACCTGCCGGAGGAAGCGCCCGCGCTCGCCGCGCCCGAGGACGTGGACCAGCTCCGCTCCGGAGAGCCCGCGCGCCTGTCGGAGTCGGACCCGCGCGCGTACGTGGGCGCCACGAAGCCGAAGCCCGGCCGCATGGCCTACACCTTCCGCGTGCCCCCGGGCACCACGCGCCTGGAGGTGTCCTTCCTGGAGCCGCTGCGCGGGGCCAAGGTGGACGCCACCGCGTCCACGGTGGGCGGCGGCACCTTCCCGCTGCTCAGCGAGCGGCGGCAGGCGGGCGCGAGCCTGACGCTGGAGTGGTACGGGGACACCGTGGACGGCGTGGTGGTGGAGGTCCATCACCACCTGCGCGAGCGGCCCGTGGTGCGCGCGTGGCGGACGGAGCGGCCCGTCTGGCCGGAGCGGGAGCCGTCCGTGACGGCGGCCTTCCGGGCGCCGCGCGCTCTCTACTTCCTGCACCCGGGGGGCGGGCGCACCGTCCTGCTGTGCCAGTCGCCGGAACGCGCGCTCCGGCTGACGCGCTGGCCGCTGGAGGGCACGCCCACGCCCGTGTCACTCAAGCCGGTGCCTTGAAGGCATACGGCCACAGCTTCGCCAGCGCGGTGCGCAGCGCGGCCGCGTCGGGGTAGCGGTCCTCGGGCCGCTTCTCCAAAAGCTTCAGCACCACGCGCTCGAAGGGCTCCGGCAGGTCCGGGCACAGCGTGCGCGGGGGCACCGGGGCCTGCTGTACCTGGAGGAACATCAGCGGCACCGGCTGCTCGTGGCGGAAGGGCAGCTGCCCGGTGAACATCTGGTACGCCACCACGCCGAGCGCATACAGGTCCGTGGCGGGCGACACCGCGGGAGTGCCCATCACCTGCTCGGGCGCCATGTACTCCGGCGTGCCGAGCACCGCGCCCTGCGCCGTGGTGCCCGCCACGTGCATGCTCTTGGCGAGGCCGAAGTCCATCAGCTTCAGCACGCCGATGCGGGTGACGAAGAGGTTGGCGGGCTTCACGTCCCGGTGCAGCACGCCTCGCCCGTGCGCGTGCTCCAGCGCCACTGCGGCGTGGGTGAGCCAGCGCAGGGCCTCGGCCCACGTGGGCCTCCGCTCCGCCAGCACCTGCCGCAGGTCCGAGCCCTCCAGCAACTCCATGGTGAGGAAGTGGCGCTCGCCGTCCGAGCCCGCGTCGAAGACGCGGAGGATGTTGACGTGCTCGAGCGCCCGTACGTACTGCACCTCCTGGAGGAAGCGCGTCACCAGGTGCGGCTCGGCGTGGGGCACGGCGAGCAGCTTGAGCGCCACGCGCTCGTTCCGGTGGAGGTCGGTGACTTCGTACACGGTGGAGCTGCCTCCGGCGCCCAGCCAGCGCTCCACGCGGTAGCGGCCCGCCACCACCTGCGCGGGCACGAGGCCCCGCACCACGGAGGCCGGCAGCGGCGTCGCGATGCCCTGCAGAAGCGTGCCGTGGGGCGACATCGGCGTGGAGGGCCGCAACGACTCTCCCCACGATACCGGAGGAGGCGGCGTCACCGGCCGCAGGTCCGCGCCCGGTGTTGGCGGGGGGCTCGGCGCCGGCATCACCGGAGGAAGCATCGCCGGAGCAGGCGCCACCGGAGCGGGCATTGCTGGAGCAGGCGCTACCGCGGCAGCAGGCACCGCCGGAGCCGGCCCCACATCGAACGCGGCTCCGCCCAGGTAGGCCACGTCGCCGGCATCATCGTCCGTCGGGTGCACCTTCCCCTCCCTCGGTTCGCGTGGAAGCGCTCCGGCTCACGTGTCCAGCAGCGAGACGTGGGACTGCGCGCCCGTGCCCTCGAGGTCCAGGTGCGGCGTGGGCAGGTTGTACTCGGCGGCGGCGCTGGTGGCCTCGACGATGATGGGGCCGGCGATTTCCGGCGGCTCGCCGTGGCACAGCAGGTCCACCACGTGCTCCAGCGTCCACTTGCCCAGCCGGTTCACGTGAAGGCCCTTGCCGTCGTAGGTGGCCGTGTCCGGCAGCTCCTTGCTGGCCGCCAGCTTCGCGTCGACGGACGCACCGAGGTAGCCGCGCGCCAGCGACAGCACCCGGTCCAGCACCGCGTTCCATGCCTGCAGGTGGGTGCGGTCCTGCGCCTCGTCCATGATGTCCAGGCCCACCTGCAGCCGCTCCATCCGGTCCAGGAACTGCTGCACCAGCGCGCCGCGGATGATGCGGCCGTGCTGCGGCGCAATCATCTCCACGCCCGGCTCCAGCTTGCGGATGGTGGCCACCGCGCGCACCAGCGCCGCGTTCACCGGCATGTAGATTTGATGGAAGGCGCGGATGCCCGCCCAGTCGGACTCGTCCGCCCACAGCCCCTTCGCGTTGGAGTCGGTCAGGCCGCCGAAGAGGTCGCCCGTGAAGAGCACCCGCGTCTGCGGGTCATAGAGCATCACCGCGCCCCGGAAGTGGCAGAAGGGCGAGGGCACCGGCAACAGCTTGTGCCCGGTGGGCACGCTCAGCCCCTGGGCGAACTTCTCCGTGGGGATGAAGCGGTTGCGCGGCAGGTTCTGGTGGACGATGAGCCGCCACGTGTCCTCGGAGCAGAGGATGCCCGCGCGGGGCGCGTAGCGCGCGGAGATGAGGCTCGCCGACGAGCCCACGTCCGGGTCCTGGTGGTTCACGAACATGGCCGACAGCCGCTCCATCCCCCCGATGAGCGACGTGACCTTGGTGTGCATGGCGGAGAAGTCGCTGCTGGAGCCCGGGTCGATGAGGAGGTTGAACTCCGTGGGCCGCTGCGTCTTCGTGTCCGTGCCGCGGAAGCGGCGCAGGTACGGGTTGGCGTAGAAGATGTTGCCCGGCTCTCGCTTGCCCACCCAGAACGTCTCGGGGGCGATCTCCACCGGCACCAGGCGGATGTCGGAGCTCGGATTATGGGCGGGGGCGACGGTGCTGCTCATGGGGTCGGCGTTCCTTCGCGCGGGGGGTAGGTCCTGCCCCCACGCCCTAGCAAGCCGTGCGCCGCCGGACAGCGCCCCCGGAGGAAACGCCTGGGCGCCGCAGTTCCTGCGTCCAGGCGGCGGCCGGCGCAATTCCTGCGCGGAGGGTTACTGCTGAAGCGGGGGTTGCAGCGTTCCGAAGCGCTCGATGCCCGCGTCCAGCGCGGAGCGCACCGCGTGCAGCACGGCCTCGTCCGACACCTGCCGCACCAGCACGAGCTGGCTGACGAGCAGGGACGGCGCCGCGGCGAGCTTCCGCTGGAGCACGTCCAGCGTCAGCAAGGTGAGGGTGAACCCCCTGCCATCGCGAAGCCGCACCACCAAATCCAACCCGTCATGCGGCGGCAGGGCCGGGTCATCCGCGACCAGGATGGAAGCCACCCTGGCATCGCCCGAGTCGATGGAGCGCACGTCATCCTCCAGAAGGTGAGGCGTGGCCACGCATGGGCCCGCCGGGTCTTCCTTCGTCCACTCCTGGCGGGCAGGCAAGCCGGCACCAGGGCGGGCTGCTCGGGAGCGGACGGCGGACGGGCTCACACACCGTTCGGATTCACTCACTCCAGGCGAGGGATGCCATGAGGCCGACATCGCCGCTCGAGCGCGCCAGGAGGGAAATCACCCCGGCCGCCGCGCGCGCGTGGCAAGCTCGCCTGCCTTCGCCCGTCCTCCATGCCGGACTCGTCCACCCTCGCCGCCTGGGGCCTTCCGGGCCTCTTCCTCGTCGCGATGATGGCGGGCTCGGTGGTGCCCGTGCCCTCGGAGGCGGTGCTGGCCGCGGTCGTCTACGGCGGCACGGCCCCGACGGTGGCCATCGCCGTGGCCACGGTGGGGAACGTGCTGGGCGCCCTCACGCTGTACGCGCTGGGCCGGTGGGTGGCGAGCGGTGGAGGTGGCCCGCTGGGCCGGTGGTACCTGCGCCGGCGCGCGAAGGAAGGGCCCCGCATGGAGCGCGTCGAGGCGCGCGTGCGCACATGGGGCGCGCCCGCGCTGCTGATGTCGTGGCTGCCCGTGGTGGGCGATGCCTTCGTCATCGCGGGCGGCATGCTCGGCGTGCGGCCCGTGCCCTTCGTCCTTTTCGTCACACTCGGCAAGGGCCTGCGCTACCTCTTCGTCGCGCTGTCCACGGCCGCGGCCCTGTAGCATCCGCCCCAAAGACAGTTCACTCCGGTTTCACGCAACGCTGCCACGTACCACCTCGATAAACCTGACTGGTGGTTCGGGTGTGTTCGCACGCCCCGGCCATCGCTCAGGTGTGTCTTCCTCGACCCTCTCAACCGCTCCCTCTGGGAGCAAGGACCGGACAACGTGCGAACTCTCGAAACTCCCTCCAGGCCCCTGCCATCGCGATGGCGGTGGGCCACCGCAGTGCTCCCCTTGATGCTCGCGGCCTGCGGTGGCGTGGAGCCGGCGGTGGAGCCCGCCAACGAGGCCGTGTCGGTGGAGACCCGGGAGGACGCGCTGAGCAGCGTCCGCATCCGGCTGATGGCGGCCAACCTCACCAGCGGCACGGGCCAGGACTACGACCCGGGGCACGGCCTCCGCATCTTCCAGGGCACGGACGCGGACGTCGTGATGATTCAGGAGTTCAGCTACAAGACGAGCTCCGCCACGGACCTGCGCGCCTTCGTCGACACGGCGTTCGGCCCGGGCTTCCACTACTACCGTGAGGGCGGAGCCCAGATTCCCAACGGCGTCATCAGCCGCTGGCCCATCATCGCCGCGGGCGAGTGGGATGACCCGTACGTCTCCAACCGCGACTTCGCCTGGGCGCGCATCGACGTGCCGGGCCCCAAGGACCTGTGGGTGGTGAGCGTGCACCTGCTGACGACCAGCAGCGGCACGCGCAACTCCGAGGCCAGCAACCTGGTCAACCGCATCAAGGCCAGCATCCCCGCGGGCGACTACCTCGCCATCGGTGGCGACCTCAACACCGGCAGCCGCACCGAGTCGTGCTTCAGCACCTTGGCGCAGGTGGTGTCCACGGCCAGCCCGTACCCGGCGGACCGCAACGGCAACACCAACACCAACGCCGGCCGCAACGAGCCCTATGACCACGTGCTGGTGGACGCGGACCTGCGCCAGTACCAGACGGCGGTGGTCATCGGCTCCAGCTCGTACGCGAACGGGCTGGTGGTGGACACGCGCGTGCACTCGCCGCTGTCCGAGATTTCGCCCGCGCTCTCCGGCGACAGCGGCGCGTCCGGCATGCAGCACATGGGCGTCATCAAGGACTTCCTCATCCCCGGGGACTCGGTGGGCGGCAGCGTCACGGTGACGGCGCCCAACGGCGGTGAGAGCTGGGCGGGCGGCGGCGCGCGCACCATCACCTGGACGTCCTCGGGCGTGACGGACGTGAAGGTGGAGTACACCCTGGACGGCAGCACGTGGAGCACCGTCAGCGCCAGCACCGCGGCCTCGGCGGGCAGCCTCGCGTGGACGGTGCCCTCCAGCGCCACGTCCGCCGCGCGGGTGCGCGTGAGCGACGCCTCCAACGCCACCATCTCCGACGTCAGCGACGGGGTCTTCACCATCACCACCACCACCGGCGGTGGCGGCGGCACGGGCAATGTCATCATCAACGAGGTGCTGATCAACGAGCCCGGCTCGGACGTCAACGGCGAGTTCGTGGAATTGGTGAACGTGGGCACCGCGGCGGTGGACCTGAGCGGCTGGACGGTGTCGGACGCGGCGCTGTCGCGGCACACCTTCCCGAGCGGCACCACGCTGGCGGCGGGCGAGGTGCTGGTGGTGTTCGGCGGCGCCTCGGGGATTCCCGCCGGCACGCCGGGCGCGGTGGCCGCCTCCACGGGCTCGCTGGGCCTGTCCAACAGCGGTGACACGGTGACGCTGAAGAACGCCACCGGCACGGCGGTGGACACCGCCACGCTGGGCTCCTCGCTGGCCAGCACGGACGGCGTGTCCGCCAACCGCAACCCGGACGCCACGGCGGGCGCCACCTTCGGGCTGCACACGGGCGTGTCCAGCCTGACGTCCTCGCCCGGCCGTCGCGCCAGCGGCGCGTTGTTCTAGCCCAGGCGCCAGAGACTCCACGGCCCCGCTCTCCGGTGTGTGCCGGAAGGCGGGGCCGTGGTCGCTTCAGGGGAAGGGGCAACGACCCCCTCGGCAGCGTTGGAACTCAGTGCGGGTCCGTGGGCGTGGGCGACAGGGGAATCCGCTCCCCGGTGGCCTCCGAGCGCACGGAGGGAAGGGCATGACCGCCGTCACCGGCGCTGCCCGGGCCCGGCGTGGCCGGGTCCCCGGGGCGCACGCTGGCGCGCCCGTAGTCGCGCTCCCAGATGCGGACGAGCGCGAGGAAGAAGGCGACGATGAGCGGGCCCAGCAGGAGGCCCACGGTGCCGAACGCGGCGAGGCCGCCGAGCAGGGCGAAGAAGACGATGGCGCCGTGCTGGTGCATGCCGCGCTTGGCGAGCAGCGGCTTCACCACGTTGTCCACGAGGCCCACCACCACCGTGCCCCAGACGGCCAGGAAGAGCGCCGCCCAGGGGTGACCGCTGAAGAACATCAGCGCCGCGGCGGCCAGCACGACGATGGCCGCGCCCACCGCGGGGATGAGCGCCAGGAAGAAGGCCACGCCCGCGAAGAACAGCGGAGCGGGCACCCGGGCGATGAGGAAGCCGATGAGCGCCGCCACCGCCTGCACGCCCGCGGTGGCCACCGAGGACAGCAGCACCGAGCTGGACACATTGCGGAACTCACGCATGATTTCGCGCGTCTGCCCGCGCCGCAGCGGCGACACGCTCTCGATCCAGGCCACCAGCCGCGCCCCGTCCGTGAAGAAGAAGAACAGGGCGATGAGCATCATGGTGATCTGGAGCACCAGCGAGCCCGTGGCCGCCACCGCCCCCGTCACCGCCTTGGCCGCGGTGCCGCCCTGCGTCGTCACCTGCTGTTGGATGGTCTGGTCCAGGTTCTGCTGCTCCATGGGGAGCCGCTCCAGCAGGCTCTGCACCGTGCCTCGCACCGGCCCGGGGAGCCGCTCAATCAGCCCGGTGACGCCCTCGCGCTGCACCGTCTGGCCGACGAACTGGACCCCTTCCGTCACCTCGGTGACGACGAAGGCGGTGAGGCCGCCCAGGGGCAGCAGCAGGGCGAGGATGATGCCCGTGGTGATGATGCCGGCGGACACCCCCGCCTTGCCGCGCAGCTTCCGGGTCAGCCGCTTGTGCAGGCCGTAGAAGGTCGCCGCCAGTACCGCCGCGAGGAAGAAGGCCTCGGCGAAGGGCCGGATGACGATGGCCAGCAGGATGATGGACAGCAGGATGAGGCCGGTGAACACCCGACGGGCAGTAAGCTCGGACGCCATGACCGCAAGGTAGGGACGCCCCTGGGGGAAGGCAGGAGCACGCGGCCCCCATGCCTGCCTGCCCGCCCTGCTGGCGAGAAGACTTGGGCCCGGCCGAAGGGCGGCTAGAGTGTGCCCGCCATGCCGTCCTTCGAATCCACCGAATTCACCTACTGGCTGCTGCAGGCGCTCTGCGCGGCCTTCCTCGCCATCCTCTTCCTCCAGTCCGGCCTGGACAAGGTCATCGACTGGAAGGGCAACCTGGGCTGGCTCACCGGGCACTTCGCCAAGAGCCCCCTGCGGGGCATGGTGCCGCTGATGCTGGCCGTCATCACCGTGCTGGAAATCGCGGCCGGCGCCCTCAGCGGGGCGGGCCTGGTGGCCCTGGTCGCCACCGGCTCCGCGACGCTGGCCTTCTGGGGCGCGCTGCTGTCGGCGGTGTCGCTGGTGGCCCTCTTCTTCGGCCAGCGCATGGCGAAGGAGTACGCGGGCGCCGGCGCGCTGGTGCCGTACTTCCTGCTGGCGCTAGCGGCGGTGTTCATCACCCGCCTGCGCTGAAGGGCGCCGTCACAGCACCTTGCGCGGAGGCACGAGGGCGTTGGCGGACAGCAGGCCCGCCGCCAGCGCCACGGCCACCATCAGCATGGAGAAGGCGGTGTCCACCCCGGCCACCACGTCCCGCTCCAGCAGCGAGGCCAGGCTGCGGAAGCCCACGCTGCCGGGCACCAGCAGCATGAGCCCGGGCACCACGGTGGTGAGGGAGGGCCGGTTGCGCAGCCGCGCCAGCGCGTTGCTGGCGATGCCCAGCAGCAGCGCCCCGATGAAGGCGCCCAGCTGCGCCCCCAACAGCAGCGCCCCCAGCCGCGAGCCCGCGAAGGCGAAGGTGCACGCCGCGGCAATCCATCCCCACTCGCGCGGGCGGGCCCGGAAGAGCACCCCCACCGCCAGGGTGGCCACGGCCAGCGCCACCGGCTGCGTCCAGCCCGGCAGCGCGGGCGGCAGCGGGGCCTGGGGGGGAGGTGGCAGCAGCAGCGACAAACGGCTGCCCAGCGCGACGCCGAAGCCGAGCTGCAGGAACACCAGCGCCGCCCCGGTCAGCCGCGAGGTGCCGGAGATGAGGTGGCGCGTGGCCAGCTCGTTGATGGCCACCGTCAGGGACAGCCCCGGCAGGAGGACGATGAGGCCGGCCAGCGTGGCCACCTGCACGGACAGCGGCCCCATGAAGCTGGCGGCCAGCGCGGCGAGGGAGGAGGAGAGGATGGCGGCCACCGGCTCCAGCACGCGGGCGGTGGAGGGCTGCCGCCGCGTCAGCTCGCCCAGGGTGCCGATGAGCAGGCTGCTGAGCGCCGCCACCGCCACCTCCCGCAGTCCGCCGCCGAACAGCCGCGCCGCGGCGCCGCCCGCCAGTGTCCAGCACACGAGCTGGAGCGCGGGGCCATAGCGTTCCGGCATGGCGAGGATGGCCTCCACCTCGCGGGCCCCCTCGGCGGGAGTGAGCCGGCCCTGGATGACATCATCGGCCAGCACGTCCAGCAGCGTCAGCCGCTCCACGTCCATGTCCCCGGGCTCCACGCGGATGAGGCTGGTGCGCAGCGCCTCGGGCGGCCCGAAGGACGCGAAGAGCGAGGTGGGCGTGGAGAAGAAGCGCCCCTCCAGCCCCAGCCGCTCGGACACGCGGACCATCAGCCCTTCCAGGCGGTGCGCGGGGGTGCCGTAGCGGTGCAGGGCCTCGGCCAGCCGGAGCGTGAAGGCCACGGCGGGACCGGGCGGCGGAGGCTGATTCAGGGACGCGAGCAGCTCGGGAGGGACGGCCACGGCGGCGCACATGGCAGACGCACCGGGCCCAAGTCAAACGACAAGGGGAGCAACGGACCGGTGACGGACCGTTGCTCCCCCGACGACTGCCCAGGCTTTTTCCGTGGCTCAGTGCACCTTCGTCACGTCATCCAGCGGCGGCAGGGGGGGGATTCGCGAGGAGCCGGAGGGCGAGGAGGCCAGCGCGTCCGCGTTGTCCTCGGTGCCCGCCACGCTCACGCCGCCGGTGTTGGTGGCGCCCAGCCCGGACGCGCTCGACGGGGTGCCGCTGATGCTGCTGGCCCCGAAGCCGGTGTTGGTGGAGGCGGACGTGGTGAGGTCCGACGTCGCCGACATGTTCGAGGAGGAGTAGCCCTGACGGCCCTCGTAGTCGGACGACTGCTCGCTGCCCTGGAGCTTCTGGTTGAGCTGGTCCCCGAGCTGCGTGATGCTCTCCTCGGCGCGGCGCTTGGCCGGCTCGATGAGGCGGCGCTCCTTGTTCGACACCGGGATGATGGTGGAGGCGAGCATGCCCAGGGCGATGCCGCCGAGCGCCAGGAGGATGGGCTGCTCATCCACCGTGCGGGTGAACCACTCGGAGGTGCGGCCCTGCACCACCTCGCGCGAGGGGATGCGCTCACGCACGTGCGAGGCGCGCTCGCGCAGGTTGTCCACGGCCCCCATGGCGCGCTCGCGCACCTCGGTGGCCTTGCCCATGGCACGGTCCTTCACGTCGGAGGCGCGGTCCCTCACGTTGTGGGCCACGTCGGAGGCGCGCTCCTTCACGTTGGACACCGCCTCGCCGGCACGCGCCTTCATGCCGCCGTCGCCGGAGGTGTCCACGTTGCCCAGGTCGCGGTTGGACACGTCGTAGTTGGAGGAGACGCCCTGGTAGCCGGACACGTCACCGTAGCTGGTGCCCGCGCCATAGCCGATGTCCGCGCGGTCGGCGGTGGCGTAGCGGTCATCGCGGGAGTAGCCCAGGTCCGGGCGCCCGGCGCGCAGCCCGTCGTAGCGCCACCGGTCGTCCTCGCGCCAGCGCTCGTCGCCGTAGCGGCCGTAGCGGGTGTCGTACCGGCCGCCCTCGTACGAGCGCTCCTCGCGCATCGTGAAGGCCCTGCGCATCAGGGCCGACCCGACGCCGGCGCCGATGAGGGCTCCCAGCAGGCTCCACCCCTTGGGGGTGTCGGCACGTTCCTTCAGCTCCGTCGTCCTCTGCATCACCGTCTCCTTGGCGTGTGTCTTGAGTTCCGTGGCCTTCCCCACGGCGGCGTCCCTCGCGTGCTGCTTCAGCTCGCCCGCCTTCTCCGTGGCGAACTCCTTGGCACGTTCCTTCAGCTCCTCGGCCTTCTCATGGGCCATCGCCTTCAGGCGGTCCGGCTCCGCCTTGCGAGCCAGCTCATCCGCCAGCTCGGTCAGGCGTGCCCGTGCATCTGCGATTTCATGGAGTGCGCGGTCCTGCTCGCCCATTGCCCGTCCTCCTTCAGGGTTTGGATTGTCCGTTGAGGTCCATGGATGTGCTTCAGCCGTCCGAGGCCAGCCCAGGCGACAGCGCCGCCCACCGCCAGCAGCACCACGGCCACGATGAGGGCCGAGGCCCACACCGGCAGCGCCGTGGCCAGCGCGGCCACGAGGAACGCGACGAACGTCAGCGCGCCCAGCAGCAACACCACTCCGCCGCCCGCCAGCAGCCCCGCGCCGGCCGACGCCTTCTTCGCCTCCGTGCGCAGCTCCGCGCGCGCCAGCGTCATCTCGGCGCGCAGCAGGCGGCGACCCTGCTCCATGAACTCGGAGAAGAGCTCGCCGAAGCCGCGGCCCCCGAAGCCGTCCGCGCTCACGCGGCGGGTATCGGAGGCGCCGTCACCGTTCGGCCGGAACCTCTCTCCGTCTGCTTGATGTGGAATCGTGGGATCCATCCGCGTACCCCCCGTCAAACCTTGATGAACCGGCCGAGCGCGAAGCCGATGGCCGCGCAGCCGACGACGAACAGCGCCGGGCGCTGGCGGACCTGGTCCTGCACGTCCGCGATGAGCTCCTCGGTGGTGCCGTTCTCCAGCCGGTCCGACGTCTTGCGCAGCAGGCCCACCGCGCTGGTGAGCAGCGGGCGCGCCATGGCGGCCTCTTCATTGTTCGACACGGACTCCAGCGTCGTCACCAGGCCCTGGATGCCCTTGACCAGCTCACCCTTGCGGCTGTCGACCTGCTGGTAGACGCGGCCCCTGGCCACGCCGCTCAGCTGCTTCACCTGCTCCTTGGCCTGCGCCACGGCTCCGGAGGTGTGCTCCCCATTGGGGATGCTCGCCCCCTGCTGCGTGAAGCTGCTGCCCTGCACATTGGACCCTTCCAGTACGCTGCCCATGCAGTCTCCTCCAGTTCGTGTGATGACCTGTCGAGAGGGGGCTGCCCGGCGCCTTCGTGCCCGCGCCCCGTTGTTCCTGAAGGTAGGCACGCGGCGTCGGATGCTCGACGCAGCGGCAGCCTTGATGGGAGGGCAGGCGGGAGGGAGAGCGGTGGCTGCGGGTGGGAATGATGGATGTGAGGAGGCGAGTGGATGGCGCGTAGACAGCGGACTCCGAAGTGGCTGGAAGCAGCCCGGCGCCGCGGGCCCGGAGACGTGCCCGAGGGCGAGCGGGCGGACTGGCTGACGAGGGCCTTGGGGCGAGCAGGCGTGCTCCCCCGTGCCGAGGCGGAGGCCGCCATCCGTGAAGGCCGGGTGGAGGTGGACGGGCGCGTGGAGACGGAGCCCTTCGCGCCGGTGCGGCCCGGGATGGAGGTGCGGGTGGACGGGCGGGTGCGGGAGCTGGAGGCGTCCGTGCTGGCGCTGATGTTCCACAAGCCCGCCGGGCCGGTGGTGCATGGCTCGGACCCGGAGGGCGTGGGCACCGTCTTCGAGCAGCTGCGCGCGGTGCTGCCCGGGCCGCTCCTGGGCTACGAGTGGCTCGCGGTGGGGCGGTTGGACCGGGACACCACGGGGCTGCTGCTCTTCACGAATGACGAGCGGCTGGTGCGGCACGGGACGTCGCCGGAGACGCACGTGGCGAAGCGGTATGTGGCGAGGGTGTCGGGACGGCCCGGAGAGGCCGCGCTCCAGCGGCTGCGCGAGGGGCTGGTGCTGGACGACGGGCCCACGCGGCCGGCGGGGGCGCGGCTGCGGGGGCCGGACGTGGTGGAGCTCACGCTCACGGAAGGGCGGCACCACCAGGTGAAGCGAATGCTGGCGGCCGTCGGGCACCCGGTGCTCGCTCTGCACCGCGAGGCGGTGGGCGGCGTGACGCTGGACGTGCCCGAGGGTGCCTTCCGGATGCTGCGGGAGGAGGAGGTGCGCGGCCATCGGCTTCGCGCTCGGCCGGTTCATCAAGGTTTGACGGGGGGTACGCG
>NZ_JABBJJ010000177.1 GCF_012933655.1 Pyxidicoccus fallax | reverse complement strand
GTCCAACCCCGCCCCGTGGAGACGCCGACTTCCCCTCGCCCCCGCAACGAGGTGAAGACGCAGCCGGCCGCCCAGCCCGCGCGTCCTGCTGACACCGGGGTGTCCCGCTTCGACTCGGGCAAGAACCAGGCGAAGTCCGTGGCGCTGTCCTCGCCCGTGACGGCGCCCCAGGGCTCGGGCATCCAGCCGGGCAGCTACCCCACCGCGGCGGACGTGAAGGCCATTGCCTCCATCCCGGACCCGGTGGCGCGCAACCACGCCATCACGCAGGGCTACTCGGACCTGTCCAACGCCATGGGCAAGCTGCTGGGCGACGACAACGCCAGCTGGGCCACCTATGGCACGTGGGCCTCGAAGCAGGCCGGCGTCAGCATCCGCGGCGAGGACATGCCCAAGTTCCTCACCGAAGCGCTCAAGAAGGCCGATGACGTCATGGGCCCCCTGGGCAAGGTGGATGACTTCCTCCGCAAGCTGGGCCTGCCGGCGTTCCCGATTGGCGACCTCG
This sequence comes from Pyxidicoccus fallax, assembly GCF_012933655.1. Classification (GTDB taxonomy): domain Bacteria; phylum Myxococcota; class Myxococcia; order Myxococcales; family Myxococcaceae; genus Myxococcus; species Myxococcus fallax. The sequence goes on along the minus strand of NZ_JABBJJ010000177.1, from coordinate 25,022 downwards.
CCTCGGCCGGGAACGAGGCGCTCTCCAACGTCAGCAAGGCCATCGCGGACGGCAACCAGTTCGTCTTCAACGAGGTGGGCCAGGAGTTCGCCCGCTTCATCGACACCTTCCAGGGCGAAACCAAGCCGGACGCGGCCAAGGTGCAGAAGTTCCTGGAGGGCTTCCCCAAGGACAAGCCGCTGCTGAAGGAGGCCTTCGGCCACTACGCGCAGGCCATGTCCGAGAAGGACCCGAACAAGAAGGCCGAGCTGATGCTGCTGGCCAACAACAAGATTGGCCTGCACGAGCAGACGCAGCTGCAGCCCTACGTCGAGAAGGCGCTCAACGCCCCGGTGAAGGAGACCTTCCGCAACGTCCTCAAGCAGGGCATCGAGGCCTCCATCAACGCCATGCCCTTCCCCGCCAACCTCGCGGGCAAGGCCGCCCTCAAGTCGGGCGCGGTGGACGCGCTGCTCAACCCCGTGGTGGACGCGGCGGCCGGCGCGTTCCGCCGCGTGGCCACCGAGCACATGATGAAGCTGGCGGTGCCCGGCGACGCGCTGAAGCTGGGCAACGACCTGCCGCCGCCCAAGGGGATGGAGTCCACCCTCTTCCCGCCGCACCTGCGCTCCATCCAGAACCCGGAGCTGCGTGAGCTGCTGGGCAAGCTGGACAGCAGCCCGGACAGCCTCAAGGGCACCGGCGCGAAGGACTGGAGCAGGCTGGACCAGCGGATGAACTACATCATCGACCTGTTCCGCACGCGCCAGTCGGACCCGCACCTGTTCGACCCGCCCTACGGGAAGACGGGCACCACGTATCCGCTGCCGAACGCGCCGCGCTGAAGTCCGGACGCCGCCCGCACGGCCGAGCCGCGGAGTGTCGGGCAGGCGTCGCCTGTGTCACGCGGCTGCTTGGGGGATGGCGCGGGAGTGGCCAACGTAGGGCACTCCCATGCAGGCCATCGTCTGGTACCTCATCATCGGGCTGCTGCTGGTGGCGATGGCGCTGGGGGGCTCCGTGCTCAAGCGCCTGCCCCTGTCCACGTCGCTGCTCTACCTCGTCGTGGGCTTCGGGGTGGGGCGGCTGGGCATGGGCCACCTGCAGCCGCTGGAGCATGCCGCGCTGCTGGAGCGGCTCACCGAGGTGGCCGTCATCGTCTCCCTGTTCAGCACGGGGCTGAAGCTGCGCCTGCCGCTGAAGGACCGGCAGTGGCGCGTCGCCCTGCGGCTGGCGGTGACGGCCATGGTGCTCTCCGTGGCCATGGTGGCGCTGGTGGGCGTGGCCGCGCTGGGCCTGTCCCTGGGCGCGGCGGTGCTCCTGGGGGCCATCCTCTCCCCCACGGACCCGGTGCTCGCCTCGGACGTGCAGGTGTCCCACGCGCACGACCAGGACCGGCTGCGCTTCGGCCTCACCGGCGAGGCCGGCCTCAACGACGGCAGCGCCTTTCCCTTCGTCATGCTCGGGCTGGGGCTGTTGGGCCTGCACGAGGTGGGCGCGGGCTTCTGGCGATGGGTGGCGCTGGACGTGCTGTGGGCCACCGCGGCGGGGCTGGGCGTGGGCGCGCTGCTGGGCGACCAGGTGGGCCGGCTGGTGCTCTACCTGCGCAAGCAGCACCGCGAGGCGGTGGGCCTGGATGAGTTGCTGGCGCTGGGCCTCATCGCGCTGTCGTACGGCGCGGCGCTGCTGGTGAAGGGCTACGGCTTCCTCGCGGTGTTCGCGGCCGGGCTGGCGCTGCGGCGCATCGAGCGCCAGCACACCGGGGAGCGCCCGGCGGAGGAAGTGGAGGAGGCGGCGCGGGGCAAGGACCGGCTGGAGGCGGCCACCCACCCCGAGCACGCGCCGGCCTACATGGCCAACGCGGTGCTGGGCTTCAACGAGGCGCTGGAGCGCATCGCCGAGGTGGCGACGGTCGTCCTCCTCGGCCTGCTGCTGGCCTCCCGGCCTCCGGCGCCGGAGGTGCTGTGGCTGGCGCCCGTGCTCTTCCTCGTGCTGCGCCCGCTGTCGGTGGTGGTGTCGCTCGTGGGCTCGACCGCCAACCCCCACCAGCGCGTGCTGATGGCCTGGTTCGGCGTGCGGGGCATCGGCTCGCTGTACTACCTCTTCTACGCCATCGAGCACGGCGTGGAGCACGCGCTCGCGGACCGGCTCGTGTCGCTGGTGCTGGGGGTGGTGGCCGTGTCCATCGTCGTCCACGGCATCTCCGTCACCCCGCTGATGACGCGCTACGAGCGCCGCGGCGAGCGGCGGCGCGAGGCCGTGCCCTGACGGCCGCGCTCACACCTCGTCCACGACGAACTGGTCCAGCCGCGCGATGCCCAGCTTCTTCATCCGGCTCTGCAGCGTGGAGGGCTTGAGGCCCAGCAGCGCCGCGGCCCCGCCCGGCCCGTAGACGCGGCCCCGGGTGAGCGTCAGCACCTTCATGATGTGCTCGCGCTGCACCGCCGCCAGCGTGGGCACCGCGCCCGGCTTCAGCGATGCTTCCACCGCTGGAGCCTCCGCGGGCGCCGACGCCTGCGGGCCCCGGCTCACCGCGCCAGCGCCACCCGTCGGCAGGTCGAACGACTCCGCGCCCAGCTCCGTTCCGCGCGTGAGGATGGTGGCGCGCTCCAGCGCGTTGGCCAGCTCGCGCAGGTTGCCCGGCCATTCGTACGCTTCCAGCCGCTCCAGCCCCGCGGGCGTCGCCTTCATGCCCCGCCGCCCCGTGCGCCGCGCCTGCTCCTCCAGGAGGAAGGCGCACAGCTGCGGCAGGTCCTCGAGCCGCTCGCGCAGGGGCGGCAGCCGCAGCGGGAAGACGCTCAGCCGGTAGTAGAGGTCCTCGCGGAAGCGCTTCTGGGCGATGGCCTGCTGCAGGTCCACGTGCGTGGCCGCGAGGATGCGCACGTCCGCGCGCACCGTCTTGTCGCTGCCCACCGGCTCGAAGGTCTTCTCCTGCAGCGCGCGCAGGAGCTTCGCCTGCAGCTCCACCGGCAGCTCGCCCACCTCGTCCAATAGCAGCGTGCCGCCGTTGGCCATCTGGAAGCGGCCCGCCCGGTCCTTCGTGGCCCCGGTGAAGGCGCCCTTCACGTGGCCGAACAGCTCGCTCTCCAGGAGCCCCGCGGGAATGGCCGCGCAGTTGAGGGTGACGAAGGGATGGTCCGCCCGCGAGCTCCAGCGGTGGATGGCCCGCGCCAGCCGCTCCTTGCCCGTGCCCGTCTCGCCGGTAATCAGCACCGGTGTGTCCGTCTCCGCCACCTGCTTCGCCCGGCGCGCCAGGTCCCGCATCATCGGGGACAGCGACGTCTCGAGGATGCCCTCCGAGTCACCGCCGAGCTGCGCCTCCAAGAGCTTCGCGTGCTCGTGGTCCTGCCGGTGCATCTGCTCGAAGGTGGCGCGCTGCTCCGCGGCCTGCAGCGCCGTGGCCAGCATCTGCCCGTACACCTCCACCAGGTCCACCACCGGCTGCGGGTACGTCTCGCACTCGGCCCTGTCCAGGGACAGCACCCCGTAGACGCGCTCGCCCGCGCACAGCGGCACCACCATGCACGAGTGGCCCGGCGGCAAATCCAGCACGCCGTCGAAGGGGTCTCCGTCCCCGTGCGAGTGGTCCTCTTCCGTGAAGGCCCGAGCGCGCCGCGTCTCCAGCGCCTGCCGCAGCGAGGGGAACTCCGCCAGGTTCAGTGTGTGCTGCCGCACCTTCGCGTTGGCCAGGGGCCCGCGCGCCGCCACCGACACCAGCCGCCCTTCCTTCAAGAGGAACAGCGTCGCCAGGTCGAAGCGCACCACCCGGGTGAGCCAGTCCAGTCCCCGACGGAGCAGCTCCCCTACCGAGTCCTCCGAGGTTGCCAGCTCGACCAGGTCCCGAGCATCCTGCGCGCCTTCGATTCGGCCTGACATTCCGTCCGACATGTTGCACGAATAATAGCGGTCCACCGAAATTGCAGTGGCGAAACCCACCGAGATTTCGTTATTCACCGGCCCGGCGGCACCGACCAGTCGGGGGATGCAGTCAAACCCCTGGAATCATTGAAGTGGAAGTCTGGCACGGGGCCTGCTTTGGAAGTTGGCACATCAAACGTTCCCGGGTCGTCCGCGAAGGCGGCCCCTACCCCCAGGAGTCGAAACGACATGCTGACCGTTGGCGACAAGATCCCGAACTTCAAGGTCAAGGCCACCGTCTCCCTCGAGAAGGGCAAGGAGTTCGCGGACATCACGAACGAGACCTACAAGGGCAAGTGGCTGGTGCTGTTTGCCTGGCCGAAGGACTTCACCTTCATCTGCCCGACGGAGATCGCGGAGTTCGGCAAGAAGAACAAGGACTTCGCCGACCGCGACGCGCAGGTGCTGGGCCTGAGCACCGACAGCGAGTTCGTGCACCACGCGTGGCGCACGCACCACCCGGACCTCAAGGGCCTGCCCTTCCCGATGCTGGCGGACCTGAAGCACGAGCTGTGCAACGCGCTGGGCATCCTCCACAAGGAGGAGGGCGTGGCGCTGCGCGCGACGTTCATCGCGGACCCCGAGGGCATCATCCGCCACGTGACGGTGAACGACCTGTCCGTGGGCCGCAACGTCTCCGAGACGGTGCGCACCCTGGACGCGCTCCAGACGGACGAGCTGTGCCCCTGCAACTGGACCAAGGGTGAGGAGACCCTGACCCAGAAGCTGGCGAAGGCGGGGTAAGCAACCATGGCCTCGCTCGAAGTCGTCCGCGGCGAGCTCGCGGACGCCCACAAGGACACCCGCCTCAACCTCCAGGCCGTCCTGGAGGGAGGAAGCCTCACCCCCGAGCAGCGCTGGGGTGTGGCCGTCGCTTCCGCCTACGCCGTTCGGAATGACCGGCTGAAGGAAGCCATCCTCAACGAGGCGAAGAAGGCCCTGACGAACCCGGAGCCGGTCATCGAGGACGCGCGTGCCGCGGCGTCGTTGATGGCGATGAACAACGTCTACTACCGCTTCCGGCACATGATCGGGAAGGAGTCCTACTCGACCAAGCGCGCCGGGCTGCGGATGAACCGGCTCGCGCAGGTGCTGACCAACAAGGTGGACTTCGAGCTGGTCTGCCTCGCGGTCAGCGCCATCAACGGCTGCGAGATGTGCATGCAGGCCCACGAGAAGGTCGTCCTCGAGGGCGGCCTCTCCGAGGACCAGGTGCACGACGCGGTCCGTATCGCCGCGGTCATCCACGCGGCGGCGGTGGGCCTGGAGTCGTAAGCAGGGCTGTCGCGAGACATCGCATTGGGTTCAAGGCGCCCTCCGGTGGAAACACCGGGGGGCGCTCCCTTTTCGGGCTCCGTGCATCTGAACTGGCAAACGCGAGAGAGAACGAAAAGGAACGACACCATGTACCGAAGCCCCAGCCCCCTTCCCGAGAAGTCCCGCGCCGCCATCGCCGAGTCGCTGAATGCCCGCCTGGCGGACGGCCTGGACCTGCACTCTCAAATCAAGGTCGCCCACTGGAACATCAAGGGCCCGCAGTTCGCCGCGCTGCACCCGCTGTTCGAGACGTTCGCGGTGAGCCTGGCCGCCCACAACGACTCCATCGCCGAGCGCGCGGTGACGCTGGGCGCGAAGGCCTACGGCACCAGCCGCCATGTCGGCAAGACGAGCCGCCTGCCGGACTATCCGCAGGAGACGACGCGGGACATGGAGCACGTGAAGCTCCTGGCCGAGCGCATCGAGGTGTACCTCGAGGGCCTGCGCCAGAGCCGCAAGACGTTCGAGGAGCACCAGGACACGGACTCGGTGGACCTCGTCACCGGCATCATCACCGAGTTCGAGAAGCACGCCTGGTTCCTGCGCGCGTCGCTGGAGTCGTGAGTCCCGGCTGACGCCCCTCGCGTGGGGCGCCGCGCACCCGGGCACGCCCGCCCGGACGTGTGCAGCGCGCTTCACGCCCCCGGGAGGCCCGTCATGGGCCTCCCCCTTTCTCCCCGCGGGGTTACGCGGGGGCATGTCGCTTGCTCCCGAGCAGGGCACGGGCCGCCGCGCGAGACGCGGCGGGGCCGCCCGGTCGAGGAGCCTTCCATGCGCCGCATCATCCCGCTGTGTCTCGCCATCCTCGCCACCGCGTGTGGTGACGAAGCCCTCACGAAGGAGGAAGTGGATGCCGCCCGCGCGACGGTGGAGCGCGCGGTGGCCGCCGCGCACCAGACGCGTGGCGCGCTGGAGGTGCTGGGCGTGCTGCCGGTGTACACGTGCGGCGAGCCGCGGCGCTCCTTCGTGAGCCGCGCGGCGGAGGGCGTCCACGCGAGGTACGCGTGCGCCACCGCCACGGTGGAAGCCCATGACGCCGTCACCGACGCGGTGGTGATGACCTTCGCGGACGGCGGCTGCGACGTGCACGGCCTGCGCTTCACCGGGCAGGTGACGTTCCTGTACCGCGGCGGCGAGGACCTGATGGAGGTGCACGCGGACCTGCGCGGATTGCAGGTGGACGGACACGGCCTGCGGGCCCAGGTCGGCTACGGCACCTGCGGTGACGAGACGCGCCTGTTCGCGGACGTGACGGGCAGCGTGCCGGGCCGCGAGGGCCACACCTTCCACATCGACGGCCGGGTGGGCATGCGTGCGGGGGTGCCGGTGATTGGCGGCTCGGAGCTGGTGCTGGACGGCCCGGGCGAGCTGACGGGCCCGGAGGGCACCGACCGCCTCACCGTCACCTCGCTGCTCTACGACGTGGGCCAGTACCTGCCGAAGACGGGCACCGCGGTGCTGGAGACGGCGGAGGGGCGCCGGGTGGAGGCCCGCTTCCAGGAGGTGCTGTGGCGGGTGGGCAAGGTGGAAGTCAGCCTGGACGGCAAGGAGCCGGTGACGGTGCCCATCGTGCGCTGACGCGAGGAGCAGCACCCGGGGTGTGACTTCCGCTAGGGTGTGGCCCCATGAGTGACGACGTCACCATTCCCGCCTTCCGCACCGTGCCGCGCACGGGCGTCATCTACGTCACCACCGAGGCGAGCCGCCGCGGTTACCGCTCCAGCGACCCGGAGTGGTGCAACCTCGGCCAGGGGCAGCCGGAGACGGGCGACCTGCCCGGCGCGCCCCCGCGCATGTCGTCGGTGAACATCGACGTGGCGGACATGGAGTACGCGCCGGTGGCGGGGCTGTGGGAGGTGCGCGAGGTCATCGCCAGCCTCTACAACCGGCTCTACCGCCGGGGCATGCCCAGCCAGTACAGCGCGGAGAACGTGTGCCTGTCCGGCGGTGGGCGCGCGGCCCTCACCCGCGCCGCGGCGAGCCTGGGCACCGTCAACCTGGGCCACTTCCTGCCGGACTACACCGCCTACGAGGAGCTGCTGGACGTCTTCAAGGCGTTCACCGCCATCCCCATCCTCCTGGAGGGCGACCGCGGCTACGCCTTCACGTCGGACGACCTGCGGCGCGAGGTGCAGGGCCGCGGCCTGTCCGCCCTGCTCTTCTCCAACCCCTGCAACCCCACCGGCAAGCTGGTGCAGGGCGACGAGCTGGCGCGCTGGGTGGGCGTCGCCCGCGAGCAGGAGTGCACGCTGCTCATCGACGAGTTCTACTCCCACTACGTCTGGACGGGCCGTCCCGGGCACCTGCCGGTGGAGAGCGCCACCCGGTACGTGGAGGACGTGAACAAGGACCCGGTGGTCGTCTTCGACGGCTTCACGAAGAACTGGCGCTACCCGGGCTGGCGCATGACGTGGACGGTGGGGCCTCGGCAGGTCATCGAGGCGGTGTCCAGCGCGGGCAGCTTCCTGGATGGCGGCGGCAGCCGGCCGCTGCAGCGCGCGGCGATTCCCCTCCTCCAGGAGGACGCGGTGGTGGCGGAGACGATGGCCATCCACAACGCCTTCCGCGAGAAGCGGGACAAGTTCCACTCGCGGCTGGAGCGGCTGGGCATCCGCACGGACCGGGCGCCGGACGGGACGTTCTACGTCTGGGGCAACCTGGCCGGCCTGCCGCCGCCGCTCAATGAGGGCATGGGCTTCTTCCGGGCCGCGCTGGAGCAGAAGATCATCACCGTGCCCGGCGAGTTCTTCGACGTGAATCCCGGCAAGCGCCGCGCGCGGCGGCCCTCGCGCTTCCGCAGCTACGTGCGCCTGTCGTTCGGCCCCTCGATGGAGGTGCTGGACAAGGCGCTGTCGCGGCTGGAGGCCATGGTGTTGCAGTACACGCGCGCGCCGCACTCGGCGCCGCCCGTCACCTGACACCGCGCGGCCCGGCTCCTGTCCGGTGGAGCCGGGCCGTCGGGCTTCGGCGCTCAGCGCGCGGAGCGAGCGCCGCCGCGCTCGGGGACGACCCAGAGGTAGAGGGTGCGGCCGTTGTCGTCGATTTCCTTCGCCGGCTTCCAGTCACCCATGTCGAAGGCGTGGGACACGACGCGCGTGCCCGGCTTCAGCTCGGCCAGCAGCTTGGGCTTGAGGCGCTCGTTGACCGACGGCAGCAGATAGAGCGTCACCACGGTGGCGTCGCCGATGTCCGCGTCGAAGAGGTCGCCCTGGCGGAACTCCACCTTGTCCTGCACGCCCGCGCGGCGCGCGTTCTCGTTGGCCTCCTCGATGCGCTCGGGATTGATGTCCACACCCACCGCGTGCCGGGCGCCGTGGTTCTTCACCGCGGAGATGACGATGCGCCCGTCTCCGCTGCCCAGGTCATAGACGACGTCTCCCGGCTTCACCTCCGCCAGCTTCAGCATGTTCTCGACCGCGTCCTCCGGCGTGGGGACGAAGGGCACCTCCGGCGCCTGGGTGAGGGCCTCGGGCTGCGCCGGCACCTGGACGGACTGCTGGGTGCTGATTCCCTGCGCGGAGACCGTGGCACCCACCACGAGCGACAGGACGAGAATGGACTTCTTCATGTTGCCTCCTTCGTTCTTTGCAGCCTGGGGGTGAGCCGCTCGCGGCGCTGGCTGCCACGCGGCGTGCGGCGGGTGCGAACCACTTCCAGTGCAAGCAGGAGGGCGCCAGTCCCCAGCACCACGAGCCCAGCCACGGAGCCGGGCCCGGCGTACGCCAGGCTCGAGTAGAAGACGTACCCGCAGACGGCGACGAAGAGCAGCGGGGTGAGCGGATACAGCGGCACGCGGAAGGGCCGGGGCGTGTTCGGCTCGCGCACGCGCAGCACCAGCAGCGACAGGCCCGTCAGCAGGAAGAAGAGCCAGAAGACGGGCGCGGTGTAGTCCACCATCGTCTGGAAGCCCTGGCGCGTCACCGTACCCAGCCCCACCAGCGCCAGGGTAATCGCCCCCTGTACGAGCAGCGCGCGGGTGGGCGTGTTGGCCCGTGCGTGCCACCGGCCGAGCCCGTTGAAGAGCACGCTGTCCTGGCCGAAGGCGTAGTGGGTGCGCGCGCCGGTGAAGACGGTGGCGTTGGCGGAGGTGAGCGCGGAGATGGCGATGAGCACGCTGATGCCCACCGCGCCTCCCGTCCCCAGCGCTCGCTGCATCAGGTCCGCGGCCACCGCCTCGGAAGCCGCCATGCCCGCGTGCCCCAGGCCGCGCAGGTAGGCCCAGTTCACCAGCAGGTAGAGCGCTGTCACCACGCCGATGCTCACCAGCAACGCCCGGGCGAGCGTGCGCCGCGTGCCCCGCACCTCGGCGGACAGGTAGGCCACCTCGTTCCACCCGCCATAGGTGAGCAGGACGAAGACCATGGCCAGACCCCACGCCGAGCCGGAGGGCGCCGCCGTCGTGGGCGGAGGGCCCGCGGACGCGGGCGCGAGCAGCAGTCCCGCGACGATGACGGCACCCACGCCGAGCACCTCCAGTGCGGTGAGCAGGTTCTGGGTCCGCGTGCCCTGCTTCACCCCGGCGATGTTCACCGCCGTCAGCCCCACCACGGCCGCCGCCGCGTACACCGCGGACGAGTGCGGCCCGAGCGGGACGAGCTGTGTGGCGTAGTCACCGAAGACGAAGGCCAGCAGCGCGATGGAGCCGGTGGGAATCACGGTGAGCCGCGCCCACGCGAAGAGGAACGCCGGCCCTCGCCCGAGCGCCCGGGACAGGTAGTGGTACTCGCCCCCCGCGTGGGGCCAGGTGCTCGCGAGCTCCGCGTAGCAGAGCGCGCCCACCAGCGAGGCGATGCCGCCCAGCAGCCACACCAGCAGCATGTCCCCGCCGCTGGCCGTCTGCCCCGCCACGAGCGAGGGCGCCTTGAAGATGCCGGCGCCCAGCACGATGCCCACGGTCAGCGCCACCGTGTCGATGATGCGCAGCGTGGGCGACGGGGCGGCTACGTCCCGGATGGGCTCGGAGGACGCTGCTGTTCGCTGCTCCTCGGGCAATGCCTGCTGCTCCCGCATGGTGTCGTGCTCCGCGCGCCGGGACTGTTCAATGCACGCCACAACCTGCACCCGAGGTGTGGCACCGGGGAGCCGCGAGACTTTTGGTCAACTGGCCTTCGCACGTGCGCGGTGGGGCTCCCTCGCGCGCTCGTGTCCGTGAGACCACGGGCGGGCAGCCGGGCGCCGCCTGCCCTGACGTGCCTCCCGGGAGCCGCCGCGAAGTCGCTCACGGGTGGGGTCGTCGCCACTCGCTCGTGCCCGTTCCCGCGACCGCCCCACCGCGGGCCCGGAGTACCGCTGACGTGTCCCTCGCGATAGCGCGCACCCACGGCCCCCTCGCCTCGGGGCGGCCTCACGTGTCCCGGTCCTGGAGCGCTTCCCCGCCGTCCTCGGGGTGACCGTATCGCCATCGATGGAGGCCAGGAGGGGCCGCGGGGGTGGGACTTCGCCGGCTCGCGTTCCACGCACGGGGCGCGAGCGGCGGTCCTCGCCTCGGCCCGCGCGCGCAACTCCGGAGAAGCCCTATGCTGCGGTGGCCATGAGACTTCCGTCGCGCCGATTGGTGCTGCTGAGCCTGCTCTACCTCGTGCAGGGCATGCCCTTCGGCTTCCTGACGACCGCGCTGCCCGTGTACCTGCGCACCCGGGGCGTGTCGCTGACGACCATCGGCTTCGCCGGTGTGCTGGCGCTGCCGTGGGCCTGCAAGGCGCTATGGGCCCCGCTGGTGGACCGCTACGGCTCGGCCCGCATCGGGCGGCGCAAGTCCTGGATTCTTCCCATGCAGGTCGCGCTGGCGGTGAGCTGCGCCGCCGCCTCCCTCGCCGTCACCCGGGAGGACCTGACGCTGCTGGCCACCTGCGTCCTGTTGATGAACCTCTTCGCCGCCACACAGGACATCGCCGTGGACGGCTTCGCCGTGGACACGCTGCGGCCGGACGAGCTGGGCCCGGGCAACATCGCCCAGGTGGTGGGCTACAAGTTCGGGATGATGTTCGCCGGCGGCGGCGTGATTGCGTGGACCGGCAACCGCGTCGGCTGGGCGGGCATGCTGCTCGCCATGGCGGCGCTGTGCCTGGTCGCGTTCGTCGTGCTGCTCTTCGTGCGCGAGTCCGCGCCCACGCCTCGCGAGGGCGCCACCCCGGAGCAGGTGGACTGGAGGGAGGTCTTCGGCCGGCTCAAGCAGTCGCTGCTGCTCCCCGGCACCTTCTGGCTGCTGCTCTTCATCGCCACGTACAAGTTCGGCGAGAGCCTGTCCGACGTGCCCTACAAGCTCTTCCTCGTCGACGCGGGCATCCCCGCCGAGCGCATCCTGCTGTGGGTGGGCACCTGGGGCACCGGGGCCTCCATTCTCGGCTCCACCGTTGGGGGGCTCCTCGCTGCGCGCATGCCGCTGATGAGCGCGCTCGGCCTCACCGCCACGCTGCGGGTGCTGCCGCTGGTGGGCCGGTGGGGGCTCGCGGCGTTCGGCGTCAGCGACGCGGGCGTCATCGGCGTCACCCTGGCGGAGGAGTTCTTCAGCGGAGCGCTCACCACGGTGATGTTCGCCTTCATGATGTCGCGCGTGGACCGCCGCATCGGCGCCACGCACTACACCCTGCTGGCCAGCATCGAGGTGTGGGGCAAGGCCCCCGCGGGCCCCCTCGGCGCCTGGCTCGCGGACATGAAGCACGGCGCGGCCCTGGGCTACCCACCCGTCTTCATGCTTGGCGCCCTCCTCTCCGTGGCCTTCCTCGCGCTGCTGCTGCCCATGCGCCGCCAGCGCCCCGCTGAGGCCGCGCCCGCCGTCACCTGAGCCGGGTGACATCAAGGCGATTGAGCAAGACAAGTACCAATCTCGAAACAACCGTGTCGCTGTAAAAGGTGTGACACGTGAATGTCGCGCGAGCCGTGTCAGTGCCGCGTGCTACTTCGCGGCTCGCAGCACATCCCCCCATTCCCGCGGGCTCCCCGCCCGCGAGAGGTCACCGCATGTCCTCTTCCTTGATGAAGTCCTTCCTGAGCGGTGTCGTCCTGCTGGCCGCGCCCGCGGCCCTTGCTGGTAGCGCCACCAGCATCCCGGCGTTCGACGCGAAGATTGCCGCCGCGCGCGGAGCCACCAGCCCCTCGGGCACCACGGTCGTCCGCGCGGAGATGGTGGACGCGCTCGCCCATTTCACCAACTACGACGACGGCAAGGTGGACACCGCCGAGCGCGCCTACCTGACCACCAAGGTGAGCGACGCCACCTTCCTCACCGGCGTCGATGCCGAGGCGAAGACGTACCTCACCCAGTTCTACGAGCTGAACGACGCGGCCACCACCGCCGCGCCGCTGTACCTGAACTGGGTGCAGCAGAGCCCCGCGGAGCTGTACGGCGCGAGCGGCTCGCTGGCCGACGCCTCGGAAATCGTCGAGGGCTACATCCCGAGGGGCCTGGGCGTGGCGAATCAGGTCACGCTGGTCCAGAGCGCGTATGAGACGTTCCGCACCGACAGCGCCCGGAACTTCGAGCCCATCACCCTGGCCGAGCTGGAGGAGACGCTGGCGACCCGCTACTTCGGCGACCCGGTCACCGAGGCCGAGGTGCAGGGCGCGCTGACCTACATCAACCAGATCTCCCGCAACAGCGGCCGCATCTACCAGGCGAGCTGGCAGTGCAACGGCTGCGGCGGCGGCCCGGGCGACCTGGGCGGCTACATCATCGCCGCGGTGAGCAGCGACCGGCGCTTCGTGCGCATGGTGAAGGTCTGGACCTGGACGGAGTAGTCCCGTGACATCCCGGCCGGATGGCGCGCGCATGGCGCCTTCCGGCCGGGCCTTTTCTTTCGGGCGTCAGGCCCGCGACAGCCGCCGCCAGGTCAGCCCGCCTGCGACGAGCGCCGCAACAGTGGCAGGCCCCCATGGAAGGGACCTCCGGAGGCGGTGCTCCCAGACGTCCACCCGGTCCGCGACGAGCAGCACCATCCAGTGACGGGCCCAGTGGTCCGGGTAGCCGTACGCCACCTTGCGCAGCACGCCGCTCAGCCCCTTGGGCGGCTGCGCCGTGCCGAACACCGGCGGCATCTGCTTGCGCCCGGCGTGCTTGAACACCGGCACGTCCGCGTGCTGCGGCTCGATGGGCGCGCGAGCCCCCGCCAGCGGCTGCGCTTCCATTTCCATGGGGACGCCGGGGCGGCTGGAGGGCTCCAGGTCCGCGGCGGCGCCGGGAATGGGTCTGTCGGGCATGGCCTCGCGCCTCCTCTTCGAATGCGACTTCGCCTTCGCCTTCGTCTTCTGGGTCTTGGTCGTCATGCGTGTCCGTGGGGCGCGAGGACGCACTTGATGCACCCGTCCCGCTTCTGGGCGAACAGGTGGTAGGCCTCGGGCGCCTGCTCCAGTGAGAAACGGTGGGTGATGATGGCCTTGGCATCCACGCGGCCACTGCGGATGTGCTCCAGGAGGCGCGGCATGTAGCGGCGCACGTTGCACTGGTTCATCCGCAGCGTGAGGCCCTTGTTCATCGCGGTGCCAATGGGGATGAAGTTCCACGGCGGGCCGTACACGCCGACGATGGAGACGTTGCCGCCCTTGCGCACGGTGTTGATGCACCAGGTGAGCACCGTGGGCGCGCCGGCCTCCATCTTCAGGCCCAGGCCCAGCACGCGGTGCGCGCGGGAGCCCTCGGCCTCCATGCCCACCGCGTCCACGCAGACGTCGGGGCCGCGGCCGTCGAACATGTCCTTGAGGTGGAGCACCACGTCGTCCACCTCCTTGAAGTTCACCGTCTCCACCTTCGCGTAGTGCGCGGCGAAGGCCAGGCGCTCCGGCACGTGGTCCACGGCCACCACGCGTCCGGCGCCCATCAGCCACGCGGACTTCATGGTGAACAGGCCCACCGGGCCCGCGCCGAACACCACCACCGTCTCGCCGCCCTTGATTTCCCCCATCTCCGCGCCCTGGTAGCCGGTGGGGAAGATGTCGCTCAAGAAGAGGACGGACTCGTCGTCCATGTCGTCCGGAATCTTCATGGGCCCCACGTCCGCGAAGGGCACGCGCACGTACTCGGCCTGTCCGCCGTCGAAGCCGCCGGTGGTGTGCGAGTAGCCGAACACCCCGCTGGCCACGTCGCTGGCCGGGTTGCTGTTCTCGCAGTTCCCCGTGAGGCCGCGCTGGCAGTAGAAGCAGGTGCCGCAGGAGATGTTGAAGGGCACCACCACCCGGTCGCCCTTCTTGAGCTGCGACACCTCGCGGCCCGTCTCCACCACCTCGCCGGTGAACTCGTGCCCGAAGGTGCAGCCCACCCGCGTGTCCGGGACGAGCCCGTGCAGCAGGTGGAGGTCGGAGCCGCAGATGGCCGCGCGTGTGACTTTGAGGATGACGTCCTGCGGGTGCTCGATTCGCGGGTCCGGCTTGTTCTCCACTTCGACCCGGTAGGGTCCCTGGTAGGTCAGTGCGCGCATGGGGCGGTGTGTTCCTCCGTCCCGTACGGGTGACGACGCACCGCGCGAGCGGCAAGGAGCGCGCACGCCGCTGCCTTCGCTCGCCCGCCTTCCCGCCGGGCGCCGCCGCTCAGGTGTCGCCGTCGGCGGGAGGCAGTTCCGTCGCCCGCCAGAAGTACCAGCTCGCCACCGAGCGCCACGGCCTCCACCGCTCGCCGTACGCCAGCAGCTCCTTGGGACGGGGCATCTCCTTCAGGCCGTACGTGAGCATGAAGCCCTTGCGCACGCCGAAGTCGTCCACGGGCAGCACGTCCGGCCGGCCCAGGGAGAAGATGAGCAGCATCTCCACCGTCCACTGGCCGATGCCGCGCACCTGCGTGAAGTGGTCGATGAGCGTCGCGTCGTCCATGCGTCGCACGCGCGCCAGCGGCGGCACCGTGCCATCCAGGGACTTGGCGGCCAGGTCCCTCATGGCGGCCAGCTTGTTGGCGGACAACCCGGCCTCGCGCAGCGCCGCGTCCGGCACGGCCATCAGCGCCTGGGGGGTGAAGCCGCGGCCCTGGCCCACGCGCTCGCAGACGCGCGCGAAGATGGTGGCGGCCGCGCGGCCGTGGAGCTGCTGGTAGACGATGGAACGGGCCAGCGACTCGAAGGGGCTGTGCAGCGGGCGGAGCTCGAGGCGGAAGGGGCCCACGCGCTTCATCAGCGCGCCGAGCACGGGGTCGGTCTTCGCCAGGGCACGGCGGGCCGCGGGGGTGAAGTCATCGGGCAGACGCGGGACGGCGGGAGCGGGACGCGGCATGAGGGGGAATCATGCCGCCGCTCCGGCCGTCCCGCGCAACCCGAATCCTGCGCGAGACTTCAGCGGCGCCCTCAGATGGGCGCGGCCTGGTCCGTCTGGGCGGGCACCGCGGTGCGGGGCTCGCCCTCCATCAGGTCCTCGAACTCCTGCTGCATCTGGACGCCGAGGTCCTCGAGCTGCTCCTTGGAGAGGAGCTTGCGGACCTTCTTGAACAGCTCGGTCTCCTCCTCCTCCACGTGGTGCTCGGTCTGCTCCTGCACCACCTGCATCTTCGCGTCGAACTCCTCGTCCGAGGGCTCCAGGTCCATGAGGTCAGCGAGGATGCGCTTGACGGACAGGTGCTCCTCGGCGGCCTCGCGCAGCAGGTCCTCGGTGTCCGCGGCCTTCACGGCCGGGTAGAAGAACTGCTCCTCGATGGTGGCGTGAGCGCTCAGCCGGTCGGCGATCATCTCGAACAGCTCCTGGCGCTTCTCGTCCGCGTGGTCCGCGAGCTTCTCGTACTGCTTGAAGAGCTTCTTCACCTCGTCGTGCTGCTGCTTCAGGAGGTCGAGTGCGTTCATGGTCTCCGGCTCCAGGTTCAAGTGAGTGAAGGTTGGCTGGTGGGGGCCCGTGTCTCGTCTTCAGTGGGGAGCCTCGGTCATGGCCCAAGGCTAGGAATGCGGAGCGGGTGCGATAAGCCGGCGTCGCCGGAGCGCCCGCCCGCCTGCCTGCCCAGCTTGAAGGCTTTTGAGGTGTGTACGAGCGGACACTGGGCGCGCTCGGGTGTTCGCAAGTCACGGTGGCCTGACGGTGGACCTGGGGGGAGCCGCCCCCGCGCGATACAAGACGGCCAGCGCCGTGGACGAGAAGTCGCCGCGAGTTTGAGGAGCCGCACGGATGCCGGTGGAGAGAACGGTCGGAAGCACCAGCCTCGTCGATGTCCTGGACCGCGTGCTGGACCGGGGCCTGCGCTGGGACCCGAGTGCCCGCGCGGTGCCGGACCGTGCCTCCGCCACCTCCGCGAGCGCGACGCGCATCGTGGTGACATTCATGGAGGTGCGGACCGACGACAGTCCCGCCCGAGCCCTCCCGCCACGTCCCCATTCTCCTGGAGTCTGACGTTTTGCCTTCCCCCGTTCCGCTGCCCACTCCTCCGCTGACCACCGCGGAGTCGCGCCTCGCCCTGGCGGAGCAGCTGCTCGCCTGTGACGCGGCCCGCCCGTGCGCCGAGGCGGTGGTGGAGTGGCTCGCCCACCACGCCGGGGCCGGCGCCTGCGCCTGCCTGGTGCGCGAGGAGCACGGCGAGCAGCTGCGGTGTCTCGCCTCCCGGGGCCTGTCCGAGGCGCAGTGCGCCGCGCTGGCGCTCGTGCCCGAGGGCGACGGCCACCCGCTGGTGGAGGTCCTGGCCCTCGCGGCGCCGCGCTACTTCCCGGGCCCGCGTCCGCCGCTGCCAGTCCTTGGGACGGGAGGCTGGTTCGCGGTGCCGCTCGGCCGTCCCGGCGTCCCGCCGGTGGGATTGCTGCTGCTGTCCACGAGCGGGGCGGCGCTGCCGAAGGAGGTGGCGTGGGTGGCCGCGCGCGTGGGCCCCGTCCTCGCGCGCCTGGTGCCGGCGGAGTCGAGGGAGGTGGCGGGGCGTGGGCTGCTCCGCCGCATCATCGACGCGGTGGCGGACCCCGTGCTGCTGACGGACCAGGCGGGGCGGCCGCGCATCGCCAACACCCGCGCGGAGGCGCTGCTGGTGGCCGGCCCCGACGCGAGCGAGGGCCGCCGGCGCGCGGTGGAGCTCAACCAGCACGTGTTCGCCCGGGCGCTGGCCAGTGCCTCCAGCGCGGACGGGCCGGCGCGGAGCACGGGCTTCCGGCGGCGCGAGGTGCCGCTGGTGGACCCGGCGGAGGGCATGGACCTGCTCTTCGAGCTGCTCAGCACGCAGGTGGTGGAGCCGGACGGCCAGGTGGCCGTGGTGAGCGTGCTGCGCAACGTGACGGACCTGGGCCGCGCCACGCAGGCGCTGGGCGAGAGCTACCGCCGCCTGCGCGCCACCGAGCGCGAGGCGCGCAGCGAGCGCCACCGGCTGGACAGGGTGCTGGACTCGGTGGCGGACCCCATCATCCTGTCGGACCCGTCCGGCGGCACGGTGATGATGAACGACCCGGCGGAGAAGCTGTTCGCCCTGCCCCTGGACGGGAGCCAGGCCGCGCGCTCGCGCGTGCACTCCAACGACGCGACCTTCTCGTCGTTCCTGGCCAACCTGATGGACGGCGGGGGCAGCCTGCGCTGGCGCGGCCAGCTCAGCCTCGTGGACCCGGCCACCGGCGCCACCCTCCCCATGGAGGCGGTGGCCAGCAAGGTGCTGGGGGACAACGGCGAATTGACGGGCATCGTCACCCTCTTCCATGACCGCACCGAGGCGCTGGAGAAGGCGCGCCTCCTGGAGCGGGTGAAGGACGTCTCCAGCCAGCTGGAGGCGCGGGTGCAGGTGGCCACCGCGGAGCTGGCCGAGCAGAACGAGAAGCTGCGCCGGCAGGCGATTCAGCTGGAGCAGGCGAGCGCGGCCAAGTCGCAGTTCCTGGCCAACATGTCCCACGAGTTCCGCACGCCGCTCAACGCCATCCTCGGCTACACCAACATGCTGCTGCAGGGCGTGTCCGGGGAGCTGACGCCCTCGCAGAAGCGCAACCTCACGCGCATCGACTCGAACGGGCGGCACCTGCTCGAGGTCATCAACGAGATTCTCGACATCACCCGCATCGAGGCGGGGCGGATGCCGCTGCACCTGTCGGACTTCGCCATTCCGGAGCTGCTCCAGGAGGTGATGGCGGAGCTGGACCCCATCATCGCCCGCAGCAAGCTGGCGGTGAGCACGGAGCTGGGCGCGCGCCTGCCGGCGGTGCACAGCGACCGGCAGAAGGTGAAGCAGGTCGTCCTCAACCTGCTGTCCAACGCGCTGAAGTTCACCCACGAGGGCTCGGTGACGGTGCGGGCGGAGTACGTCCCCGCCACGTCCACGCTGACCATCGCCGTGACGGACACGGGCATTGGCATCGACCCGGCACACCAGGAAAAAATCTTCGAGGACTTCCAGCAGGTGGACAGCTCCCCCACCCGGGCCTATGGGGGAACGGGGCTGGGGCTGTCCATCTGCCGCCGGCTGGCTACCATGCTGGGGGGCCGCGTCACCCTCCAGAGCGCCCCGGGTCAGGGCTCGACCTTCACCCTGCACTTCCCACGACGCGCGAGGCGTGCATGACGACTTCCTCAACGACTCCCAAGCCGCTCGTGCTCGTGGTCGACGACTACCAGGACGCGAGGGAGATGTACGCGGAGTACCTGGAGTTCTCCGGCTTCCGCGTGGCGGAGGCGAAGAACGGGCAGGAGGCGCTGGACAAGGCCTTCGAGCTGCGGCCGGACATCATCCTGATGGATTTGTCGCTGCCCATCATCGATGGGTGGGAGGCGACGCGGCGGCTGAAGAACGATGACCGCACGCGCACCATCCCCGTGGTGGCCCTCACCGGCCATGCGATGACGGGACAGTCCGACGAGGCGAAGGGCGCGGGCTGCGACTCCTTCGTCACCAAGCCGTGCCTCCCGGATGCGCTGGTGGATGAAGTCCGTCGCATCCTCGCCACGCGCGGAGGCTCCCGGCCAGGGTGATGCGCGCCATGCCCCGGATGTCACGGACCCGAAAAGGCTCCGGCCCCCAGGCTCGGAGCACCTCTGGCGCGGGACGCGCCTCCTCGCCCGTGAAGAAGGCGCGGAAGTCTCGCGCCGTGGCGCCGGGAGAGGGGGCAGCCGCCCCCACGGTGCTCGCGCAGGGTGCGGTGCCCGATGGGGCCGCGCCGCACCGTCCCGTGGAGGAGGGGGTGGTGACGTCGCCTCCTCCCGGAGCGGGCCCTGGTGGCAGCGGAGCCCCCGCCATCGCACAGCGTGCGGAGCCGCTGGGAAGTGCCGGGGATTCTCCGGCACACGACTTCAGCGCGCTGGAGGCCGACGAGGCGCCGCAGTACCTCTACGGCGTGGTGCGCGCGGTGGGCGAGCTGGACTTCGGGTTGATTGGCCTGGGGGTGCCGCCGTCGGACGTGCGCGCGGTGCGCGAGGGCCAGCTGGCGGCCCTGGTGTCCGCGGCGCCGGGGCGCGTGGTGGACCCGACGCGGGCCCACCTGCTGGTGCACCAGCGCGTCACCGAGGCCGTGCTGCGCGAGCACACGCTGCTGCCCGTGGCCTTCGGCACGGTGCTGCGCTCCGAGGAGCAGGTGCGGACGCTGCTGCGCTCGGCGCACGACGCGCTCGTCGGCGCGCTGGAGGCGCTGGAGGACAAGGTGGAGCTGGGGCTGAAGGTGCTCTACCACCGCGACCACCTGTTGCGCCGGCTGGAGCTGGACGACCCCACGCTGTCCCGCCGCGAGGACGAGGCCGAGGCGGACCACGAGCGCCGGCTGGGCACCGCGCTCACGGCCCGCGTGGAGCGGGACATGGGCGTGCTGATGGAGGGCCTGCGCCCGCTCTCCTTCGCCTCGCGCACCCTGCCCCCGGTGGGAGAGCGGATGCTGCTCAACGCCGCCTTCCTCGTGGGGCGTGACTGGGTGGAGTCCTTCGAGGCGCGGGTGAAGTCGCTCGCGGCGCGCTCGGACACCTACGCCTTCCGCTTCACCGGCCCCTGGGCGCCCTACAGCTTCGTGGACATGCGGCTGGGGCTGGCAGAGGAGCCGGGCGTCACCGCCTGAAGCCCGGCTCCCAATCCGTCCTACTTCCCCGCCGAGGAGGACACCTGCGCGGTCACCTTCGCCGCCTCGGTGGCGAGGTTGTCCACGCCGGAGTGCAGCCGGGCCCAGCCGGTGGTGTGCTCGGTGCGGACGTAGAAGCCGTCGTTACCGCGCGCCACCCGCACCTCGCCCAAGGGCTTGCCGTCGCGGCGGTACTCCACGCGGAAGGACTCTTCCGGCTCGCCGCCGGGCGGCTGCTCGCCACGGCCCAGGAAGTCGAGCGGCATCAGCCGCCACACCCGGTCATGCCAGTTGCGAGCGAACTCGTCCGGCCGGTCCGGCGACTCCTTCGGCATCAGGTTCACCGGTCCCGGCGCCTTGCCGCTCGCGGTGAAGGTGCGCGACGCGCCCGCCGCCGTGATGACCACCTCGTCGAACTCGCCCAGGTCGAAGGTGTGCAGCCGCCGGTCCACCAGCCGGCTGGTGGCGTTCTCCAGGTCCGGCAGCAGCGCCGGGCCCAGCAGGAACACCCGGCCGTCCGCCTCGCGCTTCAGGTACGGCGTGCCCCAGCCTCCCGCCGGCGAGGCCAGCGAGAAGTCCTGCGCCTTGCCGCCCACCGTCACCGTCAGCTTGCGCTGGGTGCTGGTCAGGCCCACCTCCTCCAGCTTCTTCGCGTCCAGCTCGCCCAGCGAGCGCATGGCCCGCAGCGGGGCGAACTTCGCGAACAGCTTCTCCGCCACATCGTTGGCGCGCAGCTCGCGCGGAGGCGGAGGCGGCTCCGTGTTCGCCATCACCTGCACCGGCGCCGTGCCCGCGTCGGCACCCGCCGCGGCCACCGCCGTGCCCGCGTCGGCGCCCGGCGTGGCCACCACGCCACCATCCGCGGCACCCGAGGCGGCCGGCACCGGCACCGGCTTCGGCGGCTTGTAGCCCAGGCGCACCCAGAGCTGGTCGCGGTCCTTCGCGTCGCGGAAGAGCTCCACGAAGCGCGCCTCGTCCTCGTAGCGCACGAGGTCCAGCGCGCGCGCCGGGGCATCCACCACCGTCACCTCGCCCGGGGCGCCCTCGGGCTCCCGCTGCCAGACGAGGAAGGCGGCCACCAGGGCCACCGCCGCCAGGGCTCCCTGCACGGCCAGGTCCCGAACCTTCATCGCTCACCTCCCGCCGCCACCGCGGCCCGCGGCGCGCGCCGGCCCCGCCGCCGCGTCTTCACGAAGCCCACCGCCAGCACCAGGGCCGGTCCCAGGAAGACGGTGGCGTAGAACCAGGCCACGTCCTGCTCGCGCGTGTGCTGGATGGGCACGTCCTCCTCCGTGGACACCGTGCCGGAGATGTTCTCCTCGCCGGTGAGCCACCGCAGCGTGTCCACCGCGAGGTACGCGTTGCCCAGGTTGCCCAGCACCAGGTCGCCGAGGGCGTCCGCGTCCGCCATGACGACGGCGCGCATCGTCTCCTTGCCCGCGGGGGCGGGCCTCTCCACCGCCACCACCAGCGGCCAGGCGCGCCGCGTCTCGCCCGCGTCCTGCGTGAAGTCGCCGTTGGCGTCCGCGAAGGTGGCGCCGTGCGCGCGCACGGAGATGTCGTGCATGACGGCGTTGGGCAGCGGCTGGAGCTGCTCCATGGCGCCCGCGCCGGGGAAGATCACCGGCGCCTGGGCCGCCATCGCCGCCAGCGAGGTGACGGACGGGTGCGAGGAGAAGCTCGCCGTGGCCAGGTTGCCGCGGTCGCTCTGCTGGCGCGTGGCGCGGAAGAACACCTGGGCATTGGCCAGCGGCGTCTTCAGGTACTTCAGGCCCAGGGGCTCCAGGAGTCGCTGGAAGTCCGGTCCGTCCGGCTCGAGCGCCAGCCACAGGCGCCCGCCCCGGTCCGCGTACTCGCGCAGGGCGTTGAGCTCCTCGGGGAGGAACTCGCGCGTGGGGCCCATCACCACCACCGCGGCGGCGTCCTTCGGCACCTCGGTGCCCAGGCCCTCCGCTACACCCAGTGAGCGCACGTCCACGTTCTGCGCGCGCAGCAGCTCCTTGAGCTGCCCCACGGACGGCCGGGGCGTCTCGCCCGGCACCGGCCGCGACTCGGCGCGCTCGCCGTGGCCCGCGGTGAAGTAGACGACCCGCCGGGGCCGAGCCACCGCCAGCAGCCGGCGCTGCACCTCCTGGTCCAGCCGCTGGAGCTGACCGCGCGCCCGGTCGATTTCGAGCCCCACCGTGAGCGGCTCCTTCCGGTCACCGCGCGCCAGCACGATGGTGCCGTTGTTGTGCACGCCCAGGTTGCGCGCCCGGACGGGCTCCACCGCCTGATCCAGCCGCTCCACGTTGAGCAGCTGCGGGCTCTCCACCGCCAGGTCGCGGAAGTACTGGCTCACCGCCTCCCCCACCTCGTTGGCGGGCGGGAAGAAGAGGGTAACTTGAAGCGGCTCGTTGAGGCCGCGAATCACCTTGCGCGTGGAGTCCCCGGGCTTCGCGGTGCGGAAGTAGGACAGGTCCCACGTCACGTCCGCCTGTGTGGCCACGTACATGGACGCGAAGGCGAAGACGACGACGAAGGCCAGCCCCAGGCCCGAGTACAGCGCGCTGCGGGCCCGCCCCGTCTCCATCACCGGCGCGCGCGTCATGGCCGCGGAGGCCGCCTCCACCAGCGCCAGCGGGAGCAGCGAGCACAGCAGCAGCGCCGGGAAGAGCGCCGCCAGCACCACCGCCAGCTTCGGGGCCTTCTGCGACAGCGGGCTTCCGAAGACGGCGGCCCCCGCGTCGGACCGGAGGAAGTACAGCAGCAGCGCCGCGAGGCCCACGCCATACAGGCCCAGCACCCAGCCCTCCACCGCGCGCCGGTCCGCCGCCGCCGAGCGCATGCGGGTGAAGCGCCAGCCCAGCGCGCCCACCGCGGCGACGACGCCCAGCACGGAGAGAACGGTGCGGCCGGTGCCGGCGCCGAGAATCCGCTCGCCGATGAAGACCGCGAGCAGGCCCGCGACGTACGCCAGCGTCACCGGCAGGCCACTGCCAACAGGACGCGTGCTCATCGCCACCTCCGGGCCTCGAGCACCCGCGTGGCCGCGAACAGCGCCACGTAGGTGACCACGAGGTAGTAGACGACGTCGCGCACGTGGATGAGCCCCGACTGGAACGGCGGGAAGTGCAGGTTCCACAGCGACATCGCGCTGAAGACGTCCGCCAGCGGCTGCTCCGTGATTCGCGCCAGCAGCCAGCAGAGGATGAGGGCCACCAGCAACACCGCGGACGTAATCGCCGCGAGCAGCTGATTGCGCGCCAGCGCCGAGCCGAACGTGCCCACCGCCAGCGACGCGCTGCCCAGCAGGAGCAGGCCCAGGTACCCGGCCGCCACGTGCCCGAAGGACACCTTGCCGTTCACCATGACGAGCAGCGGCATGTACACGGTGCACAGCACGTACAGCGCCAGGAACGCCAGGCCCGCCAGGAACTTGCCCAGCACGATGTCCCTGTCGCGCAGCGGCGACGAGTACAGCAGGGGCAGCGTGCCCGTCTGCCGCTCCTCGGCCAGGAGCCGCATGGAGATGAAGACGGAGGCGACGATGGTGAAGCCGCTCGAATAATAGAAGAACTGGGACAGCACCTCGGCGGAGCGCTTGCTGGCGCCGCCCAGGGCCCACGCGTTGAAGAACAGCCCGTTCAACGCGAGGATGACCGCGATGATGACGTAGCCGCTGAGCGTGCGCAGGTAGCCGGCCAGCTCGCGGCGAGCGATGAGCAGCGCCTTCACGCCCGCACCTCCTGCCCGTGCGTCAGCCGCAGGAAGATGGACTCCAGGTGGCCCGCGCCCTGGTCCAGCCGGAGCAGCTCCAGCCCCGCGCCCACCACCGCCTGCGCCACCCGGGGCCGCTGGTCCGGCGACGCGCGCACCGTCAGCGCCACCACGCCGTCCATCGCCCGGTCCACCTCCACCGGGCCGAAGGGCTTGAGCACCTCCACCGCGCGCGCCTTGTCGCCACGCACCTCCACCTCGATGGAGCCGCGGCCGCCCATCTTCGTGCCCAGCTCCTCCTCGGTGCCCTGCGCCACCAGGGCCCCCTTGTGGATGATGAGGAGCCGGTCGCAGGTCTGCGAAATCTCCGGGAGGATGTGGCTGGAGACGAGCACCGTGTGCGTGCCCTTGAGGCCGCGGATGACGTCGCGCATCTCGACAATCTGGCGCGGGTCCAGGCCGCTGGTGGGCTCGTCGAGGATGAGCAGCGCCGGCTTGTGCACCAGCGCCTGCGCCACGCCCACGCGCTGGCGGTAGCCATGGCTGAGCGTGGAGATGAGCTCGCCGTCCACCTCGCGCAGGCCCGTCTTCTCCTCCGCCTCGCCCACCCGGGACGGCGTGTCCCTCGCCGTCACGCCGCGCAGTTGCGCGACGTAGGCGAGGTACTCGCCCACCGTCATCTCCTCGTAGAGCGGCGGCACGTCCGGAAGGTAGCCGATGCGCTGGCGGACCTCGTGGGGGTTGTTGACCACGTCATGGCCGTCGATGACGACGCGCCCGGACGTGGGTAGCAGCACGCAGCCGAGAATCTTGAGCGTGGTCGACTTGCCCGCGCCATTGAGGCCCAGGAAGCCGATGACCTCGCCCTGGCCAATCGTGAAGGCCAGCTCGCGGATGGCCGCGTGCTCACCGTAATACTTGGTCAGCCCTTCGACCTGGATCATCCGTTGTCCTCTCCCCGTACGGAAGCGCGTTTTTCTCTGTCGCAGCCGTGGGGATTGTCAAGCGGCGAACCCCCTGGGAACCCAGGTATTCCGGCCCCGCCGCCGTGCGTCCGAGGGTGAAGCGCAGGGCGTCTTCCAGCGCCTGCCAGGCCCTAGCGTGGTGAAGCCCACCCGGGGCGAGAAGGACGGCGATGCCACGGAGACAGGCCGGAGAGCGGGGTAGTGGCTGCCTGGCAGAGAAGCGCCTGGAGGTAGGGAGGAGCGGTAACCC
>NZ_JABBJJ010000176.1 GCF_012933655.1 Pyxidicoccus fallax | reverse complement strand
ACCCAGCCCACCGGCCCCGCGTACCAGCCGCGGTCCAGCCCCTCGTGCTCCACCAGGAAGGACAGCGCCCGCTCACGCGGGGTGCCGCCCACCGCGGGCGTCGGATGCATGGCCGCCACCACCTGCGCCGCGGTGATGCCCGGACGCAGGTCCGCGCGGATGCCCGTGCGCAGGTGCACCACGTTCTTCAACGGCAGCAGCGCGGGCTCCGCGTCGGACGCCACCCGCTCCGACAACGGCCGCAGCGCCGCGAGGATGTAGCGCACCACCGCGTCGTGCTCGCGCAGGTCCTTGTCGTGCCCCCGCAGCCCGTCCGCCTGCCCCGGCGCCGCCGTGCCCGCCAGCGCCTCCGTGCGCAGCACCGCCCCGTCCACCTGGCACAGCGTCTCCGGCGTGGCGCCCAGGAAGCAGGCCCCGTCCGGCGCGCGGAAGAGGAAGGTGGCGCAGCGCGGGTTCTGCTCCCGCAGCCGCGACAGCACATCCACCACGTCGAAGGGCGCCGGGCCCTCCGCGTCCAGCGAGCGCGCCAGCACCACCTTCTGCAGGTGGCCCGCCGAAATCGCGTCCAGCGCGCGGCCCACCCGCGCCTCGAAGTCGGCCTGGGAAGACTTCAACATCAGCGCCACCGGTGCGCCCCGGGAGTGCCGGTAGCCCTCCGGGAAGCACGCGCGCACCCGCTCCAGCCTCGAGCGCACCGCGTCCTCCCCCCCGCGCTCCTCCGGCGCGAAGGCCGCCACCTTCAGGCCACCGCCGTCGCGCCACACCAGCACCTCCGGCAGCGTCCAGCGGGCCACACCGTGCGCATCCCACGCCGCGTCCGGTGCCCCGGTGGCGCCAAAGCGCATGCCGCCGAACCAGGGGCCCGGCATGGACGTGGGCGCCTCGCCCACCCACCTCAAGGACTCCGTCCCCAGGGAGGCCAGGGCCGCGGGCACCTGGGACGCCTCCGTGGGGGCCACCACCGCCGCCTCGCCCCACCCCGCCACCGCCTCCTGCTCCAGCGGCCGCTCCCAGTAGACCGATGGAACGCCCAGCACGTCCGCTCCCGCCAGCGGATCCCCCACCGCCAGGGGCGTCATTCCGGCCACCCAGCGCTGGCCCTCAACGGGATTGAGCGTCTTCATCAGCGGTCCTCATCGGCGACTGCCTCGCAATCACCTTCGGTTGTCTTCTAAGCCATTCCGGCTATACATGCACCAAGGAGTTCAAAACCTCTTGAACTCCATGAATGGGAGGGCCCGTGGGAGGCGAGCGGCCAGACGAACCCGCACCGGCGGTATCGGGGCGTGACACCAAGGCGCTGAAGGTGCACCGCGCCTCGCGGCCGGAGGGCACGCGCGTGCGGGCGGGCGCCGTGGAAATCGGGGGCCCGGGCTTCGTGGTCATGGCCGGCCCGTGCGCGGTGGAGGGCTCCGAGCAGGTGGAGCGCGCCGCCGCCGCGGTGGCCTCCGCCGGAGCCCATGTGTTGAGGGGCGGCGTATTCAAGCCTCGCACCAGCCCCTACGCATTCCAGGGCATGGGCGAGCCGGGCCTGCACGTGCTGGCCGAGGCGGGGCGCCGCCACGGCATGCCCATCATCAGCGAGGTGATGGAGCCGGCGCAGCTGCCGCTCATGGAGGAGTCCACGGACATCCTCCAGGTGGGCGCGCGAAACATGCAGAACTACTCGCTGCTACGAGCGCTGGGAAAGGCGCGCAAGCCGGTGCTGCTCAAGCGGGGCCTGTCGGCGACGCTGCAGGAGTGGCTGCTGGCGGCGGAGTACATCCTCGACGGCGGCAACGAGCAGGTGATGCTGTGCGAGCGCGGCATCCGCACCTTCGAGACGGAGCTGCGCAACACGTTGGATCTGGCGGCGGTGGCCTGGGCGAAGCAGCGCTCGCACCTTCCCGTCATCGTGGACCCGTCGCATGCGACAGGCGTCCCCGAGCTCATCCTCCCCATGTCGCTGGCCGCCGCGGCCGCCGGGGCGGATGGTCTTTTGATTGAAGTCCACCCCCGGCCGGAGCAAGCAATGTGCGACGGTCACCAGGCCCTGACACCCGAGCGCTTCCAAACACTGATGCGCCGGCTGCCGGCCGTGCTAGGAGCGGTGGACCGACACCTTTGGAGGCCGGACGGTCCGGCCCAGGTCGCGAGGGCGCGATGAGCACCGAAGTCCGTCAGATGTTTTCTTCCATCGCTCCGCGGTACGACGTGACGAACGAGGTCCTCTCGTTCGGCGTCCACCGCCTGTGGCGTCGGACCGCCGTGCGTCTCAGTGGTGCGAAGGAGGGCAGCGCCATCCTCGACTGCGCCACCGGCACCGGCGACCTGGCGCTGGTCTTCAAGCGCAAGGTGGGCACCAGCGGCCGCGTGGTGGGCACCGACTTCTGCGCGGAGATGCTGGAGCCCGCCCCCGCCAAGGCGGCCAAGGCCGGCCTGCAGGTGGAGTTCCAGGTGGCGGACGCGCTCGCCCTGCCCTTCGCGGACAACACCTTCGACGTGGCCTCCATCGCCTTCGGCATCCGCAACGTGGATGACCCGGTGAAGTGCCTGAAGGAGATGGCGCGCGTGGTGCGCCCCGGCGGCCGCGTGGTGGTGCTGGAGTTCGGCCAGCCCACCGGCGCCTTCGGCGCGCTCTTCCGCTTCTACAGCAAGACCATCATGCCGGCCGTGGGCGGGCTGCTCACGGGCAACCGCGCGGCGTACGAGTACCTCCCCCGCACCTCGGCGGCCTTCCCGGCCGGAGACAAGTTCCTGGAGCTGATGGAGCAGTCCGGGGCGTACTCGGAGCGGGCCGCGCACCCACTGACGTTCGGCACCGCCTACGTCTATGTCGGCACCGTCCGCTGAGGACCGGCAACGCCTCGTTGAACAGGTCCTCGCCTCCGTGGACCCCCGGCTCGCGCCGGGGTTGAAGGAGGCCCTCGCCCGGCCTGGCCCCGCGCTGCTGCCCGCCCCCGGGCAGACGGTGGCGATTGGCGGCCACCGCAGCGCGGGCAAGTCGCGGCTGTTGCCCCTGGTAGGCCAGCTGCTCGGGCGCACCGGGGTGGACCTGGACCACCACCTGGAGCGCCTCCACGGCCGCCCGCTGCGCACCTGGGTGGCCGAGGCGCCGGCGGAGTTCCGAGCCGCCGAGCGCCGCGCCCTGCTGGAGCTACCGCCCGGAGGGCTGGTGTCCCTGGGTGGCGGCTTCCTGTCCCACCATGCCGACGCGCTGGAGGGGCTCTTCACCCTGCTGGTTCCCATCAGCTTCGACACCTACCGAGAGCGCCTGCTCAGGGACCGGACGCGCCCGCGCCTGCGCCCCGAGCTCTCGCTGGAAGAGGAGCTGTCCTCCGTGTTCCATGAGCGCGAGGCACTTCACGCCCGCGTCCCCACCGTGGCCCTGGTGGACTTCCTCCGGGGCTGCCTCACCTCCGAGGTGCCCTTGTGACGCCCGCCCGGCGAGTCGTCACCCTCCCCCCCACCGTCCTCGGCCCGGACGCGGTGCGCTTCGCACGCGAAGGCCAGCGCCGCGGCGCGGACGTGCTGGAAATCCGCACCGACCTGCACGCCCCGGACGCCGTGGACGCCGCCGCGCTCGCGGACGTGCTCCCGCTGCTCGTCTCCGAGCGCGGCAAGCCCCTGCCGCCCGCCTGGGTCTCCGCCGCGTGGCGCGTGGACCGGGACTTGAAGGACGCCACCGGGCGCCAGGGCTCGCTGGAGGCACCGTCCGGAAAGCTGCTCGCGTCGCACCACGCGGAGCGCCAGCTGTCCACCACGGAGGCCCTGCGGCTGTGGGAGCGCGAGCTGCCCCCGGACGCCCTGGTGAAGCACGTGGAGCCCATGATGGGCCCCGAGCACATCTCCACCCTGCTGGAGACGCAGCGCCTCCTGATTGAGCGCTTCGGCCCGACGCGCGTCACCGTGCTGGGCATGGGCGCCATCGCGCTGCCGGCGCGCGCGGTGCTGGCCCGGAACAACGTGCTGGACTACGTGGCCGCGGGCGGCACGTGGGCGGCGGCGCCCGGGCAGCGGCTGCTCGATGACGTCGTCCGGGAGCTGCGTGGGGCGGACCGGCTGACGCTGGACCCGCCGCTGCGCCTGGGCATCCTCGGAACGTCCATCGTCCACTCGCGCTCGCCGCGCATCCACAAGCAGCCCTTCGACCGCATCGACATCCCCGAGGACGGGCCCGTCGAGACGCTGGTGGACTCGCTGCTGCCGCACTACGCGGGCTTCGCCGTCACCAGCCCCTTCAAGCTCCGGCTCGCGCGGCACACGCGCTCGCCGCTGGAGGCCATCAACACGCTGGTGCGGCGGGGCTCGAAGTGGGAGTCCTTCAACACCGACACGCACGGCGCCCGCGCGGTGCTGGAGCGGCTCGGCGCGAAGGAGGCCTTCGTGCTGGGAGACGGCGGCGCCACCGCGGCCCTGCGCACCGTGGCCGGGGAGGACGGCCGCGTCCTGCGCGTCCTGCGCCGCTCGGACATCGGCGAGCCGCTCACGGGGGCCGGTGTGTGGACGTGGCCGGACCGGGTGCCCCCGCCTGATTCCCTGCGATTCGAGCGGGCACGCGTCGCGGTGATCGCATACGGTGCCCCGGGCCGGCGCGTCGCCGCGGAGATTTCCCGCCGAGGAGGCACGCCGGTCATGCTGGGCGCGGCGTGGTTCGTCGCACAGGCCCGGCGGCAGCGCCAGCTCTGGGAGTCAGCGACATGAACACCTTTGGAACCCTCTTCCGGTTGACGACCTTTGGCGAGAGCCACGGGCCCGCGCTCGGCTCCGTCATCGACGGCTGCCCCGCTGGCGTCCCGCTCACGCGCGAGCAGATCCAGGTGGCCCTGGACCGCCGCCGCCCCGGCCAGTCCTCCATCACCACCGCCCGCAGCGAGCCGGACCAGGTGGAAATCCTCTCCGGCGTCTTCGAGGACAAGACGCTCGGCACGCCCATCGCCGCCATCGTGCGCAACACGAACCAGCGCTCGGGCGACTACGAGAAGCTGAAGCAGGAGGACCGGCCCGGCCACGCGGACGCCGTGTGGCGCGAGCGCTTCAAGCACCGCGACCACCGCGGCGGCGGCCGCACCAGCGGGCGCGAGACGCTCTGCCGCGTCATCGGCGGCGCCATCGCCGAGGCGTACCTCGCTCGCGACCTGCCCTCCATCCGCACCGTCGCGTACGTGTCCCAGGTCGGTGAACTCGTGGCCTCCGTTCCCGCGCCCGGCCTCACCCGCGAGCAGGTGGACGCCCATGCCACGCGCTGCCCGGACGCGAACATCCGCGACGAGATGTCCCGCCGCATCCTGGCCGCGAAGGAGGCCGGAGACAGCCTGGGCGGCTCCATCGACGTGCGCGTGGAGGGCCTGCCCGTGGGCCTGGGAGAGCCCATCTTCGGCAAGGTGAAGGCGCTCATCGCCCAGGCGCTCGGCAGCATCGGCGCCGTGACGGGCGTCGTCTGGGGACCGCCGGACCTGCTCCAGCGCATCGGCCAGCCCGGCACCCAGTTCCACGCCGTGAAGGACAACTACGGCGGCATCCAGGGCGGCCTCGCCAACGGCGAGCCCATGCAGGTGCGCGCCTTCTTCAAGCCCCCCGCGACGCTGATGGAGCACGCGAAGGGCGGACGCCACGACCCCTGCATCATGCCCCGCGCCGTCCCGGTGCTGGAGGCCATGGTGTCGATGGTCATCGCCGATCTCGTCCTGCAGATGAACGCCCGCCCGCACAGCCTATGACGACCAGCTTCCTTCCCCCCGGGGCGTACCGCCCCACGAACGACCGCTGGGGCACCTTCTCCCGCCTGGCCGCGAGCCTCCCCGAGGGCAGCGTGGCCGTGGTGGACCGCACCGTCGCGAAGCTCCACCCCACCCTCATCTCCACGCTGGAGGCCCGCAAGCCCCGCGCCATCGTCCAGCTCGTCGGCGGCGAGAGCGCCAAGACGTTCACCGCGCTGGAGAAGGTGCTGGCCGCGAGCCTGTCCATGCCGCGCTCCGGCACCCTCTTGGCGGTGGGCGGAGGCACCGTGGGCGACGTGTCCACCGTGGCCGCGCACCTGCTCAAGCGCGGCGTGCGGCTGGTGCAGGTGCCCACCACGCTGCTGGCCGCGGTGGACAGCAGCCTCGGCGGCAAGGGCGCGGTGGACCTCACCGTGAAGGGCCGCGTGGTGAAGAACCCCGCCGGCGTCTTCCACTACGCCGAAGAGGGCTGGCTGTGCCCGGAGTTCTTCTCCACCCTCTCCGAGACGCAGGTCCGCGAGGGCTCGCTGGAAGCGTGGAAGATGGTCATCAGCCTCGATGCCACCCTCTTCCGCCGCTACGTCCGCAAGCCACCCGAGCTGAACAAGCTGGTGAAGGACGCGCGTGGCCTCAAGGAGCGCGTCTGCACGCAGGACCCGTACGAGCACCAGGGCCTGCGCCGCGTGCTCAACTTCGGCCACACCTTCGGCCACGTGCTGGAGAGCGTGTCGCGCTTCAAGCTGTCCCACGGCGACGCGGTGGGCCTGGGCATGCTGCTGGCCCTGGACGTGGGCCGGCTCCTGGGCGTGACGCCCGAGCCCGTGGCCGCCCAGGCCGAGGAGGCGCTCGCACAGGGCCCCGGCGTGCTCGGCCGTGAGCGGGCCGCCGCCCTGCTCGGCCGCGCCCCGATGAAGGACGTGGTGACGCTCCTCAACGCCGACAAGAAGGCGGGCGCGAAGGGGGAGCTGCGCATGGTGCTGTTGACGGCCATTGGCGCCACCGAGGTCCGCGACGTCGCCGAGTCCTCATGGCGCGCGCTGTGGCCCGCCTGGACGAAGGGAGTCCGCCCGTGAGTACGACCAGCACGTCCCGCATCCTCGTGGACCCGCGCGGGCTGCGCGCCTCGCCCCTCACCCCGCCGGTGTCCAAGTCGGACGCGCAGCGAGCGCTGGTGCTGGGCCACCTCACCGGCTCCTGGCCCCTGCCCTCGGTGCAGGCCGAGTCCGACGAGGACCTCCCCGCCGACGTCCGCGTGCTGCGCCGGGGCGTGGAGGCCCTGCGCCTGCCCGCGGGCCCGGTCCGCGACGTGGACTGCGCGGACGGCGGCGCCCCTTTTCGCATCCTCGCCACCCAGGTGGCGGTGACGCCCGGCGCCCACGTGCGCCTGACGGGTACGCCCCGCCTGGGAGAGCGTCCCCACGGCCCGCTCTTCACCTCGCTGCGCGACGCGCTCGGGCCCGCGGGGCTCACCCTCACGGAGGGCTCGCCCTGGCCCGTGGAATTGTGCGCGCCGAAGGACACCTCCGGCGTGGCCCCGGTGTTCCGCGTGCCGGGCGCGCAGAGCAGCCAGTACGCCTCCAGCCTGCTGCTGGGCTGCGCGGCGCTGTACCTGCGCGAGCGCCGCGCGTGGAGCGTGGAAATCGAGGGCACGCTGACCAGCGCCGGCTACCTGGACCTGACGGTGACGTGGCTGAAGCGCTTCGGCTTCGTCCTGGAGGAGTCACCTTCCCGTTACACGGTGACCGGGTACGTGGCGCCCCCCACCGTGCCGTCGCTGCCGGGGGACTGGTCTTCGCTGGGCTACCTCCTGCTCATCGCCTGGAAGGCGGGCGGCACGGCGGAGCGGGCGGACACGGGCAGTGCGCACCCGGATGACGCCATCGTCCGCCTCATCCAGCAGGTGGGCCTGAAGGCCGTTCCCGCCGGGTCGCCCTACACGCTGAAGGTCGAGGGGAAGCTGTCCGGGGGGCTGAAGGCCTCCGGGAAGGAATGTCCGGACCTCCTGCCCACATTGGCGGCGCTCGCGTGTGTGCTGCCGGCCCCCTCTACCCTCACCGACGTGGGCATCCTCCGGGTGAAGGAGAGTGACCGCCTGGAGGGCATCCGCTCCCTCGTGGCGGCCTACGGAGGCACCACGGACCTCCAGGGCGAGACGCTCGAAATCCGCCCTCCGGCCGCGCCTCCCACCCGCTTCGCCATGGACAGCCGGGGCGACCATCGCCTGGCGATGACATCCGCCACACTCTCCGTGCTGTCCGGTACCCCACTCGTCCTCACCGGCCCCGAGTGCGTGGAGAAGAGCTTCCCCGGCTTCTGGCGCCAGCTTTCCCGTTCCGGCGTCCAGATTTCTCCAGAGTCATAAGGACCATCAGTGTCCGCCCTCCGGACTTGGCGTTCTTTTTTGTTGAAAGCGCATTGCGCCCTGTGAAATCTCCGCCCCATGGCCAAGGACACGCTGACGATCACCGACAATCGGACCGGGAAGACGTACGAAATCCCGGTCGAGAACGGCTGTATTCGCACCAATGCACTCCGCCAGATCAAAGTAAGTGACGATGACTTCGGTCTGATGGGGTACGACCCGGCGTTCCTCAATACAGCGAACACCAAGAGCGCCATCACCTTCATCGACGGCGACAAGGGCATCCTGGAGTACCGCGGCTACCCCATCGAGCAGCTCGCGGAGAAGTCCAGCTTCCTGGAGGTCGCCTACCTCCTGCTGAACGGCGAGCTGCCGACGCAGAAGGAGCTCGACCAGTTCATCCACCTCGTCACGCACCACACGTACGTGCACGAGAACGTGAAGTCCTTCATGGACGGGTTCCGCTACGACGCGCACCCCATGTCCATGCTGGGCTCCACCGTCGCCGCGCTCTCCGGCTTCTACCCGGACGCGAAGAACATCAAGGATGAGCGCAGCCGCCGCATCCAGATCACGCGCCTCATCGCGAAGATGCCCACCATTGCCGCGTTCTCCTACCGGCACAGCATGGGCCTGCCGTACATCTACCCGGACAACGACCTGTCCTACGTCGCCAACTTCCTGGCGATGATCAAGCGCATCGGCACCACCACCTACAAGGTGCACCCGGTGCTGGAGCGCGCGCTGGACGTGCTCTTCATCCTCCACGCGGACCACGAGCAGAACTGCTCCACCACGTCCGTGCGCACGGTGGGCTCGTCCGAGGTGGACCCGTACTCCGCCGTCACCGCCGGTATCGGCGCCCTCTACGGCCCGCTGCACGGTGGCGCCAACGAGGCCGTGCTCCGCATGCTCCGGGAGATCGGCCACGTCTCGAAGATTCCGGACTTCATCAAGTCCGTGAAGAGCGGCGAGGGTGAGAAGAAGCTGATGGGCTTCGGTCACCGCGTCTACAAGTCCTACGACCCGCGCGCCAAGGTCATCAAGCGCGTGGCCGACGAGGTCTTCGACGTCACGGGCAAGAACCCGCTGCTGGACATCGCCGTCGAGCTGGAGCGCATCGCCCTCGAGGACGACTACTTCGTGAAGCGGAAGCTGTACCCGAACGTCGACTTCTACTCGGGCCTCATCTACGAGGCGATGGGCTTCCAGGTGGAGATGTTCCCGGTGCTCTTCGCCATCCCCCGCACGGTGGGCTGGTGCGCGCAGTGGGAGGAGATGGTCAAGGACCCGGAGCAGAAGATCGCCCGCCCGCGCCAAGTGTACACGGGCGCCAAGCGCCGCGACTACGTCGCCATGGACAAGCGCGCCGGCAAGTAGGCCGCGCTGACAGGGCCCGCCTCGCGCGGGCCTGAAGCACGAAGGGGCGAGGGACCTGGAAGGGTTCCCCGCCCCTTCTGCTTTTCCACCGGGCCCGCGGTCCGGGAGGAGGCGCCCACGAGGGCCCCCCTCCCCCGGCCTCGACTCAGCCTGTCTGGGCCGCGTCGGCGCCGTGCTTCGTCTCCGCGTAGAGGGCCTCGATGAGGGTGGCGTACTTGGCCTCCACCACCTTGCGGCGGACGCTGAGCTTGGGCGTCAGCTCGCCGCCATCCACGGAGAACTCCTTCCCAATCACCGCGAAGCGCTTGATGGTCTCGAAGCGGGACAGCTTCGGGTTGATGTCGCGCTCCACGGCGGCCTGGAGGAGCTGCTGCAGGCGCGAATCCTCGGCCAGGACGGCCGGGTCCTCCGGCCAGCCCTTCTCCTTCGCCAGGTTGCGCGCCTTCTCCGGGTCCAGCACCAGCAGGGCCACGAGGTAGTTGCGCCGGTCTCCCACCACCAGCGCGTTGCCCACGCCCGGCAGCGACTTCAGCAGCTCCTCGATGTTGCCCGGGGCCGTCTTCTTGCCGCCGGAGGTGACGATGATGTCCTTCTTGCGGCCGGTGATGTGGACGTAGCCCTCCGCGTCGAGCTGGCCCACGTCTCCGGTGTGCAGCCACCCGTCTTCCAGGAGCTCCGAGGTGGCCGCCTCGTTCTTGTAGTAGCCCATGCAGACGTTGCCGCCGCGCACGAGGATTTCGCCGTCCTCGGCGATGCGGATTTCGACACCCATCATCGCCCGGCCCACCGAGCCCAGCTTCGTGTGGTCCTCGGTGTTGACGGTGCCCGGGCCCGTCACCTCCGTCATGCCCCACACCTCGTGGAGGACCATGTCGATGGAGGCGAAGAAGTCCAGCACGTCCCGGCCGATGGGCGCCGCCGCGGTGGCGAAGAACTCCACCCGGTCCATGCCGATGCGCGCCTTCAGCGGGGCGAAGACGAGCCGCTGCGCCAGCTGGTACTGCGCCTCCAGCAGCACGGGGAGCCGCTCATGGCGCAGGCGCCGGGTGTGGCGCTCCATGGCCACCCCCCGCGCCCAGTCCACCAGCTTGCGCTTCAGGGGCGGCTGCGAGTTCAGCCCGGCATCCGCCTTGGCCTTGAACTTCTCCCACACGCGCGGCACGCCGAAGAAGAAGCTGGGGCGCACCTCCTTCAGCGCCTCCGGCATCTGGTCCACCGACTGCGCGAAGTACACCTGGATGCCCCGCAGCAGCGGACAGTGGAGGGAGATGATCTGCTCGGCGATGTGGGACAGTGGCAGATACGAGATGAGCGAGGGCTGGCCGGCCCGGCCGAACTCCACCGACGACACGAGCTGCAGCGCCGTCCACACCAGGTTGTGGTGGCTGAGCATCACCCCCTTGGGGTGGCCGGTGGTGCCGGAGGTGTAGATGAGGGTGCCCATGGCCTCGGGCTTCAGCGCGTTGACGCTGTCCCAGTAGGGCCCCTCGTCCACGCCGGTGCCCCGGGCGAGGACGTCCGCGTACGTCAGGACGCCTTCCGGCAGGGGCGACGGCGCGTCCATGACGATGAGGTGCCGCAGCTTCGGCAGCCGCTGGCGCAGGGCGAGGCCCGTGCGCAGGTGCTTCTCGTTCTCCACCACGAGGACGGTGGCCTCGCAGTGTCCGAGGATGTACTCGAGCTGATCCACCGAGCTGGTGGTGTAGAGCCCCACCGGCACGCCGCCCATGGCGATGGTGGCCAGGGCCGCCACGTGCCACTCCTCTCGGTTGAAGCTGAGGATGCCCGCCGGCTGGCCCGCCTCGAACCCCAGGGCCCTCAGCCCCAGGGCGAAGCGCCGCACCCGCTGCGCGTACTCGGCCCACGAGGTAGGCACATAGGCGCCCCCCCGCTTCGTCCACATGGCCGGCTGTTGATCCTGCTGATTGGCCCGGTCGTGGAGCGCGTGAACGACGGTCTTCGGAAGTTCCATGACCGGGACGCTAGCGGATGCCAGGAGGGGCCCGCCAGCAGCACCTCGCGTCTCCGACGTTGACAGCCGGTTGGAGGGCTTTGTATGCCGCGCCCGACATGAGCATCGACTTCACCTGCCAGAAGTGCGAGGCGAGCTTCGAGCTGGACGCCCAGGACCTCATCGAGGGCACCGAGAAGATCGTCTGCCCCCACTGCGACGCGAAGGCGCCCGCCAACTTGACGGAGGACTTCGTCGCGGCGCTCACGGAGATGCGCGCGCAGATCGCCGCGCTGGACAAGAAGTTCGCCGTCTCCATGACGCTCGAGTCCGTGGACGTGGAGGACACGCTCGACGACGAGGATGTCGACGAGGACGAGGAGGAGTCGGAGGAGGACGACGACCTCGACGAGGATGAGGACGAGGACGAGGACGTCGATGACGACGAGGACTACGACGACGACGACGAGGACGACGATCGTCGCTAGGCGGCTGCTCGCCTGCCCTCCAGCCCGGTGAGCGTCAGCGCCTCACCGGGCCATCCGCGCCCAGAGAGGCGCCCTCCCGGGGGGGACCCGGGTGCGTAGGTTAGTGGTGTGAAAACGCCCAACCGCGCCACTCTCTTCGTCGCACCTCTCTCAGCAGTTTTGCTGGCGCTGGGAGGGCTGCTCCTCCTGCCAGCCTTCACCCCGCAGGGAGCCATTGCCGCGTCCGTCACCGGCGCCGGCCCGGAGCCGTGCATCACCGACAAGGGAGAGGACCCCAAGGCCTGCTCCGAGCTGGTGGACCTGGAGGTCCAGGACGTCGTCCCGCTGATGGAGGCGCAGACGCACGCCGTCGTGCTGACCACGAAGGACCGGGCCATCGTCCTCCCCGTCTTCGTGGACGAGGCCTCGGCGGTGTCCATCGCCTTCCGGCTGGCCGAGCGGGACCCACCCCAGCCGCTCGCGCAGGACCTGCTGGACGACGTGGTGAAGAAGCTCGGCGGCCGCGTCACCGAGGTTCGCATCGACGACCTCCGCGACAACGTCTACTCCGGCCGCCTCTTCCTGGAGCAGGGCAAGCGGAAGATGACGCTGGACGCGCGCCCCTCGGACTCCATCGCCATGGCGCTCACCAGCCACGCCCGCATCCGCGTCACGCGCAAGGTGCTGACGCTCGCCGGCATCAGCCGCGATGAAATCGAGAGCCTCCAGGAGGGCGGCCCCGGCGTGGGTGGCAGCGGCCCTGGTGGGATGATGGAGGAGGACGCCACGCCCATGCCCATGCCCATGCCCGGGATGCCCGGCGCCCCGTCCCAGCCGCCCATCGACATGGACACGAACTCGATGCCCCCGGGGCATCCCCCCATCGTCCCGCCCAAGGGCCAGGGGAAGGAAATCGAGCTGTAGGACGGAAATCGAGCTGTAGATGCAAAAAGCCCGGCCCCCCCTCCCAGGGTAGCCGGGCTTTCTCTCTCCGACGACGAGAGCACGCAAGGTGGCCACGAGGCTCCGGTACGGCGGGTGCCTCGCATGGGGCGAAAGAAATAGTCGTCAGCGTGCGAGGCTGTCAAGCCGGCCACCCGGCCGCCTAGGATGCCCGCGCATATGCGCAAGGCGAAAATCATCTGCACCCTGGGGCCCTCCTCCGACACGCCCGAAGTGATTGAAGGCCTCATCCGCGCGGGGATGAACGTGGCGCGGCTGAACTTCTCCCACGGCACCCACGAGGAGCACCGCCAGCGCGTGGCCACCATCCGCAAGGTGGCCAAAAGGCTGGGGACGCCGGTGGCCATCCTCCAGGACATCCAGGGGCCCAAGATCCGCCTGGGCAAGTTCGAGGGCGGGCAGCTCACCGTGAAGGCCGGCCAGACGGTGACGGTGACGACGCGCTCGGTGATGGGCCAGGGCACCATCATCCCCACCCCCATCAAGTCGCTGGTGAAGGACGTGGTGCGCGGCGACGACGTCCTCCTGGACGACGGCCGGGTGAGGCTGCGGGTGCTGAAGGTGTCCGGCCCGGACGTCACCTGCCGGGTGGAGGTGGGCGGGCTCCTGAAGGACAAGAAGGGGCTGAACCTGCCGGGCTCGCCCATGTCCGTCCCCACGATTACGCGCAAGGACGCGGACGACCTGGCCTTCGGCCAGGAGGTGGGCGTGGACTACGTGGCGCTCTCCTTCGTGCGCACCGCGGCCGACATCCACAAGGCGCGCGAGCACGTGAAGAAGAACAAGACGCCGCTGATCGCCAAGATTGAGAAGCCCCAGGCGGTGGAGAACCTGGAGGCCATCGCCGCGGTGGCGGACGGCGTCATGGTGGCGCGTGGCGACCTGGGCGTGGAGATGCCGCTGGAGCAGCTGCCGGCCATCCAGAAGCGCATGGTGCGCGAGGTGAACCGCCGGGGTGGCCTCGTCATCGTCGCCACGGAGATGCTGGAGAGCATGGTGGGCAACCCGCGGCCCACGCGCGCCGAGGTGTCGGACGTGGCCAACGCCATCCTCGACGGCGCGGACGCCGTCATGCTGTCGGGCGAGACGGCCGCGGGCCGCTACCCCACCGAGGCCGCGGCCACCATGGCGCGCATCGTCGAGGAGACGGAGCGCGGCGTGGTGAAGCACCAGCACCACTCGCCCTTCGAGCGCTCGGAAGATTTGGGCACCGGCGT
The DNA here is from genome assembly GCF_012933655.1 of Pyxidicoccus fallax. Taxonomy (GTDB): domain Bacteria; phylum Myxococcota; class Myxococcia; order Myxococcales; family Myxococcaceae; genus Myxococcus; species Myxococcus fallax. The sequence goes on along the minus strand of NZ_JABBJJ010000176.1, from coordinate 11,572 downwards.
GGCGGCGGCGGCGGTGGCGGCGGCGACGCAGCTGGGCATCGAGACGATTGTCGCCTACACGGAGAGCGGCCACACCGCGCGCCTCATCTCCGAGTTCCGCCCGCACGCGCGCATCGTCGGGCTGACGCCGAACGATTCCACGGTGAACCGGATGGCGCTCTACTGGGGCGTGTCCGGCCACCAGGTGGGCCGGGTGAACTCCACGGACGCCATGCTCAAGCAGGTGCGCCAGCTGTGCCACACGGAGGGCATCTGCAAGCCGGGCACGCCCGTGGTGGTGGTGGCAGGGGTGCCGCTCAACGTGCCCGGCAACACCAACCTGATGAGCATCCACCGCATCTGAAGAAACGCGGCGCAACGCCCTGCCCCGCCCCGGAAGGCGCCTTCCGGGGCGAGGGCGGAAGGACTCAGAGCACCTTCTGCTCGAAGTCGTAGAGCTTCTCGACGGGGAGCTGGCGGTAGCGCTCCACGTTGAGGGCGCGGCGGGCGCACTCCCAGACGAGCTCGTTGGGGGTGCGCTCCGGCTCCTTCTTCTTTCGGCGCTTCACCTCGGCCTTGATGGCCTTCACGGCCACGCGCGGGTGGTAGCAGAACGCGGAGGAGAACAGCAGGTGGCCACCGAAGGGGATGAGGCGGGCCTCGATGATGTCCCCCGTCTCCAGGCCGGCGATGTGACGGCGCTCCGTCACGTCGAAGTCCTTGCCGGAGTACAGCTCGCGCAGGCGGATTTCGCCCTTGCCCAGCTTGCGGACCTCGAAGAGGCCGTGGACCGTCTCGGTGAAGCTGCGGAAGGCGTTGGCCTCCTCGGGAGGCGCGTTCGCCAGGCGCTGCTCGTACAGCTCCGCGGCCGGCGTCTTGCCGGTGAGCGGCGAGACGCGGTCGTAGAGGTAGTAGTCGAGGAACGACGCCATCCGCAGCTCGAACAACTTGTCGTCCTCGAACACCTCTCCCGTCAGGCGGAAGTACTCCGCCTTGGCGGCGATGAGGTCCTCCTTGCGGGGCTCCTGGCTGCCGAAGGCGATGAGCTGGTCCAGGTACGGCTGATACGAGAGCGGTGACAGCGAAGAGTCCATAGACGGTGCGCCATCCTACTCCGCCATCAGCTTCGCGAACCGGCCGAAGAGATAGCGCGCATCATGCGGGCCGGGCGAGGCCTCGGGGTGGTACTGCACGCTGAAGGCCCGCGCGTCCGGGACGGCCAGGCCCTCCACGGTGCCATCGTTGAGGTTGATGTGGGTGACGACGGCCTTGCCCTTGAGGCTGGCGTCGTCCACGGCGAAGCCGTGGTTCTGCGCGGTGATCTCCACCTTGCCCGTCGTCAGGTCCTTGACGGGCTGGTTGGCGCCGCGGTGGCCGAACTTCATCTTGTACGTCCGGCCGCCCAGGGCCAGGGCCATGATTTGATGCCCCAGGCAGATGCCGAACACCGGCACCTTGCCCAACAGGGCCGCCACGGTGCGGTCCGCGCCCTTCACCGCGGCCGGGTCGCCCGGGCCGTTGGCCAGGAACACGCCGTGGGGCTTGCGCGCGAGCACCTCTTCCGCCGTGGTGTTCGACGGCACCACCGTCACCCGGCAGCCCGCGTCCACGAGGAAGTGGAGCATGGACTTCTTCAGGCCGTAGTCGTACGCGACGACGTCGAAGCGCGGCGTGGGCGGCGCGTGCATCTCCCCCACCCCGGTGAACACGTCCGGCGACGGCGTGGTGAAGGTGTACGGCGCCTTGGTGGAGACGCCGGTGGCCAGGTCCATGCCCTCCATGCCGTGCGCGGTGCGGGCGCGCTCGACGAGGGCGGCGGTGGAGTGCCCCTCGCTGGAGATGACGCCCATCTGCGCGCCGTGCGTGCGCAGGTGGCGCACCAGCCGGCGGGTGTCCAGGCCCTCGATGCCCGCCACGCCGTTGCGCTTGAGGTACGCGTCCAGCGTCTCCTTCGCGCGCCAGTTGGAGGGGTTCTCCGTGAGGGCACGCACCACCATGCCCACCGCGTGCACCTTCGCGCCCTCCTCGTCCAGCGGAGTGGCGCCGACGTTGCCCATCTCGGGGTACGCCATGGTGACGATCTGCCCGACGTAGGAGGGATCCGTGAGGACCTCCTGGTAGCCGAACATGGACGTGTTGAAGACCACCTCACCCACCGTCTCGCCGACCGCGCCGAAAGCGCGGCCCTCGAAGGTGGTGCCATCCGCCAGCGCGAGCACTGCCCGCTTCGTCATCACCGCGACTCCTTGCTCAGGCCGACCTGGCCGTTCTCGAAGACCTTGCGGCCTCCCACCCACGTCTGTACCACCCGCCCCTGCTGCTTGCGGCCATGGAAGGGCGTATTCCTGCTGCGGGAATGGAACCGGTGAGCGTCCACCGTCCACTCCTCCGAGGGGTCCACCACCGTGACGTCCGCCGGGGCCCCGGGGGCCAGGTGACCGCCCGGCAGGCCGAATGCCTTCGCCGGCCCGTGCGTCAGGAGCTCCACCGCCCGCTTCGGGGGGAGCACGCCTGAGTGCACCAGCTCCATCGTCAGGCTGAAGGCCGTCTCCAGCCCGATGATGCCGTTGATGCCCTTCTCGAACTCCACCAGCTTGTCCAGCACGCCGTGCGGCGCGTGGTCCGTGGCGATGGCCTCCACCGTGCCGTCGGCGATGGCCTCGCGCAGCGCCTCCACGTCCCGGTTGGAGCGCAAAGGCGGCGCCATCTTCGCGTGGGTGTCGTAGCCCTCCACCGCCCGGTCATCCAGGATGAGGTGGTGCGGCGTCACCTCGGAGGTGACGCGCAGCCCGCGCCGCTTCGCCTCGCGGATGAGGCGCACGCTGCCCTCGCAGGACACGTGGGCCAAATGCAGCCGGGCGCCCGTCTCCTCGAGCAGCACCAGGTCGCGCGCCACCATGGCCACCTCGGCCGAGGCGGGAATGCCGCGCAGGCCCAGGCGCGTGGAGGTGGGGCCCTCGTGCATGGCGCCGCCGGCGGACAGCGTCAGGTCCTCCTCGTGGACCATGATGGGGACGTCGAACTGGGTGGAGTACTGGAGCGCGCGCCGCATCAGCGCCGCGTTCATCACGGGGCGCCCGTCGTCGGTGATGGCCACGCAGCCGGCGGACACCAGCTCGCCCATCTCCGCCATCTCCTCGCCCTTGAGGCCCTTGGTAATCGCCCCGGCGGGGTACACGTGGCAGAGGTTGGCGGCGCGGGCGCGCGACAGGATGAGCTCCGTCACGATGCCGTTGTCGTTGACCACCTTGGTGTTGGGCATGGCCACCACGGCGGTGAAGCCGCCCGCCACCGCGGCGCGGCAGCCGGTGAGGACCGTCTCCTTGCCCTCCTCGCCCGGCTCGCGCAGGTGCACGTGCAGGTCGATGAAGCCCGGCAGCACCCACTTGCCGCTGGCATCCACCACCTCGGCGCTGGAGGGCACGGGCAGCAGGGCCTCGGACACCTCGGCCACCTTGCCGTCGCGCACCAGCACGTCGCGGATGCCGTCCACGCCATTGCGCGGGTCGATGACACGTCCCCGCCGGAAGAGCACCGTGGAGCTCATGACGCACACACCTCCAGGATGGCCCGCCGCACGGCCACGCCGTTGGACACCTGCTCCAGGATGACGCTGCGGGGCCCGTCCGCCACCGCAGGGGAAATCTCCACGCCGCGGTTGATGGGGCCCGGGTGCATCACCACCGCCTCCGGCTTCATCCGCTCCTCGCGGGCGGGGTTGAGGCCGAACAGCCGGGAGAACTCGCGAATGGAGGGCAGGAAGTTCTCGCTCTGCCGCTCCAGCTGGAGGCGCAAGCACATGACCGCGTCCGCCTGGGGCAGCACCGCGTCCAGGTTGTGCGTCACCTCCGCGCCCAGGGACTCGAGCCCCGGGGGAATCAGCGTGGGCGGGCCGCACATCACCACGCGCGCGCCCAGCGCCTTGAGGCACAGGAGGTTCGAGCGGGCCACGCGGCTGTGCAAGAGGTCGCCGACGATGAGCACCGTGCGCCCGTCCAGCGCGCCCCAGCGCTGGCGCAGCGTGAAGGCGTCCAGCAGCGCCTGGGAGGGGTGCTCGTGGGTGCCGTCACCGGCGTTGATGACGGCGCAGCGCACGTGCTTCGCGACGAGGTGCGGCGCGCCCGAGGACTTGTGCCGCATGACGATGGCCACCGGCCCCGTCGCCTCGATGTTGCGCGCGGTGTCCAGCAGCGTCTCGCCCTTGGACACGGAGGAGCCCGACTGGGTCCAGTTCATCACGCTGGCGCCCAGCCCCTTGGCGGCCATGTGGAACGAGGTCCGCGTCCGGGTGGAGTCCTCGAAGAAGAGGTTCGCCACCACCTTTCCGCGAAGAATGTGGGTGGTATCCGGCTTACCGGGCAGGTGTGCCTGCGCCTTGTCGAGCAGCGCTTCCAGCTCGTCCCGGCGCCAGCCTTCGATTCCGAGGAGGTGTCTCATGGCCGGGGCCGCCGCGTACCCCGCGCCGCACGGCGCGTCAAGCACCGTGCGTGGAACGCCGGGCCGGCCGCTCCCGGGGTGTGCGTCAGCGGACCGGCTCGAAGAAGCGATCCACCCGCAGGCCGGTGCCGCCGAAGAGGCCGTGCAGCAGGCCGTGGTAGCCCAGTGACAACCACACCACCATGGCCTTGCCCTTGATGTGGCCGTACGGGACGTACTCCGCCCTGCCGTAGCCGGTGACGCCCAGGCCGTGGCGGCTGTCCGCGCTGTAGTCCCGGTGGTCGCCCATGACGAAGACGTGGCCCGGCGGCACCTCGTAGGGGCCCTCGCGAGGCGGCTGGCGCGACATCTCCTGGAGCATCAGGTGCTCCGTCTCTCCCAGCTTCTCCCGGAAGAGCGTCTCCTGCTGGTCGTACCAGCGCCCGTCGTCGGTGATGTTGTGGACGGTGAAGTCGGCGGCCACGCGCTCGCGCGTGCGCGGCTGGCCGTTGATGTGGATGACGCCGTCGATGATTTCGACCTTGTCACCGGGCAGCCCCACCACGCGCTTGATGTAGTCCTTGGACTCGTCCACGGGGTTGTTGAAGACGATGACGTCCCCGCGCTCCGGCCGCCGGACGATGACGAACGGCACCACGTTCGTGTACGGCAGGCGCACCCCGTAGATGAACTTGTTGACGAAGACCTGGTCGCCAATCTCCAGCGTGGGGAGCATGGAGCCGGACGGAATCCGGTACGGCTCCACGATGAAGGTGCGGATGACCAGGGCGATGAGCAGCGCCTTGCCGAAGCCGCCCACGAAGTCCATGGCGGACTGCTTGCGGTAGGGCCCCAGGTGCTGCGCCGTCAGCGTCTCCAGCGCCTTCACCTCGGCGCGCAGCTGCTCCGCGTTGGCCTCCACGGACGCGGCCTCCACGCGCAGGGCCTGCTCGGCGATGCGCTCGGGCACCTGCGCGCCCAGCTTCTCCCGCACGTGCGGCTTCGCGAGGATGCGCTCGTTCTCCGAGATGAGCTCGTGCGCCTCGTGGCGCAGCCCGCGCAGCGCCTTCTCCTTCGGGGACACGTTGCGCCAGACGAGCAGCGCCACGAAGTACGCCACCATCAGCAGGCCCAGCCCCTTCATCAGCGGCTGCGCCCAGGCGGCCGCCGCGGGGACGAACTCGATGAGGACGGTGTACGGGATGAAGGCCAGGCCGATGATGCACAGCGGCGCCCACAGGCTGGTGAGCATCTCGCGCCACACCAGGGCGCGGCGGGCGCGCAGTTGCTCGGGCGTGCGACGGGCGGCCATCGCCGCGCCTAGCTTCACGGGAGGGGTGGCGGAGGGACTGGCCGCGTTCATGGACTACTGCTCCGTCTTGAGGACCGCGAGGAAGGCTTCCTGCGGGATGTCCACCGTGCCCACCTGCTTCATGCGCTTCTTGCCCTCCTTCTGCTTCTCGAGGAGCTTGCGCTTGCGGCTGATGTCGCCGCCGTAGCACTTGGCGAGCACGTTCTTGCGAATGGCGGAGATGGTCTCACGCGAGATGATCTTCGCGCCAATCGCCGCCTGGATGGCCACCTCGTACATCTGCTTCGGGATGACCTCCTTCAGCTTCTGGCACACCTCGCGGCCGCGCAGGTAGGCGCGCTCGCGGTGCACGATGACGCTGAGGGCATCCACCGGGTCCCCATTGATGAGGATGTCCAGCCGGGCCAGGTCCGCCTCCGCGTAGCCGGACAGCTCGTAGTCGAGGCTGGCGTAGCCGCGCGACACGCTCTTCAGCTTGTCGAAGAAGTCGAACACCACCTCCGCCAGCGGCATCTCGTACGTCACCTGCACGCGCTGCCCGGTGCTGCCCAGGTACTTCATGTCCTTCTGCACCCCGCGCCGGTCCTGGCACAGCTTGAGGATGGCGCCCAGGTGGTCGTTCGGGACGTGGATGTGGCAGGTGAGGAGGGGCTCCTCGAACTTCTCGATGCTCTGCACCGGCGGCAGCTTGGCCGGGTTGTCCACCAGCAGCACCTCACCCTTGCTGGTGGTGATGCGGTACACCACGCTGGGCGCGGTGGTGATGAGGTCCAGGTTGTACTCGCGCTCCAGGCGCTCCTGGACGATTTCCATGTGCAAGAGGCCCAGGTAGCCGCAGCGGAAGCCGAAGCCCAGCGCGGTGGAGGACTCGGGCTCGTAGGTGAAGGCGGCGTCGTTGAGCTTCAGCTTCGCCAGGGCGTCGCGCAGGTTCTCGTACTCGGCGGAGTCCACCGGGAAGATGCCGGAGAACACCATCGGCTTCACTTCCTGGAAGCCCGGGAACGGCGCGTCCGTGGGACGGGCCTCCTCGGTGACGGTGTCGCCCACCTTCGCGTCCTGCAGCTCCTTCACGTTGGCGACGAGCACGCCCACCTCGCCCGCCATGAGCTGCGGCACCGGGCGGGAGAACGGGCTGAACACGCCCAGCTCCTGCACCTCGAAGACCTTGTTGTTGCTCCAGAGCTTGATCTTCTGCTTCAGCTTCAGCGTGCCTTCCAGCACGCGCACCAGCGTCACCACGCCCCGGTAGTTGTCGTACCAGGAGTCGAAGATGAGGGCCTTGAGGGGCGCGTCCGGCGAGCCGCTCGGGGGCGGCACGCGCTGCACCACGGACTCGAGGATCTCCTCGATGCCGATGCCCTCCTTGGCGGAGGCCGGCACCGCGACGGACGCGTCGATGCCGATGACGTCTTCGATCTCCGCCCGGGTGCGATCCACGTCCGCGCTGGGCAGGTCGATCTTGTTGATGACCGGGATGATCTCCAGGTCGTGGTCCAACGCCATGTAGACGTTGGCGAGCGTCTGGGCCTCCACGCCCTGGGAGGCGTCCACCACCAGCAGCGAGCCCTCGCACGCGGCGAGGCTGCGGCTCACCTCGTAGGCGAAGTCCACGTGTCCCGGCGTGTCGATGAGGTTGAGGACGTACTGCTTGCCGTCCTTCGCCGTGTAGTTCATCCGCACGGACTGGGCCTTGATGGTGATGCCCCGTTCGCGCTCGATGTCCATGTTGTCGAGGAACTGGGCTTGCGCCTCGCGCTTGCTCAGCGTCCCCGTCTTGTCGAGGAGGCGGTCCGCCAGCGTCGACTTTCCATGGTCGATATGGGCGATGATGCAGAAGTTGCGGATGTGCGCGTTTTCAGCCGGCATGTTCAGGGCGCTCGTCGGAAGAAGCGGGCGTGAGTAACAGGGAATCGCGCGAAAATCTACGCGCGAACGCCCGCCAGACGAGCAACCCACCGGGGGAGCCTCTTTGTTCCCAGGGCGTCACAGGCGCCCGCGGGCACGCCGGCCCCCCATTCCGGCAGGTCCTTTGAACGCGAAAGGCGCCCTCCCCGCCCTCCGTCCGGGCCTCCAGGGGCCTGGAACGGAGTCTCAGGGGGGCGCCAGGGGCTGCCCAGGGCTTCGAAGGCCTCAGCCGTGGGCGCGGGCGGGCGCGCCGGCCTTCTCGCGGAAGAAGGCGATGGTGCGGCGCAGGCCCTCGCGCAGGTCCACGGTGGGCTCCCAGCCGAGCACCTTCTTCGCCAGGGCGTTGTCGATGCAGGAGCGCATCTGCTCGCCCGGCCGGGCCGGCGCGTGCGTTACCTGGGCGGAGGAGCCGGCCGCCTCGGCCAGCAGCGCGTAGAGGCGGTTGATGTCCGTCTCCACGCCGGTGCCGATGTTGATGGCGCCCACGTAGTCCTTCTCGAAGGCGAGCCGGTTGGCGCGGGCCACGTCCGGCCCGAAGACGAAGTCGCGGGTCTGCTTGCCCTCGCCGTAGATGGTGCAGCCCTGGCCGGCGATCGCCCGCTGGCTGAAGATGGCCACCACGCCGGCCTCGCCGTGCGGGTTCTGCCGGGGGCCGTACACGTTGGCGTAGCGCAGCGCCACGTACGGCAGGCCGTACTGGGCGCGGTAGTAGCCCAGGTACAGCTCACCGGCCGCCTTGGACACGCCGTACGGAGACACCGGCCGCGTCGGGTGGTTCTCCGGCGCGGGGAAGACATCCTGCTCGCCGTAGATGGCGCCGCCGGTGGAGCTGAAGATGACCTTCTTCACCCCGGAGACGCGCGCGGCTTCCAGCAGGTTGAGCATGCCGCGGATGTTCACGTCCGCGTCGAAGCTCGGGTCATCCACGCTGCGGCGCACGTCCATCTGCGCCGCCAGGTGGCAGAGGACCTGGGGCTTCTCGGCCTTGATGAGCTCCGCCGCCTCGCGGCTGCGGATGTCTTGCACGACCAGCCGGACGCGCGGGTCCAGGTTCTCCTTCTTGCCGCCGGACAGGTCGTCCAGGGCGATGACCTCGTGCCCACTCCGCAGGAACTCGTCGCAAACGTGCGAGCCGATGAAGCCCGCACCACCCGTCACCAGGACTTTCAAGCTGCCTCCCGCCACCCTTCGGTGTGGCCGCAGTGCCTACAAGTCTTCAAGAATCAAGCCGCCGCCAAACTAGGGCGCGGACTTCCGACCGGCAACCTCCCGGAACCACGCAATGGTCTCCTTCAGACCCTCTTCCAGGGGCACCTTCGGCTCCCACCCCAGCAGGGTGCGGGCGCGGGTGATGTCCGGCTGACGCTGCTTCGGATCATCCTTGGGCAGCGGCTTCTCGATGATCTTCCCGCCGCCGCCGGCCGCCGCGCGCACCGCCTCGGCGAACTGGCGGATGGTCATCTCGCGCGGGTTGCCGATGTTCACCGGGTTGGGCTCGTCCGACAGCATCAGCCGCACCAGCCCGTCCACCAGGTCCTTCACGTAGCAGAACGAGCGCGTCTGGCTGCCGTCGCCGAAGACGGTGAAGTCCTCGCCCTTGAGCGCCTGGCCCACGAAGGCCGGCACCACGCGGCCGTCGTTCAGGCGCATGCGCGGGCCATACGTGTTGAAGATGCGGACGATGCGCACCTGCACGCCGCGGCTGCGGCCGTAGGCGGCCGTAATCGCCTCCGCGTAGCGCTTGGCCTCGTCGTACACCGAGCGCGGGCCGATGGGATTGACGTTGCCCCAGTAGTCCTCGCGCTGCGGGTGCACGAGCGGATCACCGTACACCTCGGAGGTGGAGGCCATGAGGAAGACGGCCTTGTTCGCCTCGGCCAGCTTCAGCCCGTTCTCCGTGCCGATGGAGCCCACGCGCAGGGTCTCCAGCGGCAGCTGCGCGTAGTCGATGGGCGAGGCGGGCGACGCCATGTTGAAGACGTAGTCGATGGGGCCCTTCACGGGGATTCCCTCGACGATGTCCGCCTTCACGTATTCGAAGCCCGGACGCCCGTTGAGCGTGCGCAGGTTCTCCTCGTTGCCCGTGATGAGGTTGTCCACCGCGACCACCGACGCCGCGCCGTCATCCAGCAGCCGCTCGCACAGGTGCGAACCCACGAAGCCCGCCCCGCCGAGCACCACCACCCGCTTGCCACGCATGCTCTTCACGTCACGCCTCTCTCTCACAGCTCGTCGAAGGTCGCCTGACCCGGGAGCTGAGCCTTGTACTTCTCGAGCACCAGATCGATACCCTGGCGGATGTACTCGGCCACGGGCACCTTCGTCTTCTGGTTCAGCGCCTTGAGGAGCTCGTTCTGCTCCGGAGTGATGTAGATGGTGGTGCTGATCTTCTTTCGGGCCATGGCGATATGTGAAAATATATGAAATGACGTGGCTGGCGGAAGCATCTCGTGAAACGAACGCGAACGCCCCCGTCCGCCATCCCGGAGTCCCGCCATGACCTCAGGTAAAGGCTTGTTCTTGTTGGGCTTTCTGGCAGCGGGCGCCCTGGCGGGCTGCGCGGGCGGCAAGTCCGCCGAGCGTGGGGCCCAGGCGGCGGAGGGCTCCAAGCCCCAGGGTGAGGCCATCCAGCCGGAGCGCTCGGGCGGCGAGAAGGTGACGGAGCAGGACGTCAACGGCGACGGCAAGCCGGACGTGTGGACGTACACCGTGACGGAGAAGGACGCGGAGGGCGCGGACCAGGAGCGCCGCGTGCGCCAGGAGCTGGATTTGAACTGGGACGGCCGCGTGGACCTGACGCGCTACTTCGACGCGAACGGGGACCCGGCGCGCGAGACGCTGGACCTGGACTACGACGGCAAGGTGGACGCCAGCTACTTCTTCGAGAAGGGCGTCAACACGCGGCGCGAGCGCGACGTCAACGGCGACGGCCGCATGGACAGCTTCATCTTCTACGAGCGCGGCACGCTGGCGCGGAAGGAGCGCGACACCAACGCCGACGGCAAGGTGGACTACTGGGAGTACTGGGAGAACGGCCAGGTGGACCGCATCGGCGAGGACCTGGACGGCGACGGCACCGTGGACAAGTGGACCCGCAATCCCAACAACGCGGCCAGCGAGTAGCTCGCCGGCCACGTGCGTCGCGGAGCGCGCGGGCTACGGCTTGCTGGTGCCGGTGCGGCCGTACGCGTCCTCGAGCCGAACCACGTCGTCCAGCTCCGGGGTGCTGACCTCGAGGATGTCGCAGTCGGTCAGCGCCACCATGCGGTGCTTCATGAGCGGCTTGATGTGGTAGCTCTCGCCCGGGTTCATCTCCTTCTCGATGAGCCCGGCGCCCTCGTCGACGACGAAGAGGAGCTTGCCGCTCTGGACGTGGATGGTCTCGTCCTTCTGGTTGTGGAACTGCAGGCTGAGCTTGTGGCCCTGCTTCACGTGCAGCAGCTTGCCCACGTACCGCTCGGTATGGGCCCAGATGAGCTCGTGTCCCCAGGGCTTCTCCACCCGCCTCGTCGTCGTCATGATGCTTACCGTCTTCCTCGCCCCGCTCTAGTTCGTGCCGGCCACGAAGGCATCGAGCTGGGTCTCACGCTTGAAGTCTGCCAGATACCGGCTGGCCGCATCCCGGGTCGCGAAGCTCCCCATGCGGACGCGGTACCACGTGCCCTTTCCGGGCACTTCGGCCGCCAGGATATAGGGGGCATAGCCCCGGTCGCGCAACCGAGCGGCGAAGCGGTCGGCCTCCTGGCGGTCCTGAAAGGCGGAGAGCTGGAGGGTGAAGGCGCCGCCCTTCACGGCCTGGGCGGGGGGCAGCGCCGCGCGGGCGATGGCGTCCTTCAACCCACCCCCGTCCTTGTTGGTGGTGCGTGTGGGGACAGGCGCCACCTCCACCTTGCCCGACACGGGAACCGCCTTCACGGGCTCGGCCTTCTGGGCCACCGCGGGAGCGGCGGCGGGCGCGGG
>NZ_JABBJJ010000175.1 GCF_012933655.1 Pyxidicoccus fallax | reverse complement strand
GGGCGGGGCCATGGGGCCACTTCACCTCGCCGCGATGGGAGGAGGGAGCCGCTCGCCGTCACCGGCTCCCGGATGACGGTGAGCGGTCGGCTGCCCAGCCCGGCCTGCTCAGGGCGCGCGCTCGAAGACGGCCACGGCCTGGACGTAGTCGACCGTCACCCGAAAGAACTTCAGCGCATTGCCTCCCAGGGCTCCCTCGATGGGCTTGTCCATGTACTGCGACATGAACTCACGGAAGTTCGGGTCGGGCCGGGTGGTGAACCAGACGGGGCCGACCTCATGGCCCGCGACTTCGATGCGGGGAACCTCGATGAGGGCCGAGCCTGGAATAAGGGTGTCTCCATCCTCGATGACCCGCCAGTCCGGGTGACGCTGGTGCCAGCGCTCGTAGGTGGAGCGGGTGATGAAGCTCGTGGCGCGGTCCGCCGGCCGGCCATCCGCGAGCACCTTGCTGGCGGACTCCGTGAGCGTCAGCATCGCTCCCGTGTCGAAGAGCAGGTCGAGCGTCTCTCCGTCCACCCGGACCTGGATGCGCGGGTAGTTCGTCTCCCGCTTTCCTTCCGAATCTGCGGGGAACCCCAGCGTCACCCGGTGCGGAGGCGCCACCTCTGGAAGGTCTCCCGCGGCGCGCAGCCACAGCTTTCCGGCGGGATAGTCGAACGTCCAGACCCGGCCCGCGAACCAGGCCTGACCGAGCATCCCATCCCCATAGACTGACCGGTCCTGGACCTCCGGCGCCACGACAAGCCGGCCCTCGGTCCAGTCGGGCCCCGGTATCCAGGCGTCGGGCCGGAAGTCGGGAAGCCGCACCCAGTCCAGGACTCGGTCACTGTCTCCCTTTCGGGAGATCCGTTGCAGTTCCAGTCGCGTCACGAGGTCCGGCTGGATGAAGAGACCTCCCCCGGTGTCCGTGTAGAACGTCAGCGTCTGCCCGTCGCGAGTCACGGGCTTTACCAAGATGCGATTCTCGCTGAACAGGACCGGTAGCGAGAGCGGACGGCCGGGCTCCGGCGCGGGGTTCCCGGAAACGGCGCTGGGGCCGGGAGTGGTGGTGCAGGACGCCAACACTCCAAGGAGCATCAACACGAGTCGTCGCGGCATGCGTGCGGTTCCTTCCGGCAGGCTCAGCTTCAGCTCGAATGGAGCTGGCCCGCTCTATTGTCGACGCGTCCAGCTCCCGAGTTTCGTGGGAGGCAGCTCGCGAACACGCCTTGCTTCTGTCCTCACGTTGCAGGTGTAAACGTGAAGCGGGGGTGGCGTTCGTCTCGTGGCTTCCCGGTAGTCTCGCTCCTGCGCTACTCGGCCGCGAGGGTGCGCGCCGTGGAGAAGTCCACCTCCACCTGCTTCGCTCCCGGCCCATCGAGCGTCACGGGCAGATGCACCACCGCCACATCGGAGCCTTCGGACCCGTCCCGCGTCACGAGCAGCGTGTAGTGGCCCGGGGAGAGCTGGCTGAACACGGCCTCCATCCGCGCGTCATGGGGCGCGTCCGGAGACCGCGACAGGCGGGAGCGCGGGTCGGGCGTCAGCGCGCCCATCAACAGGTGACGGGTCTTCTCCCACGTCGATGGCCTGGGGACCGCTCCCTCCAGCAGGAACGCACTCACGTCCTTTCGCGGCAGCCGGACTCTCAGCGAGGCCGGCCCCTCGCGCGCGGTCAGGTCCACGCGCAGGGTGCCTCGCTTGGGCAGCACGACACGCCGGGGCGTGAAGACGAGCGGCGGAGGAGAGTGCTCGGCCGCCCGTTCCGCCCGTGACACATCGACGTGGAGGACGCACTCCCTGCCGCCCTCCAGCCCGTGCAGCACGAAGCGCCCCGTGGCATCGACCGGCTGGTAGAACGACGTGCAATCGCTGCCCAGATCCGCGCCGGCCACGGGCCGTCCCTCACCGTCCGTCACCACGCCGGTAACGCTGGCCTCGGGACCGAAGCGCACCGTCACCGAGTCCTCGTCGGCCGCCACGGGCACGCGCACCATGGGTATCTGACCCGGCGGGCCGGAGCGCGCGGGCGGCCGCTTGTCGACGCGGAGGACCAGGGGTTCCCGCTCGAGGCGGCTCAGCGTGAAGCGGCCCTCCGCATCCGTCCGCGTGGTCAGGGGGTCCATCCTGGAATCTCGGGGAGGGGCCTCCCGGTCGAGCATGACGACGGCCCCGGCAATGGGCGTGCAGCCATCGTCCTTCACGACGCGCCCGCTCACCTCGCGGCCCGGCTGGAGGACGATGGGCTCGGTGAGGCGGAACGCCTTTCGCGCCGGGACCTGGACGGTGCGCCGCTCCACCGCGAAGCCTTCCGCGATGACGGCGAGGGTGACGCGCCCCGAGGGCACGATGATGCCCTCGAACCGGCCCGTGGGACTGTCGACGTGCTCGTCGTTGACGCGGAAGCGGAGGTTCGTGACGGGCCTTCCCTCCGGGTCCACCACCTCGCCCTGGAGTGTGCTCCGGCGCGGCAGCAGCAGGGCCACCGTGTCGTGCCCGGGAGGAACCTCCACGGGTGGGGACTCCTCGAATGACTCACTGCCCTCCATGGCCCTTATGCGCACCGGCCCCTCGCGCAGGCCCTCCAGGGTGAAGCGTCCCTGGGCGTCGCTGCGGGCCCGGCTCTGCTCCTCGTCCGGGGTCTCGGACAGGAGCAGCTCCCGGAGGCTGCCGGGGTCGGGGCTCGTCACGGGCGTGGCCAGAATCTCCACGTCCCGCAAAGGGCGGCCCTCCGCATCGGTCACCCTGCCGGTGAGGGGCGGGCGGACGCGGCTGCCCTCGAACGAGAGCACGACGGAGTGACCCTGGTTGGGGGCGAGGACCACCTCCTGGGAGGTGACCCACTGGAAGCCCGGCCGCGCCCAGAGGGCCTGGACGCGATGCGGGCCCGGAGGAAGGGGACCGAGCTCCGCTTTTCCCCGGGCATCCGTCCGAGGCGCGCCCATCCACATCGGCAGGCCCAGAGCGGAAGCGTCCTGCACACCGAGCAGGACCCCGGGCAGGGGCTGCCCCCGCGCATCACGGACCTCCACGCTCAACGTCGACGTCTTCCATACGAGCTCGACGTCGGACCGGGGCGCGACGACTTCCATGTCGTTGGGCGCCTGGCCTCCGAGGGACACCCTCAACGCGACTGGCCCCGGGGGGAGCCCCGACAGGGAGAAACGTCCCTCGGCGTCGGCCGTGGTCCGCATTTCGCCCCAGTAGAAAGTCACCCCGTGGCCCATCACCTCCGCGCCCGGTAGCGGCTGGCCCCGGACGTCCACGACGCGGCCGGAGATGGCGACGGACGGCGTCAGCCTCACGTCCACCCGCCGCTGCTCTCCGGGGAGGAGGTCCAGGCTCCAGGTCGCGTCCCGGTATCCTTCCGCGTTGATGATGATGAAGGGAGGGATGTCCGAGTCCACGCGCGGCGTGAGGCGGAGCTCTCCGGCCGCGTCCGTCAGCAGCCCGTCCTGGCTCTCGGAGGGCGCGGGCCCGTGGGCCATGAGCATGGGCGGATTGAGGGCGACGCTCGCCCCCGGGATGGGGCGGCCCTGCGTGTCCACCACCCGCAGGAGCACCTCGGCCCGGCGGACCTCGGTGGAGCAGGTCTCCGGTCCCCGTGAAGGGACTCTGGCCTCCGGCGCAGGCCCGGCGTGGGAGCACGCGGCCCACGAGAGCCCCAGGGCCGAGACGAGCAGGAGGACTTTCAGTGCCTCTCGCGAAGAACGCATCCGTCGCACCATGGCTCAGGTCGAATCCGCGTTCCATCGCTCGACCATCAGGTCGATGAAGCGCCGCACCTTCGCCGGCAGGTGACGTTTGCTCGGGTAGATCGCCATGATGCGGACGGCCTCCCTTTCGAAGGACGGCAGCAGCGCCTCGAGTCGCCCGCTCGCCAGGTCTTCGTCGACCAGGAAGCCGGGAAGCGCGGCGATGCCCAGCCCCGCGACAGCGGCGTCCCGGAGCGCCTCGCCACTGTCGAGACGCAGGCGGCTTCGCCCCTCCACCTTCACCCAGGAGCCGCCCTTCGGGCGCAGACGCCAGCTCTGTCGTCGCGTGCGGCTGCTGAAGATCAGGCAGTCATGCGTCGCGAGTTCCTCCAGCGTCTCGGGCCTGCCGTGGGCCGCGAGGTAGGAGGGCGCGGCGCAGATGACCGCCCGGTGTTGAGCCACGAGCCGGGACACCAGGCGCGTATCGGTGCTGGACGCATTGATGCGCACGGCCAGGTCGTAGCCCTCCTCGATGATATCCGCGGCGCGATCGGTGAAGCTCACCTCCGCCTGCACCTCGGGCCAGGTCCGCAGATAGTCCCGCAGCAGGGGCAGGACATGGAGCCTGCCGAATGCGTCGGGCACGGTGAGCCGCAGAACTCCCCGCGGGGTGCCCGTGCGCTGCCCGACGCTGGCTTCCGCTTCGTCCAGGGCCGCCACCACTTGCAGGCAATGCTCATGGAAGACCCGGCCATCGTCGGTGAGGCTCAGGTGGCGCGTCGTGCGATTGAGCAGGCGCACCCCGAGGCGGGACTCCAGCCGGGCCAGGGCCTTGCCCGCCGCCGAGCGCGTCAGGCCGATGGCCCGGCCGCCGCCCACGAAGCTGCCCGCGTCCACGACGGACATGAAGGCGAAGATCTCATCCAGCTGGGCGCGTTTCATCGAGGGCTGTCGATTGTAGCTCCCGCGTCGCCGGAGAGGGGAACGCCGTTCGACAATGGGGGCGGTATACGAGCGCGGAATTCACCTCCAACTGGAGCCCATCCATGCCCGTGACCCTCATCAACCCCGCCGGACTCCCGAATACCGACGCGTTCCGATACCGCCAGGTGGCGATTGCCACGGGCACCCGACAGGTGCACATCGCGGGGCAGGTCGCGTACGACGCGAATGGACAGCTCGTCGCACCGGGTGACCTGGCGGGGCAGGTGGCGCAGTCCCTGCGCAACGTCGCCACCGGCCTCGCGGCCGCCGGGGCGACGTTCAGCGACGTCGTCCGACTCACGTTCTACGTGGTGGACTGGAAGCGGGAGATGATCACCGACTTCCTCGCGGGCATCGAACAGGTCGCCGAGGAGCTGAAGCTCGCGCCAGCGCCTGCCTCGCTGATCGGAGTCTCCGTGCTCTTCGAGCCGGGCGTCCTCGTGGAGATCGAAGCCACCGCCGTCGTGGACTGACCCACGCGGCAACCCGCGCCCCACGCCTCAGCCGCCCCGCGCCTGCGCTCCTCCTGTGCCAGGGAGCGCCTGCGAGGGGCGAAGGGGCAGGGTCATGACGAAGGTGGTTCCCTTGTTCTCGGTGCTCTCAAACCCCAGCGTGCCCCCATGCCGCTTGGTGACGATGCCGTAACTGAGCGACAGCCCGAGCCCGACCCCTTCTCCAGGTGGCTTGGTCGTGAAGAAGGGCTCAAAAATCCGTTCACGCGCCGCGGCGGGAATACCGGTCCCGTTGTCCTCGATGCGAATCTCCACATGGCCGTCCCTTCCACGGGTGGAGATGCGGATGGTCGGGACATATCCGCCAGGCGCGCGCTCGTGCTGCTCGCCGACGGCATAGAAGGCATTGTTCAGGAGATTGAGCAGCACGCGCCCCAGTTCGTGGGGGATGACTTCAACTGGGGACACGCCAGGAGCCAGGTCTCTCTCGACCGAGACCTGGACGCCGGGCCGCCGGCTCAAGGTGCCCTCGTGGAAGAGCCCGAGGTGCTCTTCGATGAGCCGGTTGAGGTCTGTCATGCACCGCTCTCCCGGCCGCATGGTCGCATGCTCCAGCATGCCGCGGACAATTCCGTCCGCGCGTCCTCCATGCTCGGCAATCTTCCGGGCCACCAGTTTGCAATCGCTGGCAAGTGACTCCAGGGCCGCCTGGTTGTCCGCTGGCAGGCTCTTGAGCTCTTGCAACAGCTCATCCATCGTCTCGACCAAGGAGAGCGAGAAGTTGTTGACGAGATTGAGTGGGTTCTTGATTTCGTGCGCGACTCCCGCCGTAAGCTGCCACATCGACGCCATCTTCTCGGCCTGGATCAACTGGTCCTGCTTCCGGAGGATCTCCTCGTTGGCCTGCCGGAGTTCGATGTTCCGCAGTCGATGGATCTCACCTTCGAGCGCATGCCGCCTGGCGATCTCGCTCTCCTTCTTGGCTTCATTGATTCGATTCGCCAGCGCAAGCGCGAAGAGAATCATTTCCACGGCCGATCCCGTCAGCATGACGTGCTGGGTGAAGATGTTGTTGGGCACCCATCCCTGATTGACGCAGGGGACGAAAACACCTGCCACCCCGAGCATGCACCAGCCCGCGAGGAAGAAGCGCGCCGGCTGGAAGCCACGCCTCCAGACAATGGCGGGCATGATGAACATCAGCGGGCCATACACCAGCGCCAGGGCGCTCAGCGTGATTTGTGATACGCGAGCCGGTAGGAAGAGCGCCAGGGGCGCGGAGATTCCGCTGATCGTCGCCAATACACACACCAGCCGGTCCAGCCTGGGAGCCGCTCTGCGGATATGCAGGAATGCGCGTGCGAACAGCGCGCCGAAGAGGCATGCCAGATGCCCGAAAAACGGCCAGAGCCGTGCCCACAAGGGGCCAGATTCGGGAAAGTAGGTATGACCGACTGCCTTGAAGGCCAGCCCGACAAAAGACCCGAGGGAAATGATATAGATAATATAGTAGAGATATGTCCGGTCCTTCAGGAAGAAGTACAGGATGGCGTTGAACAGCACCATGCTGACGACGATGCCGACATAGATCCACCACGGAATGAACCGATCCGCGTTCTCTTGTATCAGCCTGTCGCTCGTCAGGATTGCCGCGGGTATCGCCACGATGGATGAGGTCTGAACGCGGATGTAGACGGTGATCGGTTCCGTGGGGGTCTCGGGCAGGTTGAAGACAGGGTCGCGGTGAGCGATTTCCCGCTTTGCCCAGGGAACCAGCACCCCGGCACGCCGGACGTCAAAAGACCCGTCTGGCCGCTGAAAGTAGACGTCCACATGTTCCAGGTTCGGGTCCCTCACCGCCAGGAACCAGCGTCGTTCCGGAACCCGGTCCTTCTTGAGATAGGAGAAGCGTGCCCAGTAGACGCTGCGAGAAAAGCCGTACTTGGGCTGCGCCTCTGGCGAGGGAGTGAAGCGATGTGCGAAGTCGGCCCGGGACACATCCTCGATGGTCAGTGTCCCTGACGCGTCCTCCAGCACGAACATGTGCTCCCCGGCGTACCAGATGTCCCGGGTGCCCTCCACCACGACATCCGGTGGAGCCGCCAAGGCGGCTGACATGTGGATGAAGCACAGAAAGAGCGCGATGGCCTTGGGGCTCCCCAGGCGCTTCACCCAGGGATCGAGCACGGCCCCGAGAGGGAGGGTGCCACATGATGCGCGGTCCGCCATGCTGTACCTTCCTGGAAGCCGCCGCCTGCCTGGAGACGGTATCCGAGACGCAACACCACCCCGTGGTGAAGGGCCCGGAACCTCACGATTCCGGGCCCTCATGGCTGGCGAGCTGTGCGGGCAGGGAAGACGTTATTGGAGCCTGGCGCAGAGGGGCTGCATCTGATCGACAAGGCTCCACGTTCGCAGTCTGAGCCGGGTGACCATGGAGCCGTTCCTGCACAGGTCGGAGAAGGAGGCGCCGCCGTTTCCCCCCGCCAGCCACGGACTGGAGTCAACCCCGTAGCCGATGTTCCAGGTCGCGGGCCTCGCGCAATGCATTCCCAGCCCATCGACGTAGGCACCGCTGCGGCCATGGAAACCCACGATGACCATGCCGCTGAAGCAAGTACGTTCGAAGTAGGAACCTCCATCTCCACCTTGGGCGCTGGCGTAATGGTAGGAGCCAAGACTCCCATCGCTGTTCACGTACCGGCACACGAGGCCAAGCCTGTCTATGTACTGTCCGGCGCGGCCGTGGACGCCCACCGCCACGGCCCCAGGGGGGCATTCGCTGCTGGTCGGGGCGCCCCCACTGCCACCGCGGAGAGGCAGCGTGTAGGGGATATAGGGGGAGTTCCGGGTCACGAGGGTGTCGATCAACGCCGCGCCGGGGAAGTCCATCATCATCACCCCGGTGCGTTGCACGTTGCCAGCCGCCAGGTAGTTCAAGGTGGAGGCATTGACGGATTGGGCGAAGTCGCTGGGATTGTAATAGAAGAAACTGGAGGCGCTCAGGAAGTTGACATACATGGCGTTGGGAGCGCCCCCGTTGCTTGCCGTGAGTTGATTGCGTACCAGCTCCCACTTGCTGCCTGGGTTCGATGCGTCCCACACATCCTGAAGGTTGAGGCTGCTCCACGGGATGCCGTATTGGCCATTCGAGAAGTCATCGAGGATGACGATCTTGCCTCGCACCTCTCCCAGGGACGGAATGTAGCTCTGGCGCCAGATGAAGCTGGAGTAGGCAGACGCGTTTCGATACCAATCGAAGGTCGCGGCGAAAGAGCGTGTGGAGTTCTCCTCGGAGTGTTCCTGCTTGATGCGCATCAGGAGGGTCTCGGATGGGCGCTCCCGCAGGAACTGCACGGCCGTTGCCAGGACATCATCGAAGTTGGCCCTGAGGTAATAGGCCCCATGGTGCATGGTGAAGCGATCACCGACATGGCGGGCACGGATGTCCAGGACACGGATGCCAGCATCGAGTTGAGGGCGCAGTTCCACGCTCTGGGCCAGAACCCAGGAGCGCTCGACTCCCGAGACGTACCACTCGGTGTCATTGGCCATGGTGTCGTGAGTGCCCGGAAGTGAGAGCGCGGCCAGACTGGTCGAATCGGGGACCCAGCGCATCCAGTCAGGGTGATACGTCGGAATCGAGGCTCCCGAGTTGTAGGACTGACTCTGCGCGGCGGCGCGCTGCGCCGGAACGAGCAGGGCGAGAAGCAGGAGCAGAAGCGGAGGAAGGGGACGACGGAAGTTCGACAGCATGAGCGCTCTCCAAGGCACGAGCACGGCAGGGAAGCTCCCTGGTTCTCTTGCACAACGGAGGATCGCGAATACCGCCGGCTGGCGCTGTGAAGGGCTTCACTCGACGCGGCGCGCGGCCCGTGTGGCACGCGTCAGCAGCCCTGGGGCGCATGGGACACCCCTGGCTCAGCGCAGCATCGGATAGTCCGTGTAGCCCTTCTCCTCGCCGACGTGCTGGACGCGATGGGACGATGCGCCACCGGACGAGGTGGCGATCGTGCCCGGTGGTGCGTCATGCAGGGAGATCCATATAATAATAAATATCCATAAAAAAGGTATAATCTTGTTTTCCATGGTAATGATTGTCTGCATCCTCTAGGCTCACGGCTGGGCGCGGGGGGCTCAGGCCGCTGGCAGCGCTCGCTCATCGGTAAACCAGGAGGTGCACGATGAAGGGCATGATCATCCGGGTTGCGGTCGTTGCCGGTCTGATGTGCAGCGCCACTGCTTTCGCAGCCGACGGCACGGCATACACCTCGGACGCGGGAGACATCGCAGGCAGGACCCACTTCGACGACAACGGCGACATCTACACCGTGTACGACATGGATGCCGACAACGAGGGCGTCGTCGGCTGGATCGAGGTCCAGCAAGCGGACGGGTCGTGGAGGGCCTTCCGGCGCGTCTACGTCGGCTCCGGGGATGGCACCCACGAGAGCAACAACGTGGACATCGTCCGCGAGGGCGCGCGGGTCAAGATCGTGGCCTGCCGGCAGAACGGCCCCAGTGGCAATCCGTACGCGTGCGGTACGGCCATCGTCACCGGCGGCTGACGCGAGTATGAACGAACGGGCCAGCCACTCCTCATGCGGGGTGGCTGGCCCGGGTCATCGACACGGCCAGTGTCCGGGAGCTCGTCAATCCTCTGGCGAAGCTCCGGGCCGGGTAGCCGGTCGTGCGAGCGCATCGTCGTGCAGGACGGAAACCGCGCCGGGCGGGGAGTGGGACTCCCGACAGGCGCGGAGCCTGTCATGGGGACAGGCCGTCGCGGTGACTACTCGCGGCTGATGGTCTCGTTCAGGATGGTGAAGTCACCCGTCGGGCCCGCTACGTCGATGCCGGAGAAGCTCGTGTACGGGTAGTGGCCGTCGCCAATCTCCTCGACGAGCTCGAGCTGGTTGCCCCGGACTTCCTTGCCGTCGATGAGCACGCTGAAGGCGCCGTCACCCGCGTTCATGCGCCACACGCAGGCGCCGTCGCGGATGGGGTGGTTCGGGCTGATCGCGCGCCAGTTGTGGAAGTCCCACCACCACCACCAGTGGATGATGATGATGATGATGATGTAGCGCTGAGGCTCATAGCTGGTGGACCCCACGAGCTGGCCGTCATTGTACACGTTCACCCGGTACTGCGAGCCTCCCGGCGTGCCGGTGAAGTTCGGCAGCAGGGCGAGCTGGTTCGGCTCCCTGCCGGGAGCGACGTTCAGCGTGCTGACCGCCTGGTCTCCGTCGCGCGCCGTCAGGGAGAACGGAGTCCGGCTCTTGCCGACGACGATGGACGCCTGCTGCGACCAGCCGATGGCGCCCTCGAAGTTGCTGGAGACGCCGTCCGTCTTCGGGTCGCTGATGCCGGAGACCTCCACGCCCTTCTCGGACGCGGTGACCTTCGCGTTGCCCGTCGCGCAGCTCTGGATGCCGTCGAACCGCTCGACGCACTGTGCTTCCGCCTTCGCCTCCTGGGCCTTCAGGGGCGCATCCTGCGTGCCATCGCTCTCACCCTGGCAACCCGCGGCCAGGCTCAGGAGCGTGGCCGCCAACAGACGACCTGCCATCTTCATGTGCATGTCTTGCCTCGTTGATGGGGGTTCGCTCATCACCCGGGAGTGAAGCGCGCGGGAGGCCGAGCCTCGGCTTCCGGGCAGCGGAGCGCGATGCACCACCCGAGCCGTGTGGAATGACCCCCCGCTCCCCTGCGAAAGCACGAAAGGGACGCCCGGGAAGGCCTCCGCGCGTAGCGTCCCACGTCACAACCCCGCCCCCGCGTGTGTCGCTTTCCGTTACGGCCGCGTGACGCGGCGCGGCTCCAGGCAGCCGGTTCTTTTCCTGCGCATGCCCGCATGGAGAAATATGTGCTCGGCGAAGGGCCCCCGCTGCTTGGGCGCCGCATGCCTGACCTCGAGAAGTCAATTGTAATTCAAGCCTGCCAGAGCTCCCCCGCGCCAAATGTCGCAACCGGTGCGGGGGGCCCTTGGGGCTGTTGAGACGCGCTCGTATTCCTGGGCCTCCATTGAGTGGGTGCTGACGTGTTCGGTCGCCTTTCTCGACAGTCCAGGAGAAGCCATGAAGCTGATGAAGAGACTCGCCACCCTCGCGGGTGCGGCCCTCGCGATGCTGGTGGCCTCCGGCGCCGCGGTCGCCAGCGTCCAGCAGGCGCCCTCTCGGGAAACGTCGCTGCTGGCCTCCTCGGAGCTGCGGGTGGTGACGGCCAACCTCGCCTTCCGCGGTGATGCCGGGGTCCGCAGCGACTGGAACATCATCGGCCCCGAGGCCGACATCGTGTTCGTCCAGGAGGCCAAGAACGTCAACCTGCGCAACATCCTGGGTGACGCGTGGATCGTGCGTCAGGACACCTCGTCCGAGGACCGGCAGGGCAGCGCCGTGGTCATCCGCAGGTCGGCGGTGCAATCCGCCACCGATCTGAATCTGGTGAAGGGGACCGACAGCGACCCCTGCGGCATCATGACCCGGTGGATTGCCCGCGTGGACGTCCAGTTGCTCAACGGCCGCTGGGTCCGCCTCGCGTCGCTGCACATGCCCCCGGCGCGCTGCCAGACCGGTCCCGGCGGCCCCTACGACACCATGGCGGACAGCGTCGTGTCCTTCGCGAACCGCAGCGACAAGATGCTGGTCCTGGGCGCGGACTGGAACAAGGTGGTCGATGAGGACCCGAACAACATTGGCGGCCGCACCGGCCTGAAGCCGCGCGGCCCCGACGCGGGCCAGCGTATCGACGGCTTCTACGTGTCCGAGGCCATCGGCACCCGCGACCTGCACCACCTGCCGCAGACCGGCAGTGACCACCGGCCGGTGAAGATGACCATCACCGTGCCCGCGCCGTAGCTCCCCTGCGGCGCGGGCCCACACGGCCGCGCCGCTCATGCAGTCCCCATCACCCCCAAGGAGTCGTACCCATGCTGCGTTTGCCCACGAAGCTGTTCCCGCTGTCCCTTCTCACCCTGGCCCTGGTCGCCGCCGGCTGTGGCGGCACCGAGGCCTCCCAGGAGACCGCCACGGAGGTCCCCGCTCAGCCGGAGGTCTCCGCGCCTTCGGAGCATGACGGCCATGCGCACGAGGATGAGGAGGACAACGTGAGCGCCGCGGCGTTCGACGGTCCGTGCGCACCCTACTGTGATGACCAGTGCACGACCTACGCGCGGTGCCGGGCGCCCGGCCTGCCGACCGGGCTGTGGACCTGGCAGGACAAGCTCAACATCATCAACAGCAACCACGCCCACGCGAGCTGCGTGGCCGTCATCGCGAGCTCGAACCCCGCCGGGCACGTCGCCTACGTCAACCGGGTGGACTTCGCCCCGAACCCCAACCGCATCTACATCCACGAGTCCAACTGGGGCGGCAGCTACTGCACCGCGCGGGATGGCAGCAAGGACGGCCTGAACATCCGCGGCTTCTGGTGCCCCCGCGGCGTCCACACCGCCAGCTGCGCGGGCCCGATCTAATCCCATCGTGACGGGTGGCCGGGGAGGGCAGCTCCTCCCCAGCCGTCACACCGTGGAGCAGGGGGAGAGGGAACTCCCCAGCACCCCTCAAGGCGCGGGGGGCGAAACCGCCGCCGCCGGGCAGTCCCCCGTCCGGCGGCGCCCGGCCGCGCGTCCCGCGGTCTCCGAGCGCAGCCGGTCGCGCAGGCGCTCGGGGTCATGCAGCACCTGCCAGCCCTTGGGCGACAGCGACAGCAGCTTGTCGGCCGCCAGACCCGCCAGGGCCCGGTCCACGCTGCGCCGGGCGGCGCCAATCTCCAGGGCCAGCCTGTGGCGGGACAGCGGGTAGCGGATGACGAGCCCCTCGGCGCTCGGGCGGCCGAAGTGCTCCGCGTACTCCAGCAGCACGCGGAACAGCCGGTGCTCACAGCCCTCGAAGCCCAGGGCCCGGCTGGCGCGCAGGGTGCTCTCGAGCTGGGACGCCACCTCGTCCAGCACGCCTCGGGTGAGGCCATGGTCCCCGGAGAGCTCGGCCCGGAAGGTGTCCGCGGGCACCCGGAGGCCCTTCAGGGGCGTGAGCGCCTCCACCGAGACGGCCCAGGGCAGCCCGTGGAGCACCTCCAGCACTCCGAAGGCGCTCGGTGCCCGGAGCAGCTGCACGGTGAACTGGCTGTCCTCGGACAGCGCGTGGAAGACCCGCACCACACCGTGGGAGAGGAAGAAGACGTGCTCGCTCGCACCGCCAGTGGTGAGCAGCGCGTCTCCGGCTGGCAGGCTGAGCGGAAGGGCCGCCTGCTCCAGGCGGGCACGCGTCAGCGGGTGGCAGGTCTCCAGGGAGCGCCAGCTCATGATTGTGTCCCTTCGCCCGGTTCCAGGAACCACTCGCGCGAGGGGAGCGCGACTGGGCCTCTAGATGGGTAGAGGCCCGCGCGCGGCCGGCGTCTTGGAAAATCTGAAGGGACCAGCGAGGAGGCGCCGAGGTCGGATGTCGGGAATGGCGCGCCCACCCGGCGGGGGATGGGCTCATGTCACAGGCTTGCGCGCGCCGAGGCCACCTCGACGGCCTCGGATGCCAGGGCCTCCACCTCCGCGGCGGGCAGGTGAGGCCATGGCCGACGACGTGGACGGGGCACAGAGTGCCTTTGCCAAGGCCCCATCACCGCTACTCCCAATCGGCTCCTGGATGACCTTGAGCGGGACGCCCGTCATGGCGTTCAACCCATGATGTTCTTCTTATTGTGGAAGAGCGGGTCCCCCAGCCGACACACGTTCTTGCCTTCGAACTTCACGTCGAAGGAATACATCATGAACTCCGCCGGGCCCTTTGTGGAACTGCTCATCACGCCGCCACCGGCGGTGCCCGCCTCGTCGCCCGAACTCGTCTTGTACTGGGCGCCCTTCACCATGGGCATCTTCCCGTTGACGGTGACCTTCTTCGGCCCCTTCGACGCGTCCGAGGACATACCCATATTGGGATAGGGCAGCGGCACCGGCCCTCCCGGGCTGGGCGTCTTGCACACGTCCGGGAAGACGACGCTCTGCCCCCCGCTATCCTCGCTGGAAATACCGCGTCCATTGGCGAATACCTTCGTGCTCATCACGCCTCCGTCAGTACGCTAGGAACATACCCGGCTCACGCATCCACGCTTTCCAGCGACAACACCTGGAAGCGCACCTCCTCCACCCTCAAGGACCGCTTGTCACACGGCACCGCGCCCCGCCACGTCAGGCACAGCCGCCTCTCTGCCGGTGTCAGGTGCACCGTCTCCAGTCGGAGCTGGGGGCGCTCGGGCTTTCCGGCAATCCGCACCGTGGCCTCCACCGCGCAGCGGGGCAGCGCGAAGCGCAGCGCGCCCTCGGGGGACAGGTTGAGCAGCTCCACCGGATCACCGCCCTTCAATCCCTCCAGCGCACACAGCTCCGGAGGTGCCACGTGGAAGAACTCCTCCTTGAAGTCGCTCGGCAGGTACGGCGCGCGCCGAGTCTGCCAGGCCTCGTCGTAGGTACCGGCATATGACTTCCGCGGCTCCCACGAAGGCGCCACCGGCCCCACGCCCACCGGAGCGGGCGCGTCGGAGATGGAGCGGATGAGCTGCCGCGGATTTTCCAGGTTGGGCAGCGGGTGCCCCGCCATCTCCGAGCCCCCGCGCTTTCCCCGGAAGCCCTGTCCCACCGGGTTACGCGCCTCGCCCAGCATCCGCTCCTTCTCCACCGCGTGCACTCCACCGAAGGCCCGTTCCCACACGAGTGGCATCTTCGCGAAGGGTTCGGGCGATGAGATGCCAGGAGCCATCAGCCCGCCCTTCCACTTCCTGTCGCCGAACACTTGGATGGCCTGCCGTAACGGCCCCACTCGCACCTGCACCAGGCACGACTCCACGGGCCTACCCTGTGGCGCGTGCGCTTCACCCTCCACCAGCACATCCGTGCCCGGCTTCAGCAGGTGCGCCTCGCTCGCGGCCTTCAGGCTCGACTGGCCGGGCTCGCCCCGGTACCTGTCCGCGACGACCACCGGCTCCTGCTTTTCCGCGACGCGGAGCTGGCCCTCCTTCAGCAGGAACGTCGCCTTCAGCACCACGTAGAGCGTGTCCACGCCCTGCGCGTCGGGGAACAGGAACATGCCGGGCGCGAAGGGGGTATCGTTGCGAACCTGGAGCATGTCCTCTGTCCTCTCAGGCGCCGAAGGCCCACGCGGGCAGGCGCTCGCGGATGGCAGAGGCCCGGGCCAGCTCATCCCGCTGCCTCGCGGAGAATGCCCGCACCTGCACCGCCTGTGCCCCCTGCGTCCGCAGTAGCAGTTCCTGCGCATGCACGTGCCGCCGCCGCATGGGGCCCTGGGACAGCGCCTCCAGCAGCCCCGCGCCGGTGAAGGGGTGTCCTCCGAGGTACCGTGAGCTCGGCGCGAAATCCTTGCGCACCGTCTGCCACCAACGCGCGATCTCCGTGGGCGCGGGCCGGGGCAGCGCGTCCTCCGGGTGGAGCGACAGGTCCGCGTCCAGGTCCTCTTCTTCCAGGGGCGGCAGTGCGTCCCCTGGCTCCTCTTCGGGAAGCGCGTAGCGCTCCTCCAGCCGGAGCCCGGTGATGGCACTGAAGGCCTCACCCGCCAGCCGGGCCACGCGCGGCGGGCCCGCCATCGCCTCCAGGCACGCGTCCGCGGCGGTCCGCCGCCCGCTGAACCCCAGGGCCCAGAGCGCGTCCTCGCGAGCGGCTTCTTCCTTCAAGGCGGCGATGATTCGCTCCAGGGCCTTCTCCTCGCCCACCAGAGCCCGCAGCACCCACGCCTGCTTGCGGAGCGCGCCAGTGCAGGTGGCCGGGTCCACATCGTTGGCTGCCCAGGCCTGCCGCATGCCGAACAGCAGCCCGGCCTCGAAAGCAGCACGACGCACCTCCGGACGCGTGTCCCCCAGCAGCGCCTCCAGCTCCCTCGGGGGCGGCACCTTCGACGAGGGCCGGAGCGCTCGCAGCGCCGCCGCGGACACCGCGCCTTCCGGATGCCCCAGCAGCTCCACCACCACGTTCGCGGGCGCCCGTCCCCTGAAGGTCAGCACCTCCAGCGCCAGCGCCCGGGGCACCGGCTCGGACGTGGTGAGCCAGGAGACCAGGGTCGCCTCCATGCCCGCGTCCTCCGCCAGCTCCATGGCGCGGCGGAGCGCGGCTCCCACCAGGGGTGGCGCCTCGCCGGCCCGCGCCTTTACCGCCTCTAGCGCGACGGACGGCGAAAGCGCGAGCAGCGTCCAGGTCGCGGCGAAGACCTCGCCTGGGTCCGCGCTCTCGTTGACCAAGGGAGTCAGCGCCTCCACGGCCAGAGCGCCCGCCCCCGATAGTCCGTCCAGGTGCGCGAGCATCCGCTCCTCCACCCCGGCGGCCTCGTCCAGGGTGAAGTCGGGCGCGACCAGGGCCTGCTCCCACTGGCTCCACAGGAAGGAGGCTTCGGCGAGGTGCTCCTCGAAAACGTCGACCATCATCGCGGCACTCTCAGTTCACCTGGACGGAACCACCCTTGATGCGATTGACCCCTGAGGCCTGCGTCTCTACGTACACGCTGCGGATGACGACCTTGCCATTGCGGCGCAGGGTGATGCTGGCCTGACCGCACCGCAGGACGACTTCGTCCTTCCCCTCGATCACCACCCGTTGTCCGTCCACGAGGGCCTCCGTGGGCTCCGGCGCGGGTGTGGTGCCGGTTTCCTCCAGCATCGCGTCGAGCAGAGGAGTGGGGCTGGCCTCGTGCTCCAGGCCGATGACCAGCGGCAACCGGGGGTCGCCATCCTCGAAGAGCAGCACGGCGCTTTGCCGGGTGGCCACGGCGTTTCGTACCAGCTCCGGTGTCAGGTGGAGCGTGCGCTTCGCTGGCAGCGGTCCCTCCGGGTTTCCACCGAAGTCCACCAGGAGGCGCCCCTCCGCATCCATGCCGGTGAGCCACCCCAGCCTGCTGCCCCAGATGCGCTCGAGCGGCACCTTCTCCCTGGCCTCATCGGCGCGTTTTTCCGAGGGAATGGTCATGACGAATTCCTTTTCCAGGCCCGGCCCCGGCTCACGGTCGTCATTCTCTCACGGTCCCCCTCTGAAAATCACGAACCCTGCGGGTATCCTCCAGGATGAGAGGCGCACACGAGCGGATGAAGAGGCTTGTAGAGAGAGGGAAGGGAAGGCTGCTGACGTGGCCCATCTTCGCTACATTTCCTCTTCAACCCCGCGAAAATGCGAGTGATTTGTGGCAAAGATCGCAGACATCCTGGCAGTAGGAATGACTACGCCGGTGGGCCTCACCTCCAGCGCGACAGCTGCGGCAGTGCGGGCAGGCATCTCCCGTCTTCGGGAGTCTCCAATCCAGGACAAGCAGTTCAAGTCCATACGCGCGGGTTTCCTGGAGGAGGCGCACCTCCCACCGCTTTCCGAGAAGCTTCGGATCGCCAGCAGCCTGATGCCGGCACGCAAACAGCGCATGCTGCGGCTGGCGACGCAGGCGCTCAAGGAGGCAAGCCTTGGCAGTGCGGCGGCCCCCCTCTTTCTTGCCCTGCCCGAGTCAACAGGACAGCAGGAGGACTCCGCCGGAGCCAGCATCCTCGAGCAACTGGCAGTGCAGGCCGACGTGGCGCTCCACCTGCCGCAGAGCCGTGTCTTCCAACAGGGACGGGCCGGCGGGCTTCTGGCCGTTGAGAGCGCGTGCCAGGCGTTGCGCAGCGGTCGCTGCCGCACCGCGCTGGTGGGGGGCGTGGACACCTATCTGGACCTTCGTCTGCTCGCCGATCTGGATCTGGAGGGCCGCCTGCTCGTGGACGGAGCATTCGATGGGCTCATTCCCGGTGAAGGAGCGGCATTTCTGCTCCTCGGCGTTCCCGGGGCAACACGACACGAGAACCGCGTTCCCCTGGCGCACCTGCTCGGAGTGGGCCTGGGCAGGGAAGAGGGCCACCTGTACAGCGAGGTGCCTTATCGAGGCGAGGGGCTGGCCCAGGCCTTTCATCACCTCTTCGCAAGCGTGCCCGCCGATATACCGAAGACCCGTTGTGTCTACGCCGGCCTCAATGGCGAGAACTTCTGGGCAAAGGAGTGGGGAGTGGCGTACCTGCGCCATCGCCAACGCTTCGAGGAGCCCCTGCGCGTCGAACATCCCGTCGAATTCACCGGTGATTTGGGGGCGGCGCTCTCGACGACGATGCTGGGCCTGGCGGCAGTGGGCCTCTACAAAGGGTACCGGGAGGGGCCCATCCTCGTGTGGTCGTCATCGGACCGAGAGGACCGTGCCGCCGCGCTCGTAGTGGGGGCGCGTCGGGGATGAGAGACTCACCCGGGGGAGATGACTCGCGGGGGGACTGCTCAGCTTTCCTCCACCTCGATTGCCGAGACCCCCCAGCCGCCGGGACGCGGGTTGTTCTGGAACGCCTCGACTACACGCTCGCTGACCAGAAGCGTCCCCGTGTTTTCCGCCAGCCGGAACAGATCAAACGGGCGCGCCTTCTTCGCGTCCAGGACGAGCTCGGTGAAGCCGGCGAAAGGCATGCCGCTGGGTGAGCTTGTGATCTCAATAGACTTGGATTTCGATCTATCAGCCGCGGCTACCAACCCAAGGACGTTGACCGCGAAATAGCCACTCCATTCCACACCTGGCTCCCGTCCCTTGATGGTCGCCTCGAAGCACTCGAAGTTGTCCACGCCGATCCGGTGGAACAGGTCCACGAGCTCGGACGACCACACCGGAATGGACAAGCCGACGAAAGCTCGCGGTGGCTTGGTGCGGGTGAAGTTCGACGCAAAGACGAGGGGGCGCGGGAGTTGCTCGGTGATCCGTGCGCCCCCCAGGAATGTGGTGCCAAATCCAGGAAGTGAGGGCTCCTCGGTGATCCCGGAGGTCGCGTAGATATCAGGCTCGAGTCGGTAGAACATTCGTGCACCCACCAGGTCAGAATGACTTGACCTTCTTTTGAACGGCCTTGCTCCGCCGCATGGCGTGCGACGATATGAAATACGTCCAGGACTGAGGGCCAGACATCTGGATTTCCATCTGGATCCACATGGAGATGAGGTCCATCATTTCATTCACCTTCCACGAGGGATCATACGGTGGATTTGATGGCTTCTTGCCACACAGCGGGCATTCCTTGGACCAAGCCGTGATTCGGTCATTGAGCTGGGTCAGACGAGTGTGCACGACCTTCGGGTAGCTGGCTGCGGAGCCCGCCTCATCGGTGATTGCATGCTTGCCGTAGTGGAACTGCCCGGCCGATTCCATGGCGAAGTCGGCGATTTCGTTCTTCTCGGCCTGCGTCAGCGCGTTCGGATGAGGAGAGGGGTGATCCTCACGCTCCCAAGGGCGTGCCGGGCTGCGCCCGCGAAGCTTCTTGACGCTTTCTGGAGCAGAGGCGAGCCAGACACCGTTATCCGAGTTGTTGATGGAGTAGCCTGTGTCCTTCTTGATGTTCGGCCCCTTGCATAGCCATTTCTCGATGGGGTGGCCGTCCAGCACCTTCTGATCCCCTTCATTCTTGAGCAGATCTTGCTTGCCGGGGATCAGATGATGGGCCTCATACGAGTAGGGGCCAAACGTTGGATGCGACAACGGTGGATTGGGCTTGGGCTTTGCTGACGGTTTTGCCTGTCGCTCCGCTCCTCCATCCTTTGGCCTTGCTCCCGCTTGCTTGGATACCAAGTCTTCTGGGCTCACCATGATCTGCGCGAGCGTCGTCCCCGAGGCCTTTGCGCCTGGGTGGCTGACGAAGTCTTCATCCTTCGGCGGGGGGCAGAACGGGCATTTTTCCGCGATGTGAGGCGGGGGCATCGCGATGATTTCACCCATCTCCATGGAACCAACCCTCCTTCCGAGTACACGGCGATTATCTACCGCTCTTGAGGCTCGTCAGTCCAGGGATGGAGGGGCTCTCCCAGTCGGGTGTTCGGCTCAGCGCGGATGCTCCCCTTGCCGCCGGACATGAACAGACTCCGCGGGCACTGGCTGCTGCTGGTGGGCACCGACCGGGTGAGCGTGCTCGAAGACCGGTGCGTCGCCAGTCCGTCGAACCGGTCCACCAGCCGCAGCACGTCGGCCATCAGGATGTCGGCGACGGAGAAGCCGCCCGCCAGCCAGTCGCGCCCAGCCACCACCGACTCCAGGCGGCCGAGGCGGAGCTCCAGGACGTCGAGTCGTATCCACTGTGTCGATGCGCCGCGCTCAGGTCTCCACCGAGCCGGTGACGATGTCCGCCAGGGCGCCATCCTGTGTGCGGCCCACGACGAAGACGGAGACCTGCCCATCGACGGTGTCGTAGTGAGGGTGGGGCTCGCCAAAACGGATGCCCCGCAGCTCCTGAAGGTTCTGCTCCAGCGCATCGGGGATGAGGCTCCACTTCCGCCCGGGCTCCACCGACTCGGGAGCATCCGGCTCCAAGATCTGCTCGCGGTTGTGCAGGAACTTGCCCGCCTCCTTCACCTCCACCGCCCTCGCGCCCAGTCGCGGCAGGGGCTGGTCCTGGAAGAGCACATCCATGTGCTCGTCATGTTGGGCCGAGAGTCACTTCACCACCGCCTCCGGCGTCACCTCCCCGACGCTCGTCACGAGGCCCCAGGCTCCGCCATGTTGCACGTATGTCGGCGGCGGGATATCGAGTCCCGGGCGCGTCTGTGGATGGCGGAACGCGGGCACTCCTGGCTCGATCGATTCCGCCGACTGCTGGTACGCTGGGAGAAGCGCGAGGACACCTACTTGGGGATGCTGCACCTCGCGTCGGGCATCATCGCCTGATGCCACGCGCTCCTACCGAAACAGGCGAAGGCATCTTCCGTCCACCGAAGAGCACTGACGGGCAGGACTCTTGACCGTGGGGCCTGGCTGACAACTCCTGCTCGCCCCGCGGCGCGCAGCAGGTTATTGGACGACTTCAAACCTGCCGAGGGGTACGGCGAAACCGGCCCTCAAAGCGCAGTCTGCGTAGGAGAATCGTATGAGTCTTCTGGTGCTATGTGAGTTCAGAGCACGGACCGGCGGAGAGGCAGAGTTCGTGCGGGTGGCGCGAGCATTGGCATCCGCCGCCGCCACCGAGCCGGGAACGTTGCGCTACCAGTGGTTCACCACGCAGAAGCCCGGTCATTATTCGATAATCGAGGAGTACGTCGACGCCGACGCGGCCGAAACGCATAACAACCATGTGGCTTCACTGCTCCGCGAGGTCTTCGCGGTGGCTGAGCTGGTATCGGTGTCATTCTTCGGAGAGCTCAACCCGTACTTGCGCGAGTGGATCTCCGGCCGCGAGGGAGTCGCGGTCAATGTGCCGTTGTGACGTGTGACTCCGTCGAGTATCGCCCGCCCGGTGGTCTGCTCCAGCGCTGAGCACTGGAGCAGACCGCGAGTCCCTGCTCAGGCGATGAGCTCGGACAGCACGCCCTTGGGCAGCGCCGGGTCGCCGAAGTCGTCCAGATTCCCTCCGGCCGCGTTTCGCAGTCCCACCGCGCTGCCAATCGTGTTCAGCAGCCGGTTGTGGTTGGGGTTGCCGCCGCCCGACGCCTCGACGTAGACGCCCTGCTTGAGGAAGCCATTGCAGCTCCCGGCCAGGACGTAGGGGATGTTGCGCGCCGAGTGGGCCGGCCCGTTGCCCAGGTCGTTGTACCAGACGGACACGCCGTGCTCGATGAGCCGCTTGCCGTCCGGCATCTGGTAGGCCGCCAGCCGGTCCAGGAGGTACTTGAAGGCGCTCGCGAACTGCAGGTCCACCTGGTGGTGCAGCAGGTCCGAGCCGGTGATGATGCCGCCGCTGGAGTCGTGCGACGTGCGCCGGTGGGAAACGTAGTGGAAGTTCTCCATCAACTGATTCGTCGTCGGGTCGCGGTAGCGCGTGTCGCCGTCGTTGCCGTTGCCCACCTGGATGACGGCCGCGCGGGTGGTGCCGCACGCCACCGCCAGCACGGCGATGTCCATGTGCAGCTTCGCCGTGGCGAGCACCTCGTCGCCCATCGTGCTGTCATAGCCGGGCGCCTGCTGCTGGAGGAGAAGCTCCTGGTCCGCGCGCATGCGGCAGCTCAGGGCCACCTCCAAGTCCCGCACGTTGGACAGGTGCAAATCCAACCGCTGGCGGTCGGACGAGCTCAGCTCCGGGCGCTTCTGGAGCTGCTGGAGCTGGGCCTTCACCAGGTCGTTCACGCTCCGCTGCCGGACGAGGAGCTGCTCGCGCGCCTCGGGCGTCAGGCCGCCCGGGCCGCCAATCATCGTCTGGTACGCGGCCCACGGGTCATGCAGCGCGGCCTTGCGCACCCCGCTGCTCCGGTAGGAGATGCACGGGCCGCCGAGCCAGCCGCCGCGCCGGCCCGCGTAGAAGAATAGCGAGTCACGCTGCTGCGGGTTGAGCACGCGGCCGATGCGGTGGTCCAGCGACTCGCCCGCCGCCTCGGAGCCGCCGCCCGCGCCCTCCACCACGGGGCCTCGCGCCGTCATCCCCTGCAGGGCACCCCGGGCGTGGCCGTCCCCGTAGTTGTAGTCCCGCATGTTGATGTTGCGCACCACCAGCAGCCGGGAGCGGTGCTCCGTGAGCACGCCCAAGGCCCGCCCGGACAGGCTCTCCGCGGTGAGCGCGCCCAGCGTGCGCGGCCAGAAGCGCTCCGGCTCGGCGCCGAGCTCGCTCGTATTCTGTGCCGCGGCCACGCCATTGCCCTGACGGAAGAAGATGGCGTACGGCAGCGCCCCCGAGTCCGCCGCGTGGGCGACCCTCGGCATCAGGCTCTCGAGCAGCGGCAGGCCCAGCATGGCCCCGCCCACGCCCTTCAACATCAGCCGGCGACTCAGCTTCATGGCAGCTCCTCCGGGTGGCGGTTCACGAAGCCCTCGCTGGTGACGACCTCCACGACGAGGTCGACGATGGACAGCCCACCTTCCTTCGACAGCTTTCCGAGCCGCTCCACCAGCGGCCCGTCCTCCTCGGCGAACGGGCGCCCGTGGAGGTACTCCACCCAGTGCCGCGCGTAGCACGCATGCACCGACGCATCCTCCGCGAGCGCATCCGCCAGGTCGAGCGCGTCGCGCACCTGCACATTGTCGTCCCCGATGAGGGGGGACGCGCTGGCGTTCACCGGGTGGCCGTTGTCCGTGGTGCGGTAGCGGCCGATGGCGTCGAAGTTCTCGAAGGGGAAGCCGAGCGGGTTGATGAGGTTCGAGTGGCAGCTGGCGCACGCCGTGCCCGGGGCCTCGGTGTGCGAGGCGACGACCTCGCGGTTGGTCCGGCCCGCGGGTGCGGGGAGCGGCGGGATGTTGGCCGGCGGCGCGCCAATCTTCCGGCAGAGGATGCGCTCGGACAGGAAGACGCCGCGGTGGATGGGGTCCGGGTCCGCCGACGTCGCATGCGAGGCCAGGAAGCCCACCTGGGTGAGCACGCCCTTGCGCTCGCGCGAGTTCAGCGTCACGGGGACGAAGTCCGCGGTGAACGTCCCGCTCAGCCCGTACACGCGCGCCAGCTCGTCATTGACGAAGGTGGACGGCGAGGTGAGCAGGTCGCTGTAGCGGCCCTGGCGGGCGAAGACGACGTCCTGGACGAAGAGCGTGTTCTCCCGGGCGGCATACTCCGGGAAGCGCTGGGTCACCTCCGGGAAGCGCGTGGGCGAGGGCCGGATGGTGGCGTAGCGGGGCACGTCGAAGAGGGTGCGGTGGAAGGCCTCCACCACGTGCTTCGCGCGCGCGTCCTGGAGCATGCGCCGCGCCTGCGTGGCCACGCCCTCGCGCGAGTGCAGGGTGCCCTCGCTCGCGGCGGTGAACAGGGCGTCGTCCGGCATGGCGCCCCAGAGGCCGTAGCTCAGCCGCGAGGCCACCTCGTAGTCATCGAGCGGCACGCGCTCCTGCCGCGCCTCCGTGCTGCGCTCCACGCGGTAGAGGAAGTGGGGCGACTGGAGGAAGGCCTCCAGCACGAGCCGGATGCCGCCCTCGAACGCCGGCATGTCCGCGTAGGCCTGGGGCCCCTTGCGGTACAGCGCGAGGTAGCCCTCCACCTCCTCGGACGTCAGCGGGCGCCGGTGCGCGCGCAGGCCGAAGGACTCCACGAAGGCGCGGGCGCGCTCCTCGGCGGAGGCGGTGGACGCCGGCAGGATGCGCGCGAGCTTCGCCGCGCTCGTCGTCACCTGGCCGGCCAGCTCCGCGGCCGCGCGCTGGTAGGCGCCCCAGAGGGCCTCGTCGACGGAGAGGGCGCGCGCGTCGTTGTCGAAGAGGAAGCCGCTCTGGGCGGGGTCCGCGCGGAAGCCTTCCGCCAGGGCCGTGGGCGGCGCGTCCAGCCGGAGCAATTCCTTCACCGTGCTGGACCACTGCGCGTGCGTCAGGCGCGCCATGCGCACGGACCGCGCCGGCTTCTCGACGACGGTGGGGCCGGGCCCTCCCGGAGTCCCGGGGCCACCGGGCCGCTCCGGGTCATGAATCGTTCCCTCGCAGCCAGCAATCCCACCCAGGGCCAGGCCGAGCAGCACCGGCCGCAACCACCGTCCTCGCCCCGCTGGCTCTCGTGACAACCGTTGGGTCCGCGTACTCGGCACGAGCGCCTCCATGATTGGAAGTCATACCAATCGGATGGATGGCGCTTTCCTGTCAATGTATCCGTGTCTCATACGGGCATCGGTCAAATGGCCCGCCGACACGGATACTGGAAACTCGTGTCACAAGTGCAACCGGGTGTGGGGAAGGCGCCACAGGCGTGGGGGACAGCCCCCCTCAGATGGCGCCGTGACTAGAGCCGCAGGTACATGCCGAGGTTTCCGCTGAAGTACTGGTCCACGGCGCCGCCCGCGAAGACAGGGGCCCCTTCGGCGGCGTTGGTGCTGAGGGAGTAGCGCCGCATCTCGCCACCGAGCCGCAGGCCCAGCATTCGCGTCAGGGCGAACTCCACCGCCAGCTCGCCATTCAGCCCGGAGCCGCTCAGCTCCGGGAAGAAGCTGTCCGAGGAGATCTCGCCGCCGCTCAGCACGTGCTGGTAGCCCACCCGCGCCGCGATGGCCCACCGCTCCGTGAGCGCCTTGTACAGACCCAGCTCCACTTGCGCGAAGCGGTAGTCCACGTCCGGCAGGGCCAGGGTGCTCTCCGGCGGGAGCTCCACCGCGAAGGAGTGGGTGCCGTACAGGGCCCCCATGGACAGCTCCAGCCACTGAAGTGGCAGGCGGAAGCGCAGGCCTCCCTCGATCATCTGCGCGGTGGTGCCGTACTCCGTCCCATCCGGGGTCTGCGTGGACAGCCCGAAGGTGCGCGAGCCCCGCACCACCAGCCCCAGGTTGCGCACCATCCCATCCGTGAAGTGGGAGAGCGGGAAGTAGCCCACCGAGAGGCTCGCCGCCGCGGCATGGTTGAGGTTGTAGTTGGGCAGCGAGCCAGCGCGGTCATCCGAGAAGTTGAAGCGGCGGAAGAGGCCCTGTCCGGACAGCAGCACCTCCAGCAGTCGCCCGTCCTGGGGACGCGGGCTGTCCGCCTCCACCTCGGCCTTCACCGGCGCTTCCTCCTTCTTCGGGGTGGGCGGAGGCGGCTTCACCACCGGCGGACGCGTGGCCTCCGCGATGGGAGCCGGGGTCTCGACCTCCGGCTCGGGCTCGGGGGCGGAAGGGGTGACGG
>NZ_JABBJJ010000174.1 GCF_012933655.1 Pyxidicoccus fallax | reverse complement strand
GCCACTCGGGCCCCAGCGCCGCGCCAGCGAAGGTGAGCGTGCCGGCGCTGAGGGTGACGTGCCGCACGTCCAGCGGCAGCCCGAAGAACTGGCCCAACACGGGCGTCATGCCCAGCAGCACGCCCAGGCTGACGTTGGCCCCCAGGCCACAGGCGTGGCGCGCGAGCGCGGTGCCCAGCCTCCGGGCCCGCGCCTCCCCCAGCAAGTGGATGACGCCGGGATGCCGCGCGAGCGCCTCCGGTACCCGCCGGTAGTGCACCCAGTTCTCCAGCCAGCCGCCGAAGACACTGGAGCACCACAGCAACACCCCGGTCAGCGCGGCGAAGAGCAGCGTGCCACTGCGGAACGGGTGCAGCGAGCGCACCACGTACTCCGCCTCGTGCCGCTCCAGCAGCGACTGGCCCCGGAGCGCCTGGAGGGCGATTCCCACGAAGGTGGCCGTCGTCACCACGGCGCCCAGGTTGCCGAAGACGGACGCCAGCTGGGAGCGGGTGATGCTGGCCAGGTGCGCCACGAGGCTGCGCATGCCCGTGTCGCCAGCCTTCACGTCCAACGAGGCCGCCAGCGCCGCGGCCGTCATGGAGGGCTGCTTGGTGGCCAGCGTGAAGCCCAGCACCTGGATGAGAAGGAAGCTGAACGCGTAGTTGGCGGAGGCCGCCAGTCCCTGGAAGAAGAGCGGCAGCGCCGCGAAGCCGATGAGCAGCTTGAACGCCGCCGTGCCCGCGGTGAGCAGCCCACCGCCGGCCGCCGCGCCCACCAGCCGGTGATAGTCGTCCAGGCTCGTGGTGATGTAGTGGCGGCCCACCTCGCCGGTGTGCTCGAAGATGCGGCGCGAGATGCAGCGCACGCTGCCGCGGAACAACCCGGCGATGCTGCGCCCTCGTGCGTGCGCTCGCACCAGCGACGCCAGCAGCCGGACCGCGCC
Organism: Pyxidicoccus fallax; assembly: GCF_012933655.1. Taxonomy (GTDB): domain Bacteria; phylum Myxococcota; class Myxococcia; order Myxococcales; family Myxococcaceae; genus Myxococcus; species Myxococcus fallax. The sequence continues at coordinate 24,805 of NZ_JABBJJ010000174.1, read as the reverse complement.
GCACGGCAGGCGCTGAGCCTCATCCGGCGCGAGCAGCCACAGCAGTGCCTCCAGCCGCTCCAGCAATTGGCCGAGCAGCTCCAGCCGGTAGACGAGGTCCGTGTCCACCGCGTGCGCATGCAGGTGGTGCAGCACCGCGCGCCTGGCGGCGTGGCAGCGCGCGATGACCTCGGCACACGCCTCCCGCTCCCGCTCGAGCACCTGCTCGCTGGCGCCGCCCCGCACCGCGACGCGCAGCGCCTCGCAGGCTCGCGGCAGCTGGACGAAGGCCGAGTGCGCGAGGGGGGCCGGCGGGAGCCGCGACAACACGTCTCCCGCGAGGCCCAGGGCGCTGGCGCGCGCGGCGAGGACCGCCACCGCGTCCTCGACCGACGTCCCCAGCGGGGCGAAGCAGTCGGCGCCCAGCAGCGTGTGCAGGGCGCGGACGTGCTCCTCGGACAGCTCCTCCAGCCAGGCCCCGTCCTCGGCGCCGGGGAGCAACCGCCAGACCCAGGGTGCCAGCTCGCGCTCGTCGGCCACCGCGGGGACGAGCCGCTGGCCGAGCCGGGCCACCAGGTCCCCGAGCAGGCCCCTGCCGGTGGACAGCCCCGGCTCGGAGAGCAGCCGCAGCGCGGAGGTCTCCGCGAGCGACGTGGAGACGACGTCTCGTACGGCCTCGCGCCACACGGGGACCTGCGTCAGCACCTCGACCAGCAACCGCAGCCGCGCGGAGCCCGCGGACTCCACCGGGGCCAGCAGCCCGCGCCGGGAGGGCACCGCCCCACCCGCTCGCAACCAGCGCACCAATCGCTCCAGCCAGGCGAGGCGCTCCGGGAGCGGCGCTTCCGCGGAGGCCGAGGCCAGGAGCCCGTGCAGCTCCGACAGCAGCGCGCTCCGCTCGGGAGCCTCCGTGAAGAGCACGAGCAGGGGTTCCGAGGTGGGCGAGACGTCCGACGCGGGGGAATGACTGACGGCCATGTGCAGAAATTTTGTTTCCAAACCAACGAAAATGGAAACCGTCGCATCCGTGCACGCCTGCTCCACGAGCGGCGCTGTCACGCGCGACTTCGCACACGATGCCCGTCTGCCCTCACGCCATGAATGGCCACCGGCGCGCGGCGAGTGGAGCCGCGGTCCGGGACGTCGACTTCACACGCGTGCGAGCCAGCTGAAGCGGTCGGGGATGGGCGGAGCGAAACCGAAGAACGCCCACCGGGACTGCGGCCCGTCGCACAGGATGAGCCGGCCCCCTTCCCTGTCGAAGAACAGATGCGTGTCGTCCGCGTCCTCCGGGCGCAGGGAGATGACCCAGTCATCGGGTCCCGGACGCGCGCCAGGTGGCCGCAGGGTGTTGTCGACCCACGGGTAGTCGAAAACGATGGGGTCGAGGAACTGCCCCACCACCTCCTGCTCCGGCAGCTCGAGGCAGTCGGGGTCATTCATGGAGGTGTGGTCCGTCGAGTGCGAGATGAACGCCACCCAGTCGCGGTGGCTTCTCATCTCGCTCAGCACGAGGGTCGCGACCTCGAAGAACTCGCGGCACCAGGCGCCGTAGGACTCGGCCATCGTCGGGCGCTTCATGCTGGCGTGAAAGTCGGTGCGGACGGCGTAGACGGCCTGGGGCGTGTGAGCCTCCTTGAAGGCCCACGCGGACGGGAACAGGGCCTCCACTTCCGAGGCCTTCATCTTCCTCCAGGCGCGCCGTATCACCAGGTCCGTCACGCGGTCCTCCCCGTGTCCTTCTCGCGGCTTCTATCCGGCCCGTGTGACGAGCGGAAGCGCCCTCCGTCGCGCGTCGGATAGAGTGCCCGGGCCATGAGAGTCCCGCTGGAGCTCCGCCGCGCGTACAAGCTGCTCAACCACGGCCCCACCACGCTCGTCACGAGCGCCGCCCAGGGCCGCACCAACGTGATGGCCGCGGCCTGGGCCATGCCCATCGACTTCGAGCCGCCCAAGGTCGCCGTCGTCATCGCCGAGGGCACCCTCACCCGCGAGCTGGTGGACGCCTCGGGAGAGTTCACCCTCTGCGTCCCCACGCGCGCGCAGCTGGAGCAGGTCTACGCCGTGGGCTCGGCCTCTGGACGGGACGAGGACAAGTGGGCGTCGTCGGGACTCGTGGCCGTGCCCGCCTCCCGCGTGAAGGCGCCGCTCGTGGAGGGCTGCGTGGGGTGGCTGGAGTGCCGCGCGCTCCCCGAGGCGGACGTCCAGCGAAAGTACGACCTGTTCATCGCCGAGGTCGTCGCGGCCTGGGTCGAGGACTCGGTGTGGAAGGACAACGGGTGGGACTTCAGCGCCGGAGACGCGTACCGCCCCATCCACCATCTCGCGGGCGGCGTGTTCTTCGCCACGGGCGAGCGGATGCAGGCCCACAAGCCCGAGGCCCCGAAGAAGTAGCCGCCCCTGCTTCCGGAGCGGCGGCTCAGCGCGGCTCGATGAACATGGGCAGACCGTTGCTCACCCGCAGCATGCCCAGGGTGTCGATGCGGGCCTGGTGCCCGGGCTTCAGCCGCACCTTGAAGCGCCTCGCCAGCATCACGGCGACGACGTGCGTCTCCAGCAGCGAGAAGTTGTTGCCCAGGCAGATGCGGTGGCCGGACGCGAAGGGGTGGTACGCGTGGGGGTCTCGCGCGGCCTCGCGCTCGGGCAGCCAGCGGTCCGGGTCGAACCGCTCGGGGTCCTCCCAGTAGTCCGGGTGGCGATGCGTGCCGTAGGCGAAGAGCATCACCCGCGCGCCCGCGGGAATGTGCATCCCCGCCAGCTCGTCATCGGCCACCGCGTCGCGTGGGTACATCGTCACGGGCGGGTACAGCCGCATCACCTCCTTGATGACCCGGAGCGTGTACGGCAGCTTCCTCAAGTCATCGAGCGTGGGCGGCGCGTCGCCTGGCACCGCGTCCAGCTCGGCGTGCATGCGCGCCTCGACCTCCGGGTGCTGTGACAGCGCGTACCAGAGGAAACCCAGCGTGCGCGCCGTCGTCTCGTGCCCGGCGACGAACAGCGAGACGCCGTTGTCGACCACGAGCTGGTCGGCCATCGTGCCGCCCGTCTCCTCGTCGCGCGCCGTCAGCATCCGCGTGAGCAGGTCCTCCGGCCACTGCTCCTGGGGCAGCGCCCGGCGACGCTCGACGACGCCGCGGATGTAGCGGTCCACGTTCCGGCGCGTGCGCTGGAAGCGCCGGTTGCCCGGAGTGGGGACCCAGAGGGGTATCGGCAGCAACTCCATCTGCCGCCCCGATGTGAAGGCGACGTTGCTCTCCACCGCCTCCCGGATGTGTTGCAGCGTCTCGTCCGTCTCGGTGCTGAAGAGGGCGTGCAGGATGATGGAGGCGGTGACCTGCATCATCTCGTCGAACATGTCGACGGGCTGGCCCCGACCCTGGAGACCGAGCCAGCGCTCGCTGAGCCGCTGGGAGTCAGCGACGAAGATGGCGTGGAACTTCTCCACCGCGCGCGGGGTGAAGAACGGCGCCATGAGCTTGCGCTGCCGGCGCCAGTCCTCGCCGTTGACGCCGACGATGCCCTGCCCCATCAGCAGGTCGCGGACGCTGTCGTAGGACGCGAGCTTCTCGTAGTTCTGCCGGTGGGTGACCGAGATGTGTCGCACGTGCTCCGGGTGCGTCACCAGGAAGAGCGGCTTGGCGAAGCCGACGCGGACGTACGCCAGGTCCCCTCCGGAGCGCCAGGACTGCATCAACAGCCCCAGGAGCCCCTCGCGCCGCATGATGCGGGCGACCTCGAGGAGGGAGGGCGTATACCTGCCGGTGCGGATGGACGCGGACGAGGCAGGGGCACTGGACGGAGGTGCGGCGTGAGCGTGCATGGGGGTCCTGAGGAGAAGGGCCACATTCAACCACGCACCCCGGGGGGCTCTGGAACGGGAGGGGGGCGCTGCTGCTCATGCTCACGGGCGGCCTGAGCTACGTCACGCCTTTCCTCTACGCCATCTTCTGAGTACCCACGGGGCCCCCGCGTTCTGCTCGGCCCACCCGGGGAACTGGCGCTCCCCAGGGGCCTCGCCGCACGCGCTCCGGGAGGCGGCGATGGCGGCGTGAGAAGCGGCTCCATAGCTTCACGAGGGCGGGCCATCACGCCACGGGCTCCGCCGAGGCCTGGGGGGGGAATGCACGCGGAGAGCGATGACAAGCTGTGGAGCGGATGTACGCCCGCGGGGAAGGAGGCCTCCGCCGACGAGTCGGACTTCGGGGACTCCTTCCTGAGGGAGGTGGCGAACATGCCGCCTCCCTTCCGGACGCCGCGGGTGGGCGAGCGGCTGGGCGGTGGAGACGGGCTCCGCTTCGAAATCCTCGCGGAGCTGGGCGGCGGTGCCATGGGGCGGGTGTTTCGTGCCCGGGACGAGGAGCTGCAACGGGAGGTGGCGCTCAAGTTCCTCCGGGAGCCCGAGGGCCTGGGCAAGACACCGCTGGTCTCGCTGCTGCGGCGGGAAGCTCGCGCCATCGCGCACCTGGACCACGAGAACATCGTCCGCATCTTCGACGTATCCGAGTGGACGGGCGCTCCCTGGGAGCCGCGCATTCCCTTCCTGGTGATGGAGAGCCTCGTGGGCGAGTCGCTCGACGCGCTGCTGAAGCGGGAGCACCGGCTCGGCCTCCGGCGCGCGCTGGAAGTCATGAACGCCGTGGCCGCGGGCCTGGCTCACGCGCACGAGCGAGGCATCGTCCACCGCGACCTCAAGCCCAGCAATGTCTTCCTCACCCGGCAGGGCTCGGTGAAGCTGCTGGACTTCGGGCTGGCCTATCTGTCGGGCGGAGGAGGAACCCTCCTTCCCCACCTGCCCACGGCCGGAACGCCTCCCTACATGGCGCCGGAGCAGTGGCTGGGCGCGGAGCAGGATGCCCGCACGGATGTATGGGCGGCCGGCGTCATGCTCTTCGAGATGCTCACCGGCGAGCTGCCCTACCCCAGCGCCACGCTGGACGAGCTGCGCGCCAAGGTCCTCTCCCCCGAGCCCGCCCCGGCGGTGCGCACGCACAGGCCGGAGCTGCCCGAAGCTGTGGAGGGGCTGGTGGCCGAGGCGCTGGCCAAGGATGCACGGCGGCGCCTGCCCTCCGCCCAGGTGCTACACGAGCGGCTGAGCCTGCTGGAGGAGCGCCTGGGACGCTGGCACGAGGAGCCCCGGGCGCTGGCCCCCCAGCGGCGGCAGGTGACGCTGGTGTCCTGCAAGCTGGTGGGCCTGGTGGGGCTGTCCGACGCGCTGGATGCGGAGGACTTCAGCGAGCTGGAGGCCGCCTTCCACCAGTGCTGCTCGGGAATCATCCAGCAGCATGGCGGCTCCATCACCACCTGCGTGGGCGACGAGGTGCTGGCGTGCTTCGGCTATCCCGTGGCGCAGGAGGAGGACTCGGAGCATGCGGCACGGGCGGGGATGGCGCTCACCCACTCGCTGCCGGGCGCGCTGCGCGAACAGCTGAGCCACCTGCCCCTGGGCACGCTGGCGGTGTGCGTGGGCTTGCATACGGAGATGGTCGCCTTCGACGACATCCTCCCGGAGCTGCGCGGACGGACCCCCACCATCCAGGGCGAGGCCCCACGCATCGCCGTATGGCTGGCGAGGCAGGCCCGGGCCAATACGGTCATGCTCAGCCACACCACCCACACCCTGGTGCAGCGGGCCTTCGAGACCGAGTGGCTCGGTACCCGCACCTTCGAGGGCCTGGGCGGAGCACGGCAGGTGGAGACGTGGCGGGTGGTCTGCCCGCGCAAGGCGGTGTTCCGCTTCGACCGCGCCCTGGCCGTCGGCAAGCTCTCACCCTTCGTGGGACGCGAGCGGGAGCTGGGACAGCTGCTCGACCTGTGGAGGCAGGCCGAGGCGGGCCGGGGCGGGCTCGTGCTCGTCAGCGGCGAGGCGGGCATCGGCAAGTCCCGCCTCATCCAGGAATTGCGCGAGCACGTCTCCCCGGAGTCCAACTTCCGCCTGCGCTGCCAGTGCTGGTCTCAATCCGGCAACACCGCCCTGGGCCCCATCATCGAGATGCTGCAGCACCTCTTCCACCTGGACCCGGAGAGCTCGCCGCAGAAGAACCTGCGCGCGCTCCAGGCGCAGCTGGGCGCCTTCGCGCTGGCTCCGGAGTCGATGGCCCTCATCGCCGCCCTCCTGTCGCTCCCCATCACCGAGAACTTCCCGGTCCTCCAGCTGTCTCCAGAACGGCAGAAGGAGCGCACCTTCGAGGCGCTGTCGGCCCTCCTGGTGCGAATGGCACGGGAGCGTCCGGTGCTGGGCGTGATCGAGGACCTGCACTGGGCGGACCCCTCCACCCTGGCGCTGTTCGGCTCCCTGCTGGAGCGGCTGGAGCACTCGCGCGTGCTCCTCGTCTTCAGCGCCCGTCCGGGCTTCCAGGCCCCCTGGCGCGAAGACGCGCGGCTGCACCACATCGCCCTGGAGCGACTGTCGCCGGAGCTCACCGAGACGATGGTGAGGGAGACGGCGGGCGTGGATGCGCTGACCGAGGAACTGGTGCGTCAGCTCGTGGCCAAGACGGACGGCGTCCCGCTCTTCGTGGAGGAGATGATGCACATGGTGCGGGAGCGCGCCCAGGTGGACCGCGCGCCGTCCGCGGGCGTCCTTCACTCCATCCCCGTCACCCTGCACGAGCTGTTGCTGGCGCGCCTCGACATGCTGCCCGCCAGCCAGAAGGCACTGGCCCAACTGTGCGCGGTGGTGGGGCGCGGCTTCTCCCTGGCGCTGCTCTCCATGCTCACACAGCGGGGCCTGCAGGTGCTGGCACGCGACGTGGAATCGCTGGTGGCGGCGGGAGTGCTGCAGCGGGTCGACGAGAACGAGCCCGGGTACCAGTTCCGCCACGCGCTCCTGCAAGAGGCGGCCTACCAGTCCCAGTTGCGCGGCACCCGCCGCCAGCACCACCGCCGCATCGCCCAGGCCCTGCTGGAGCACTTCCCGGACTGGGTGGAGACGCTGCCGGAGATGCTGGCCCATCACTACACGGAAGCGGGAGAGTTCCAGCCCGCGGTGCGCTATTGGGCACAGGCGGGCATGCGCGCCAGCCTGCGCTCGGCCAACCGCGAGGCGGTGAATCACCTGCAGCAGGCGCTGCGGCTGCTGCGCACCCTGCCGGACAACGACCAGCGCATGCGCGAGGAGCTGCAGCTGCTCATCGCGCTGGGCATCCCCCTCTCCCAGGTGGAGGGATACCGCTCCCCCGAGGTGAAGCAGACGTACGCCCGGGCGCGCGAGCTCTTCCGCCAGGTGGGCGACGCGCTGCCGCGGCTGGAGCTGTCCTACTGGGGGCTCTTCGCCTACTACTTCGCGCGCGCCGAATACTCCCTGGCGCACGAGCTGGCGGAGCAGCTGGTGGACCTGGGCCAGCGCCAGGACAACCGGGAGCTGCTCGCCCTGAGCTACCGGATGGTGGGCGCTGACTTCTTCACCTGGGGGCGGATGAACCAGGGACTGGAGTACGTGGAGCGCGCGCTGGCGTGCTCGGATTTCACCCTCGAGGAGCACCGGGCCCAGGCGGTGCGGCACTGGACGAATCCCCGGGCCGTGGCGCTCATCTACGCGGACATCATCCACTCCGTCACCGGGCACGAAGCGCGAGCCCGGCACTTCGAGCGAGAGGCCCTGGAGCTGGCCAGCCGCATCGGCCACCCCCATACCCGGGCCTTCGTGCTGACCTATGGGAGCCTGGCCCGCATGATGCGCCGGGACGCGCCAGGCACCCTGAAGCTGGCGGAGAAGTGCCAGGCGCTCTCGCGTGAGCACTGGTTCCGGCTGTGGCTCATGTGGTCCGGCCTGCTCCAGGGCTGGGCCCTCTCCGCGCTGGGGCACCCCGAGGACGGGCTGCGGCGGATGCGCCACTCCCTGGGACAGTGGCGACGGGCAGGCGTGCGGGCCGGCATGCCCCTCCACCTCGCGCTGCTGGCGGAGGTCCACCTCCGCCTGGGAGAGCCGCACACGGCACGGGCCGTGGCGCGCGAGGGGCTGAGGTGGGTGGCGGCGGTGTCGGAGCCCTACTACGAGTCCGAGCTCCACCGGATTGAAGGCGAGGCCCTGCGTGCGTTGGGCCGGGAAGAGGAAGCACGTGCCTGCTTCCTCCAGGCGGCACGCGTCGCGCGGGCACAGGCCGCGTACGGCTTCGAGCAGCACGCACTGGAAGCCCTGGGTCTGTCGCCGTCCGGGCCGGGCATGCGGGCGGAGGGCATCTTGTCACGATGAGGAAGCGGGGCCTGGGGAAGCAGGGCACGGGCCCGGAGGGGACGCCGCCATGCGGCTGGACGAACAGAGGCTGGAGCAGGACCTCCACGAGGCCTGCGAGCGAGGCAACCTGGAGCAGGCCCTGGAGTGGGCGCTGGCCGCCTATGGCCCGGAAGTCATGAGGCTGATGGGCACGGTGCTGCAGGACTACGGGCGGAGTCGCGAGGCCTTCGGCCGCTTCCAGGCGGACCTCCGCCGCGAGCTGCCGGAGTTTCGCTGGCAGTGCTCGTTCCGCCCCTGGGCCTACCGGCTGGCGCGCAATGCGTGCTTCCAGGTGACCCGCGCGCCACCGGCCGACATGCGGACCGCGGGGATGCCCGGCCCTCCCGACGGACCGGCGCGGCGCCCACCCACGGAGGCGCCCTCGCAGCGCACGTCCATCCGGGAGCGCCTCCGCGCGCTGCGCGAGAGCCTGGAGCCGAAGGAGCTGCTGCTGCTGTTGCTGCGCGTGGACCAGCGGCTGTCCTGGCGCGAGGTCGCGTGGGTGATGTTCGACGGGAATGCGCCCCCCACGGACGAGGCGCTCGACCGCGAGGCCACCGCGCTCCGGAAGCAATTCCAACACCTCAAGGCCCACCTTCGTACCCTGGGAATGGAGGAGGGACTCATCACCGCCAGCCGAGCCGATGCCCACTGATTGCGCGGGGCCCGCCTTCATGCCCGCGCTCGAGGCGCATTGCGGCCCTCCGCGGATGTGATGATGTTTTTCGAGACAAGGCAGCACACCCGCGTCCGGGGGGAGCGCGGAAGAGCGGCGACCGCCGCGTCCCTGGGCCTTGGAGGCAACAGACATGAGAAGAGCCGAGACCATTCAGGCCAGGGACCTGCTCGGGTACGCACCCGTGCGTCAAGAAATCGAGGGTCTGCGGGAAGCGGTGAAGGGCAAGCATTTCTCCGACCTCGTCGATGACCAGGGGAACCAGTATGTGGACCTGGTGATGGAGGGAGGCGGCATGCTGGGGGTCGCCCTCGTGGGCTATGTGCACGCGCTGGAGGAGGTGGGCATCCGCTTCCTGGACCTCGCCGGCACCTCCGCGGGGTCCATCACCGCGCTGCTCCTGGCGGCGGTGGGAGACAAGGACGCGCCGAAGAGCGAGAAGCTGCTGACCGCGCTCGCCCAGCAGAACCTCAGCGAGTTCCTGGACGGCAACTGGGGAGCACGCAGCTTCAGCAAGCTTCTCATGGCCAGGCGCTTCAAGATCCTGCGCTATCCGTTTGGCCCCTTCGTGGCGGTGCCCCTTCGCAAGCACCTGGGACTTCACCCGGGTGACGAGTTCGAAGCGTGGGTGAGCGGCATCCTGAAGGAATGCGGGATGGACAGCGCCAAGGCGCTGTGCGGCCACCTGAAGGAGAAGATGGAGGGAATCAAGCACCGAGACCCCACCCAGACGCTCGGCGAGAACGACAGGGAGTGCCGCCTGGCGCTCATCGCCGCCGAGGTGACCACGGGCTTGAAAGTAGAATTCCCGAAGATGGCGGAGCTCTTCTGGGACAATCCGGACAGCGTCAATCCGGCCTCCTTCGTCCGCGCGTCCATGTCCGTGCCGTTCTTCTTCCGCCCCTTGTCCGTCCCGTCGAAGCCGCTCGCTCCCAAACGCAAGAAACAATGGCAGGACCTGGGCGTGACGCTGTCCACCTCCAATGGCGCGGACGAGAATACCATCCACGTATTCCGGTTCATCGATGGCGGCATCATGTCCAACTTCCCCATCAACATCTTCCACCAGGACAAGGTCCCCAATGCGCCGACCTTTGGCGTGAGGCTGAGCCGCCGGAAGATGACCCCCGTCACCCAGCTCAATGTCCTGGCCAAAGCCATCTTCGACTCGGCGAGACACGCGCTGGACACGGACTTCATCAATCAACACCCGGACTACAAATACCTGGTGGAGTACGTGGACACGACTGGCTTCCAATGGCTCAACTTCGGCATGAAGCCGCTGGAGTTGCAGGAGTTGTTCCTCCGAGGCGTGCAGGCGGCATCGGCATTCCTGAAGAGGTTCAACTGGGATGATGCCGGCAGGGATGGCGTGAAGAGCTACAAGAGCGTGAGAGCCACGCTGGCCAGGGAGAAGCAGGAGCTGGGGACTGATGGGCTGCCCGGCCGGACCTTCGGGATGGAGCTCTCCCTGTCGTAGTTCGTGGCGAAGCACGGCCCTACCCCCAGGAGGATAGGGCATACGATTCCAACCTGCCGACATGTTACGCTGCGGCGCCATGTCAGAGATGAAGAGCGCTGAGGACTTCGACCAGGACCTGCTGATCCTGTTCGATGCGTACGTACACGGCGACATCGACCGCCGCGGCTTTCTAGAAAAGGCAGCGCGCTTTGCCGCTGGCGGCGTCACCGCCACCATGCTGCTGGGCATGCTGTCGCCGCGGTTCGCCGAAGCGCAGCAGGTGCCGAAGGATGACGCGCGGCTGAAGACGGAGTACGCGGAGTACGCATCGCCGAAGGGCTACGGCAAGATGCGGGGCTACCTGGCGCGTCCGGCGAAGGCCACGGGCAAGCTGCCGGCCATCCTCGTCGTCCATGAGAACCGCGGCCTCAATCCGCACATCGAGGACATCACGCGGCGGCTGGCGCTGGAGAACTTCATGGCGTTCGCGCCCGACGCGCTCTTTCCGCTCGGCGGCTACCCCGGCAACGAGGATGAGGCGCGAGCTCTCTTCCCGAAGCTGGACCAGACGAAGACGCGGGAAGACTTCGTCGCCGCCGTCGAGTGGCTGATGAAGCGGCCGGACTCGACCGGGAAGGTCGGCGTGGTCGGGTTCTGCTACGGCGGCGCCATGGCGAACATCCTCGCGACGCGGATGCCCAAGCTCGCGGCGTCGGTGCCCTTCTACGGAACCTCACCGGCGCCTGAAGAGGTAGGCAAAATCAAAGCGCCGCTGCTCATCCACTTCGCCGAGCACGACGACCGCGTCAACGCGACCTTCCCTCCGTACGAGGCAGCGCTGAAGGCGACCAAGGTGAAGTACCAGGCCTTCACGTATCCGGGAACGCAGCACGGGTTCAACAACGACACGACGCCTCGCTACAACCCCGAAGCCGCGAAGCTCGCCTGGACACGCACGCTGGAGTTCTTCAACAAGCATCTGCGCTGACGCGCATGCCGTGATGGCCTGATGCGTCAGTGCACGAATCGGCATGACTGCTACGCAATAGAAGTGTGCAAGGCAGACTTTCTCGGCGCGCGCTGAGCCTTCCCTCCTCCGGGCTCACCCCCGGGGCGGACCGGCGGCGGCGCGCCGCCGACACGCGGCCTCATGCTCGCGCGCCGTGGTCGCCTCCGCGCCCTGCCCCGCGGCCTCCAGCAACGCGGCGGCGCGCGCGTAGAGGTCCGCGGCACGGATGGGCAGCAGCGCCTCCGCGTCCGCCTCCGCGGCCCTCAGCAGCAGCGGCACCGCATGCCCGGGGAGGCCGGCCTCCATGAAGTGCCGCGCCACCACCACGGGCGCCATCCGCCGCGCGGCGAGCACCTCCGCGAGCCGGCCGTGCAGCATGCGCCCGAGCGCGGGCGGCACCGCCGCGACGACGGCCTCGCGCAGGAGGTCGTGGCTGAAGCCCTCCGCCCGCAGCACCCCGGCCGCCTCGAGCTCCGCCGCCGCCTCCCCCAGCGGGAGCGGCCGCTCCTCGAGCACGCGCGCGGCGACCTCCAGCGAGAAGGCCGTGCCCGCGAGCGCCGCCACCCGGGCGAGCGCGAGCGCCCGGGGCGTGAGCTGCTCGAGGCGCCGCTGGAGGAGCGGGCCCACGCGGCCGGGAGGCGGCAGCCGCTCGGGCCATCCGCCCTCCCACGCGCCCGTCTCCACCAGGTGCTTCACCGTCTCCACCACGAAGAGCGGATTGCCGCCCGTATAGCCCGCCAGCGGCGCCGCGTGCCGCTCCACCCCGGGCAGGCCGAGCCCCTCGAGCAACGCGTGCACCGCGTCCGGGTCCAGCGGCCCGAGCTCCACCAGGCGCGCCTCCCCTGCCTCCACCATGGCGTGCATGAGGGGGTGCCAGTCCGCTCCGGACTCCGGACCGGGCCGGGTCGTCACCAGCCAGCGGGCGGTGCCCAGGCCGGAGCGCGTGGAGGAAGGTCGGGCGCGGTGTCTCGCGTACGCGTACCGGCCCACCGCCGCGCTGGCCGTGTCGTTCTCGTGCGCGTCGTCCGCCACCATCACGTCGCAGCCCTCGAGCAGCAGCGCCATGGCCTCCGCGGCCGCATCGTGGAAGCGCAGGCGGCCCGCCTCGTCCACGAGGGGGGCTGGGCGCTCTCCGGGCTCGCCCAGCTCGGGGAGGATGCGCAGCAGCTCGCGTCGCACCCACCCGGGGAGGGCCACGTGAGGCCGCTGGGCCATCCAGCCGCGCAATGAGCGCGCCAGGCTGGAGTAGGGCACGTCGCGGTCGCCCACGCGCCCGGGCAGCAAGGCCCAGCGGCCGCGCGACTCCGCGAAGTCGGTGGCGAGGCGGCTCTTGCCGACGCCCGCGGGCCCCACGAGGAAGAGGAACTGGCCCGCCTCCCAGCCCTCCTCGAGCGCGCGCCACGCCGCCGCGCGCCCGGCCAGCACCGGCGGCCGCAGCAGGCCCGGAGCCAGGGGCCGGCGCCCTCCGTCCGGCACCCGCGCCGGCAGCGGTGCCCCCTGGGCGATGACACGCCCGAGCGCCTCCGTCTCCGGCAGCGGCTGGGCGTCCAGGGCTTGTGCCAGCGCGCGTCTCAGCACGCCGTACACCTCGAGCGCCGCGGAGCGCTGCCCCTGCAGGTAGAGCAGGCGCATGAGGTGGCGGCCCGCCTCCTCCGAGGCGGGGTCCTGTTGCAGCCATCCCTCGGCCACCCCCTGCGCGGCGCGCAGGTCCCCCTCCGCCTCGAGCCGCCCGAGCATGTCGGCGCGTGCGCGCTGGCGCCACGTTTCGAGCGCCAGGCGCGCGCCCTCCAGCCAGCGCTCCAGCTCCGGGCTGTCGGGCGGCACCAGCCCCTCGAGCAGCCCACCCGGGTGGCGCACCACCTCGGCCGAGTCTCCCGCGCGGGCCGCATCCCGCACGCGGGCCACGTCCACCGCCAGCGTGGCCGCGGGCGCCAGGACGCTCTCGCCCGCCACCAGCACCTCGTCTCCCGCCACGGCGCGAAGGCGGCGCAGCAGCTGGACGAGGTTGTTGCGCGCGGTGCGGGCCGGGCTGTCGGGCCAGAGGAGCGCGGCGGCCCGGGAGCGCGCGGTGGGGCCCTCCAGCGCGAGCCAAGCGAGCAGCAGCAGCGGGCGCGGCTGGAGGGAGACCTGGCCCGAGGGCCCTTCGAGCATGGGGGCCGGCCCGAGCAGGCGCAGGTGCCAGGGGCCAGGGCCGCTGGGAGTGCGCGCCATGGGCCTCCTGTATAGCGCCGCCGCGCCCCGGAACGGAGGCGCTCGCGCCCGCCCGCCTGCCTCCTTGCCGCCGCTCCGCTCAGCTCGCGAGCGCCGCGGGCGATGCGTGGGCCTCGAAGCGCCTGTCGAAGAACTCCAGCAGCGCCGCGTTGACCTCCCGTGGGCGCTCCAGGTGGAGGAAGTGCCCTGCCCCCTCGAGGAGACGGAAGTCGAACGGACCGCTGAAGAAGCGCTCCTGGCCGCGGTACGTCTCCGGGCCCGCCGTCCCGTCCTCCGCGCCATGCAGGTGCAGGGTCGGCACCCGCACGTTGGCCATCGCCCAGCGCCGCGCGCTTCCGAAGGTGAGGGAGGAGAGCGCGCGGTAGTAGGAGAGGACCTCGCGCTCGCGTCCCCTCAGCGCCTCCTTCACGGCGGCCAGGTGCGCCGCGTCCTCCCGGTAGCCGGGGGACCACTTACGCCACAGGCGCTCCACCAGCGCGAAGTCGTTCGCGCGCAGCCGCGCCTCTCCCAGGAAGGGGACCTGGAAGAGGAAGACGTGGGAGGCCCGCCGCGCCTGCGCGGGCACGAGCGAGGCCGGCAGGGAGGCGCGTACGTGCGGGATGGCGAGCGAGGCGAAGTGGGAGATGCGCCCGGGCGCCATGCCGGCCGCGACGTAGCCCATCACCGCGCCCACGTCGTGGCCCAGCCAGCGGACCGGCTGGCCCGGCGAGTAGCGCTCGACGAGCCGCAGCAGGTCGCCGACCACCGCGACCGCGTCGTAGCGCCCGCTGCGCGCCACCCCGCTCGGCGCATACCCCCGCAGCGTGGGGAGCACCACCCGGTAGCCGGCCTCCACCAGTGCGGGCACCTGCTGACGGAACGTCTCCGGGGTGTCCGGGAAGCCGTGCACCGCCAGCACCACGGGCCCCTCGCCCACCACCCTGCACGCGAGCGTCACGTCCTCCAACTCCACTGTTTCCCTGCGATCCATCGCCTGCCTCCATAACGCCTTGTCCGGGGCGCGCTCGCCCCGAGCGTCGGCGGGTGTCCTCGCAGGGGCTGGATGACAGGAAGATGACGGGCGGCACGCGGAGATGATGCTGGGGCACGCGGACCTGAGCACCCCGCAGATTATCACCCACGTGGACAGACGGCGGCTGCGAGCCGTCTACGACAAGCACCGCCCGCGAAGTGACGCGGTCGACGCCACGGGGCTGCAATCGGAGCGGCGCAAAACCCGGGGGCGGGTAGCGCAGCGTCAGTGGGGCGCAGTTCCGACGGGCGACGGCGAAAAGTTCCCCAAATGCGTCTTTTCGGACACAGAAGAACTCGGGCAATTGTGGGCCGAATCGGCTATCTGGGCGCTTCGATTGGTCCAGAACAGCAACCACGAACTGGGCGCCCGTCGGCCGCGGGCGTCCAGTATGACATCAGTTACTCAAGCCAAACACCTGCTCGGGTCTCGAGGAGTTCTCCAGACCAACTCCTCCGATGCTTCCCCAGACCCAGACGGTGCCGTCCGCCCTCAATGCCCCGGTGCGTGAAAAGCTAGCGGAAATGACCGCAACCCCCGTCAGGGTTATGAACCTGTACGGGCGTCAGCCGCTCATCGGTGTTCGTCTCTCTCATTGCGCCGAGGCAAGGGACGGGGCCTCTGCGCGAGCTGGAGGTGGCACTCGCTGGTGGCGGCCTGAACAAGAGGCGCCGCGCCCGGTCCCGCCTCCGCACCGTACGAGGCCTCCTTCCCTGAAGCGGACTGGCCGTTGGGTCCCGGTTGGGCCCCGCATGAGCAAGAGGAGGCGGGGAACCCGACTTCCATGCTATGCTGTTCGCCGGGTTTATGGCGGACCTTAAACAGTCAGCCGACATGGATGGGGGACCCAATGAGCAGACGTTTCGCGATGACGGCTCTCACGCTGATTCCACTCGTAGGTGCGCTTGGCGCGTGCAGGAAAAATGAGACGCGGCGAACCGAGGCTACGGGTGATAGCCCAGTCCGCGTACTGCGTGAGGGCGCTCCTTTCATATCCATTTGGAAGTTCAAGGAAGAGATCGACAGAGCTGGAGGAGAGAAATACAAGCTTGAAGGCCCCTTCAACATCGGCGACCCCGTACACGAGGCGATCACCCTCCGGGCGTTGAAGGAGGCCGGTCTCGTTGAGTGGAACGTCGATGAGACCAAGGACGTCCGCGTGCGCGACTACATCGCGGGGGTCTTCTGGAACGATGATCCGGAGTGCAAGCTCTTCGATACTCCAGACACCCTCGACTTCTCCGATGGGATCGACTGGTACGGCGACCTGCTCGACGCAGAGGAGGCGGTTTCGAAGAAGAAGGAACTCGGCCCTGGAACGCCCATTCTCGGCCGTAGCCACTACGGCGATCTCCAGTTCCTTCACGGAATGGCCTCGCGCAACGACGAGATGCCCCAGCAGACCCTGGAGCGCGCCCTTGTGTGGATGAAATTCTCCTACGGGGTGGCGATCGGTGAGACGACGGGCGATGACCGGCTTACGGACGTGGAGTTGCTGCGCGCACTCTTTCCTGGAAGCACTCAGACCGTGTCAGAGCTCTTCTGCGTGAAGCAGGGAAAGCTCGAGCGAAGGGCGATAGGAGTCCTGATGCACCTGCTCCAGGACTCCTACGCGGCCGGGCACGTTCGCCGGCAAGACCTCGGAGGCAACCGCCGCGGACGCATCCAGCAGTTCTACGCGTATAGCAGCCAGGACCCGAGCAAACATGCGGCGGACGACGCCTGGCGCGGCGGCAGGAGCGAAGGCGAGCGGCTCGCCAACGTGAAAGGCGCTCTCGACGCCGTAAGCTGTTGCCGCGAGGTGCTCCAACTCTGGAGCAAGCGGCGTCCGTGGCCCCAGGTGAAGGCGGTTCTCGACCAGGGGTGTTTCGCGCTCGCTCCCAATGCTGTTCCTTCGGCCGCCGGACGCGACTACGAGAAGCGATAGATGATGACCGCCGCGATGCTCCTGACCTTGCTCGGCGGAGCGCCCTCTCCGTCAGCAGAGATCTCCCCCCTCCAAACCTACCAGCAAGCGCTCTCCCAGCCATTCGACGACGAGAGAATGGAGAGACTGCTCGCCCTGCTCCCACGATTCGGGGAATTCTATGTCTTTGAGGGTGACCTGCTCTTGACTGCGAAGGAGGTCCGGGCCCACCTCGTTGCCGCGGCGACGGCCTCTGGCTGGGACTACGGCCCCGAGCTCCTGGTGGCGGTCAGTGCCGGGCAACTCGACTACTGGAAGGACCGAGCCACGCGTGAGCTCTCCTACGCGGTGGACCGCGCCAGCTTCGCTGATGAAGCCGAGTACCAGCAAGTCGTCCGAAACATGAGAGCAGCCGCGGCGGACTGGGAGGCGGCGTGCGAATCCTGCGGCCTCTCCTTCACCCACCGGCCGGAGCACGACGGAGCTCCCTCGCATGAGAGGGTCCGGTTCATCGTCCGCAAGGTCGACGCGAAGGGTGACTTCATCGCGGCGGGCTTCTATCCGAGCTGGGAGGTGGAGCGACGGCTGCTCCTGATCGACGGCTCATACTTCGGGACGACTGCAAATCAAGTGGGTGTCCTACGGCATGAGCTCGGTCACATCTCCGGGTACAGGCACGAGCACATCCAAGGCATCAAAGGCTGCTTCAAGGAAAGAGGCGAATGGTGGCCGCTCACCGCGTATGACCCACAGTCCGTGATGCACTACCTGTGCGGGAAAGGGGGCACGCTGGAACTGAAGCTCTCGCCCACCGACATCCAGGGGCATCAAAAACTCTACCGTTAGCAGGTAAGCACGATGAACGTTCGCGTCGCATGGGCAACAATCATCTTCTGGTCCACGGTTGTTCACGCGGATGTGGTACCCGCCCACCTCTCGGTGTATCAGTCGGCTCTCGAAGATCCGACCGACGGCGCGAAGGTTGATGCCGTCGCGGCCCTCCTTCCGAAAGAGGGCGACCGCTTCCTCGTGGAAGGGGATCTGCTACTCGACCGGACGGGGCTCAAGGAATACCTGGCACGAAGAGCCTTCGATCCACGTCCTTCCGCAGGTGCGCGAATGCGCCGAGAAGTACCTGTCGATCTGGAGGTGAAAAGCTCGGTGAGGCAGATCCTCTACCGTTTCGACGAGACCACCTTCAGCCAGGAGAACCTGCGCCGCGCCCGCACAGCCCTCGTGGCGGCGCAGCGGGAGTGGAAGGAGCAGTGCCTCTCCTGCCGGATTAGCTGGAAAGAAATCCTACCCGGTGACGATAGCCCGCTAGAACCCGACCTCGTCATCTACTTCCGCCAGACCCAGGCACCCTACCGCGTCGCATTCTCGCGGGAAGCGGGGCGCTCGATGTTATGGGTGTCTCCAGCCTTCTTTACCCGCGGTGGCGAGCAATCGGTGATGCGGCATGTCTGGGGGCACGTGCTCGGGTACGGGCACGTGCATCCATTGCGCGGCCTCCCCGGGTGCTTGCCAGGCACCCATGGCACCTTCGAACCGCTTTCGCCCGAGCAGGAGATCTCGGTGATGAGCCCGCCGTGTGGGCCAACGCTGAGCGGAGTGCAGATCACTGCCCAGGATGCGAAGGATTTTCTACGTTCGGAGCTCGACTGGCTTTCCATCGCCCAGAAAGCCTCCAGCCCTTCCTCGCCCGAGAGCGAGCGAGGCGCTGGACTGGTGGTGGTCCGCTTCGAGGGTGGCAAGGTCGACGAAGACATCACCCGGACCCTTCTTGCCCTCAACGAGTCCGGCGTGCTGCCCAAGGAGGAAAAGCAGGCGAAGCAGGGCGAAAATCTCTGCGCGCTGCTCAAGCACCAGACCGCCGTCCCTGGGAGTTGCAGCCCCGAGAAGTTGAAGCTGACCTCGAAGTTGAGTGAGAAGACCTTTCTCCAGGCAACGCTACAGCAAGCAACCACCGTGGTAGCCCCCAATGTGTGGTTCCGCCCCTACCAGTTCACCCTTCGCTTTGATCCCGAGTCTTCCGAGGACCTCAAGCGCCTGGAGCGACTCAAGAACGAGTGGAAGACTCTTCTCAAGGGAGAGAGAGAAACGAAAAACGGTATGAAGTCGGCCATCTTCGAGGGCTACGAGATGAACCTCTACGTCCCCACCGATTCCGCCGCCGAGAAGGCGATGCTATCCGTGAGCAGCGTCCGGAGCCCAACGATGGCGCTCGACTTCGTTCCGACGAAGACACCCACGAAGCCTCTTTTCGCGCTGGAGCCCGGGCCTACCTTCTGGCAGCGCTGCAACCAGCAACTCAATGCACTGGCCGGAGATCAGGGTAGCTACATCGGCTTCATGAAGGATCCCCCACCCACCTCCGATACATGCGAGGCCAATCCCGAGCAACCCGAGCTTCTTCTCTTGGATACCACCATCGAGCCACATCCGGACCTGCCCGCCGATCTGACTGGCCAGCAAGGAACTCTTTCGCCCGTCCTCCTCACGGGAAACAAGCAGTCGTGTCCGGTGACATCCAATTACGTCGAAGACAAGCATCACGGCTCATACATGGCCAGCATCATCTGCAGCCGTGACAATGACTTGGGGTTTGTTGGTGTCGATCCAAAAGCGCGAGTGGTCTCGGTGGACTGGGCTCACAAGAGCGAAGACGAGATTGTCCGGATCATGCAGGCCCGAGTCGAGAACGGGCAGCCAGACCCGGTCGTCGTGTTCGCGAGCCGGTTCACCTATCAGGACGTCAATTTCAAAGAGGGACGCCTGGCCAACACTGAAGAGCGGTTCGCCACGAAGCTCGCCAAGTCAATCCGAGATCTGAAATTTCCCTGGATTGTAGCGGCGGGCCAGGCCGACCCCAAGGCCATGCCAGGCGTGGCCGTGCGCGAGCTGTCCCCCCATCTCCCCGAAGGCCCCATGAACATGGGGGACCTCTCCAACGTGATAGTGGTCACCGGCTGCCGCGACTGCACCCGGCAGACCGCGACCATTCTACCGGAATCGAACTACTCCGGTGCGATGGTTCACGTCGCGGCACCGGGCTACCAGATTCCAGGCGCCGTGTTGAGCGAGTATGCCCTTCTCGATGGCACTTCCCCTGCAACCGCGTTTGTCGCGGGGGTGGTTTCACGAATGATGTCCTGCCACTCATCATACAAGTGGCGCGCCTCGACCGTGAAGCGCAGGCTGCAGTTCACCTCTCGTCCCTTGGTGATTCAGCAAGAGGCCGCGAAGCTCGCCGCGGGAATCGTGGATCCGGAAATAGCGCTGCTCGACCCACGGAAAAACTTCCTCAAAAAAAAGAATGAGGCGCGGACCGAGCTGCAATCATTTGGGTGGTGCAGATCGAGCTTCCGGCTGATCCACCCGACCCTGGGGGGCACGCTTCCCGATGGAGATATACCGGTCGAGGACGTCTATCGGATCGTGCGATTGAAGGAGCCCGGCGCCGGTGAGAAGACGCGCTGGGTGGTCTTCCGCAAACCACCCGAGAATCACTTGGGGGACCAGACCGGGAATGTGCTGAGAATAGGTCCAGGCGTACTTCCCGGGGCAGACATGGTGCAGCCGCTCTTCTCTGATGGAAGTTCGGGCGTGACCATCGAGGATGTCGAGGACCTCCTAGTCCTCCCAACCCTCAAGCGGGCCCCGTCGGGAAGTTGCCAATGAGACTCGCCCTGCTCCAGGTTGCAGCGCTTTTGTGTGGCACCGTTGCGGCGGCCGACTGCCCGCGCGCGAGCAGCTCGGTCACCGAGTTCGGGACGCGGACGGCGCTGGCTCCCCCCCGCAGGCTGTCGGCGCAAAAGCGGTCCAATGTGGTCCGCGCCCCTCCGGAGATAAAGCCGCGGCACGTCCGTGCCCACCTCAAGATCACCCACCCGGGGCCTTCCGGCTGGAGGGTGCTGGTGAGGGACGGACAGTTCCGGCTCCATCAAGTCCTCTCACGGGAAGACCTGCTGGCGTCGGGCGGGCGCTCTTGGACCGTGCGAGTTCCCGGCCGGGAGTTGTGGATGGAACTGGATACCCAGGGGCCAGTGGGTGAGGTTGCGCTGGAAGCGGACTCCTACCTGGCCACGCCACAGTCGGCGGCATCCACCCATGTGTACTACTCGACCCAGACAGAGGGGCAGAGAAACTGGTTCGACCTCTACAATGGCGCCGCAACCGAGAAACGCCCTCTCGGTGATCCGGTCGGATTCCTGATGTCGAGCTATGCGGGGAGCTCTTGGTGCTGCTCCGGCGCGATGGTTTCTCCCAGCCTGTTCCTGACCAACTGGCACTGCGGCGGCCCGGACGCGTTCCTGGGCAACGCGGCGCTTGAGGCAGGCGTCTGGTCTCCCGACATCTGCGCCGACTCGGTGATCGATCTCTCATGGGATGGTGACGGAACCAGCCGGGAGTATGCCTGCGCGCAGGTCGTCGCAAAGGACAAGGCGCTCGACTTCGCACTGCTGCGCGTCCGGCCCATTGGTCCTACCGAGCCCGCGCCCTACGCGCGTTTGTCGCTGGACGGGCCCGCTGCCGGGTTGCTGGATGTGATCCACCATGCTGGGTGCAGTCCCAAGCTCATCTCGCAAAATTGCGCACTGACCTCCACGAGTCACCCGGGTTGGATCCAGCCGACAACGACGGAGCTGACGCACAGATGTGACACAGAGCAAGGGAGCTCTGGCGCGCCAGTCTTCGACAGCCAAGGGAGACTCGTCGCACTTCATCACCTCGGCTTTGCTGTCGACCCACGAACGTGCAAGTACCAGGACCGCGAGAACAAGGCGGTGCGTATCGCTCCCATCATCGAGCGGATACGGGAGCTCGCGCCGGACGCAGGGGGCGAGTTGGGCTTTCCACCGGCAGTTGTGAATACTCCCTGACGGAGACAGTGCTGAATAGGGAGGCGGCGGGAATCGAAGCCGCCACCCCTGGTACCTCCCCCTTGAATGAGGTGGGTGAAGCCAGAGACTAGGCCCCATCAGGAGGCCCGAGCGCCTCGTCTTTCGTGGTGCGGGCGGCACCCCAGCCCGGCCCTGGGCAAAATCGACGAGCGCTTGCGCTAGGCGGGCCTCGTGGAAATCCGCCGATGAGGTCGACTTCGCGGACGCAGTGAAGAAGCGGTGGCTCCGCGAGAGCCCCAAGGGCTCGTGCACGCACGACGTGCTCGTCACGTTCAAGCCCGGAGACAACGGCAGGATCAATGTCTCCGGACGGTGGAAGCAGTAGCGCGCGCCGCGACGTGTTGAGCCTCGAGCCGCATGTCACCGTGGTCATCCCCGACCCCACCTGACGTCTGTCAGTCCATGTATCGAATGCGCAGGCCCTGGCCTGACACGTTGTAGGCTGCGGCCCTTCGCGGCCTGCCGGACGGGTCTGTTCCCGTCACGGTCAGGCCGCCACCTTTTTCAGGGGGGGCCCCCGGCATGGGCAGACGGACAGGAGTTCTGCTGGCGTTGTGGGCGGTGATGTTGGGGACGGCTGGAGCGGCACCGCTCCGGGATCTCCGCACCGGTCCCGAGAGCGAGGTCACTGCCTCCTCCTCCGACGAAGCCCTCCGCGTAGGAGCGACGACGTTCCTCTCCATGTGGCGCCCCCATGTCGGCAACGAGCTGTGGAAGCTGGATGCCGCGGGCCGCGCCGTGCTCATCAAGGACCTGGCTCCCGGGAGGAGGGACTCGAACCCCTCGCGGTTCACGGCGATGAACGGCACGCTCTTCTTCACCGCGTCCACCGGACCTTTCGGGCGGGAGCTGTGGAAGAGTGATGGGACGGCCGCGGGCACGGTCGTCGTCTTCTCACCCGTGCAGCGGCCCCCGCAGCTGACAGCGCTCGAGTTCGGGGAGATGGTCGCGCTCGGGAACACGCTGTTCTTCGCCCACAGCGGTGACCAGACCAGCATGGAGCTGTGGAAGAGCGACGGCACCCCGGCCGGCACGGTTCAGGTCAAGGACATCCGTCCAGGACTCGAGGGCGCGAAGGTCTCCCAGCTGGTGGTGCACGGGGCGGCGCTCTTCTTCCTCGCGGATGACGGGGTCCACGGCAAGGAGCTCTGGAGGACCCACGGCTCCGAGGGCAGCACGGTGATGGTGGGCGACCTCCGTCCGGGCCCCGCGGGGCTGTCCGGCGCCCAGCCGGAGTCCAGGGTGGACCCGCCGCTCGTGAGCGCGGGGAACGCGGTGTTCCTGCTGACCGCGGGGGAACCGCAGAGCAGCACCTTCGAGCTGTGGAGGAGCGACGGCACCGCGGCGGGGACCCGCGTCCTGAAGACCTTTCCCCTCGACTCCCCCTACTCCTACCTGGGGGACCACGAGCTCGTCAGCTTCGGCGGAGAGGTCTTCTTCGGAGCCAAGGAGCAGCCCTGGCTGCGCAGGGCCCTGTGGAAGAGCAACGGAACCGAGGAGGGAACGGTGCAGGTCCGAGCCTTCGACGATGACATGTATGTCATCTGGCAGGCGGATATGGCCGTGTTCTTCGTGGTCGGCACGGAGCTCTGGAAGAGCGATGGCACCCCGGCGGGCACCGTCCCCCTCCTGGATCACGGGGCCGGGGGATTCCGGCTCGCGCGATGGGCGGGTGACACCCTCTTCTATACCCGCACCAACTTCCCCGGGCCGGATTCGCTGTGGAAGAGCGATGGCACTCCGGCGGGCACCGCGAAGGTGCGCGACTTCGAAAAGGTGGAGACGCTGGAAGGCCTGGTGGACGCGGGTGACCTGCTCTTCTTCACATCCTATGTGGAGTCACCTGGCACGGCCGTGGTGGACTTCGAGCAGTGGCGCAGCGACGGCACCCCGGGCGGAACGTTCCGGGTCGAGGCCGCCACGCCGGCTCCCCGGGGGAGCGACATCGTGGAGCCCACGCCCGTCGGAGGGCTGACCTTCTTCACCGATGTCGCGGAGACGCTCCATCAGGAACTGTGGCGCACCGATGGCACCGAAGCGGGAACCGTGCGGCTGCGGCGCTTCGAGGCCGACGAGTTCGGCATGGACGTGCAGGAGCTGACGGCGGTGGGAGGCACGTTGTTCTTCCGCGCCGGTGACGTCACGTCCGGCAACGAGCTGTGGCGCACGGATGGCACCGAGGCCGGTACGGTGGTGGTGCGGGACCTCTGGCCGGGGAGGGGCGACTCGAACCCGGCGTGGCTGACGGTCCTGGGAGGGCAGCTCTACTTCAGCGCCTCGACGGAGTCTGGCGGGAACGAGCTGTGGCGCAGCGACGGCACCGCGGCGGGTACGGTCCAGGTCAGGGACCTCCGGCCGGGTCCTGCGAGCGCGTCACCCTCTGGACTGAGGGTGGTGGGAGACACCCTCTTCTTCGCCGCCAACGATGGTGTCCACGGCGCCGAGCTCTGGCGCGGCGACGGCACCCCGGACGGCATGGTGATGGTGAAGGACATCGTTCCCGGCAGCGAGGGGTGCCGGCCGAGGATCTTCGCGCCCTCCTCCACCGGCACCTTCTTCTTCACCTGCGCGAGCCGGGAGCTGTGGAAGACGGATGGTACCGAGGCGGGGACGGTACGGCTGAAGAGCTTCCCCCGGGACATCTCCGCCCTGCGCGCCGTGGAGGGCACGCTCTACTTCACCGGGGTGGACGACGCGCATGGCCAGGAGCTGTGGCGGAGCGACGGCACGGAGGCGGGAACGGTGATGGTGAAGGACGTCCATCCGGGCCCCGGCGCATCCTCTCCGCTCGGTGTCGTACCCGTGGGCGACCGGCTCGTCTTCATGGCCTACGAGCCGGAGCACGGCCTGGAGCCGTGGGTGACGGATGGCACCGCCGAGGGCACCCACCTGCTCCGGGACGTGATGCCCGGCCCGGGCAGCAGCACCCCGTACACCACCCAGTGGCTCATGTCGCTGCCGGACCAGGTGCTCTTCGTCGCGTCGGACGGCGTGCATGGCCGGGAGCTGTGGGTGACGGATGGGACGACGGCGGGCACCACCCTGTTCGAGGACCTGCTCCCGGGCCCTGGCTCCTCGGATCCGTGGAGCCTGCGGCGGCTGGGGGACCGGCTCTTCCTGACGTTCGCGGACACGGAGCACGGCCACGAGCCGCACCTGCTCGCGCTGCCAGCGTCGAGGGACACCACCGTCCCCACCCTCACCTGCCCGGCCAACGTCACCCGGGAGGCCACGGAGGCGGGAGGAACGCGGGTGGAGTACCCGGCGGCGTCCGCGAATGACGTCGAGGGGCCGCCGACGCTTGCCTACAGCGCACCGTCCGGCGACGTCTTCCCGGTGGGCACGACGACCGTCACCGTCACCGCCACGGATGCCGCCGGCAACCGGAGCCAGTGCACCTTCCAGGTCGACGTCTCCTTCACCCCGCCCGCCCC
>NZ_JABBJJ010000173.1 GCF_012933655.1 Pyxidicoccus fallax | reverse complement strand
CGTCTCCACCCGCCCGTCGGCCTGAGGGCCCTGGGGTACGCCGCTTCCGGGTGAGGCCGCCTCCTTCTGGCGTGGCCCCCCGGCGCGAGGCGCGGAGCCCCCCTCCGCGCTCCGGGCCTGACGCGAGGCCCGCTTCCGACACGAGCCGCACCCCGCGCGAGCGCGCGGCCGAGTGCCCTCAGAACGTCAGGTCCACCTGCTCGGCGGCGGGGATGGGCCGGCCGAGGAAGCGCGCTCCCACCTCCACGAAGCGCTCGGGCACGTCGGTGACGTAGTACGCGTGCGTGGGCGCCGCGTGGCCCGCCGAGGCCAGCCCGCCGCGCTCCGTCAGCAGCGCCGCCACTGCCTGCGCCGTGGCCTCCGCCGAGTCCACCAGCGCCACCTTCGGCCCCACCACCTCCGCGATGACGCCCTTGAGCAGCGGGTAGTGGGTGCAGCCCAGCACCAGCGTGTCCACGCCCTCGCGGGCGAACTCCGCCAGGTACTCGCGCGCCGTCAAGAGGGGCACGTCGCCCGTGGTCCACCCCTCCTCCGCCAGCGGCACGAAGAGCGGACAGGCGCGGCTCTTCACCCGCACCTTCGCGTCCGCGGCCTCCAGCGCACGCTGGTACGCCCCCGAGCGGATGGTGCCCGGTGTGCCGATGACGCCCACCCCGCCGCCCCGGGTGCGCGCCAGGGCCGCCCGGGCGCCGGGGGCGATGACGCCCACCACCGGAATGGGCAGCGCCGCCTCCAGCGCCGGCAGCGCCACCGCCGAGGCCGTGTTGCACGCCACCACCAGCAGCTTGACGCCCTGCTCGAGGAGGAACTCCGCGTTCTTCAGCGAATACCGCGTCACCACCTCGCCGGACTTGGTGCCGTAGGGCACCCGCGCCGTGTCCCCCAGGTACACCGTGCTCTCATGGGGGAGGTGGGCCATGAGCGACTTGAGGACCGTGAGCCCTCCGACACCCGAGTCGAATACGCCAATGGGACCGTGGCTGTTCTGCCGCATGGGCCCTGTCCCTATCACGTTTGATGCCAACGCCGGCCGCCCCCTCCCTCCCCTCGGAAACGACGAAGGGCCGGGGCACCCCGCCCCGACCCTCCGTTCACCTCACGACCAGGCAGCCTGCAATTACTGCCGGACCAGGGGCACCGGGAGCGCCGCGTTCGGCCCCGGGAACTGGTGGGCCTTCACCTCGATGACCGGCCGCTCGGCCTGCGGCGTCGAGTAGTTGCCATCCGACGACCGGGCCTGCATGGCCACCTCGTAGCGGCCGGGGCGCAGGAACTCGTACACCACCGGGGCGTCGTTGCAGCCGTGGGCATCACCGGCGAGGCCGTACACCAGCTCGCCCGTGAAGACGTCGATGAAGTTGATGCGCACCTCGGAGATGCGGGCGTCGGCGCAGCTCAACCGCGTGCTGCCGACGAAGATGTCCCACCGGATGGAGGCCCCGCCAATGGCCCACATGGAGGCCGTGTGGTTGGTGGTCACGCCAATCTCCGTGATGATGACGTCACTGTAGTAGTACCAGGGGTTGCCATCCCTATCGACGGCGACGAACTCCAGGGTGTGCTCGCCCGGGGCCAGCGGGGGCGACTCGATGCGGTTGGAGCCATAGCCGCGGGCGCAGTCGATGCGCTCCCAGTCGCCTTCGTCCACGCGCACGTCCACCGCGACCACGCCGGCCTGGGTGCAGTTGGGGCTCTGGCTGACGTTGTTCGGCGGGAACAGCCAGCTGACCTTCGCGAACGAGGCCGGCGGCGCCGTCGTCACCATGTCCACGTCCACCGTCACGTCGCCGTCCACCCGGAAGGTGCCGCTGGCCGTGTAGAGGATGTCGCCGTCCCAGCTGACGCCGTCGATGGTGAAGTTGTAGACGCCCGGCGCGAAGTCGTGGAGGACGATGCCGTCGAAGCCGTTGGGCGAGCAGGGGTACTCGCCGTTCTTCTCCAGGCGCTCGCCGGGGATGTGGATGTTGACGCCCGCGATGTCGCGGTCCTCGTCGCAGCGGAACCCTTCGAAGGTCCAGCGGAACGTCACGTCGCCCGCGTAGCCGATGTCGTCGTCGTCATGGTCGTGGACGACACAGCCGGGGGCGACCGCGGCCAGGCAGAGGAATGCGATGAGCAACCGGGAGTTCATGGGGGCACCGTTCGTGGGGTGGTGAGGTCTTCGGCCCGTTACAAACCCTCCGGACGGCCGACCTCGGGAATTATTCACCCCTACGCGCATCCGGCTTCAAGCAGCCGGGCGTGCCCCGTTTGTTTGACCCTGTTGTATCGGAGTGTTACGGCCTGCCCCCCATGACGCCCCACCTGCCCCTGGCGCTCGGCGCCATGAACTACGTGGAGATCATCCGCGACGCGTCCTTCATCGAGCTGGCTGTCCTGCTGCTGCTGATGGGCGTGTCTGTCGCCTCCTGGGCCCTCATCGCGATGAAGGCCGCCCAGCTCTCCAAGGCGCGCGCACAATCTCTCACCTTCCTCGACACCTTCTGGAAGGCCTCCCGGCTGGAGACCATCTACCAGACGGCCCAGAAGCTGGACGGCTCGCCGCTGTCCAAGGTGTTCTGCGCCGGCTACGAGGAGCTGAGCAAGCTGGCCCAGGCCAAGGAAGGCGGCGCCGAGGGCGCCATGGCCGAGCGGCTGGGCGGCATCGAGAACGTGGAGCGCGCGCTCAACCGGGCGTCCACGGCGCAAATCACGGAGCTGGAGGCGCGGGTGTCGTTCCTCGGCACGGTGGGCGCGGCGTCGCCCTTCGTGGGCCTGTTCGGCACCGTCATCGGCATCCTCAGCGCCTTCAACCAGATTGCCGAGCAGGGCAACGCCACGCTGGCCACGGTGGCCGCGCCGGTGGGCAACGCGCTGTTCGCCACCGCGGCGGGCCTGTTCGCGGCGATTCCGGCCGTGGTCGCCTACAACTCGTTCGTCAGCCGCATCAAGGTGTTCGACACGGAGATGTCGAACTTCTCCGCGGACTTCCTCAACATCATCAAGCGGCACTTCTTCCGGTAGGCGGAGGCGGCCATGGGAATGGGCGGAGGAAACCGCGGCGGTGGCCGCACCACGATGAGCGAAATCAACGTCACGCCCATGGTGGACGTGATGCTGGTGCTGCTCATCATCTTCATGGTGACGGCGCCCCTCATCCAGCAGGGCGTGAAGGTGAACCTGCCGGAGACGAAGGCCGCGCCGGTGGAGGCCACCGAGAAGAAGCTCGTGCTGTCCATCGACGCCGGGCGCAAGGTCTACATCGGTGACGCCGAAGTGGCCCTGGAGGAGCTGGCGGACAAGCTGGCCGCCAACGCCAAGGCCCAGGCCGACAAGGAGGTCTACCTCCACGCGGACCGGGACGTGCCGTACGGCGTGGTGGTGGAGGTGATGGCGGCGGCGCAGCGCGCGGGCATCAACAACGTGGGGATGATCACGGACCCCACGGGTGGGGGCAAGGCGTCCAACGAGAAGAAGGGCAAGTCGAAGGAGGCGAAGCGCTAGCCCATGACGGACACCGCGTACGGCCACAGCCTGCTCGTCTCGCGTCCCTCGCGGCTGTCGCGCTTCATCGGCGTGTCGGTGGTGGGGCACATCGCCCTGCTCGTGGCGGCGGTGCTGTATGCGCGCCTGTCGTCCGGGCCGAAGATGGATTTGGACGCCAAGCCCATCAAGGCGTCGCTGGTGCGGCTGGGCAAGCCGAGGGACCCCAAGCTCCTGCCGCGCAAGGAGCAGCTGCCGCCTCCGCCCAAGCAGGTGGACGCGCCCAAGCCCCCGCCGGACGCGCCGGCCCCCGCGCCCACGCCGGCCGCGGTGGCGGTGCCCATTCCCGGCGTCAAGCCGGAGCCTTCTTCCGCGCCCAAGCCCACGCCCCAGAAGGGCGAGACGACGGGCGAGGACCGGCGCAAGCGCCTCTTCGGCGCCTTCGACAAGACGGCCAAGGCGGCTGAAGAGGAGCCCGAGGGCGCCGAGGACGGCGACCCGGACGGCGACTCGGCCACCGCCGAGGGCGAGCGCTACTTCGGCCTGCTCCAGTCGCAGGTGCGCAGGCACTACAACGTCGCGGACACCATTCCCGAGACGGAGCGCCTGCGCCTCAACACCGTCGTCGCGGTGCGGCTGGGACGCACCGGTGAGGTGCTGGACGTGAGCCTCACGAAGCCCAGCGGGAACGACCTCTTCGACTCGGCCGTCGTCACGGCCGTGCGCAAGGCGGCGCCCTTCTCGCCTCCCCCCGAGCATCTCCGGGAAACGCTGCAGAAGCACGGTGTCAACCTGAGCTTCAGACCGAACGCCCTATGAAAGCCCTGCTCCTCTCCCTGCTGCTCCTTCCGCTCGCGGCGCTCGCGCAGGCGCCGACCATCGAGATTTCCGGCGCCAACTTCCGCCCGCTGCCGGTGGCCGTGCCCGCGCCGGTGACGCAGAACGAGGGCGCCAAGAAGCTCGCCTCCGACTTCGACAAGGCCTTCGGCTTCGACCTGGCCGCCTCCGGCATCATGCAGGTGCTGGACCGCAAGAGCTTCACCGCGGACGCCAAGGAGGGCATGACGGCCGGCAGCATCAACTTCAGCCGCTGGGCGGACGTGGGCGCCGAGGCGCTGGTGAAGGTGTCGCTGGCACAGGACGGCGGCACGGCGCGCGGCGAGCTGCGCCTGTTCAACGTGGCCACCGGCCGCGAGGACTTGAAGGTGGCCAAGGACGCCCCGGCGGACAAGCCGGAGCAGCTGGCGCACCGGCTGGCGGACGCGCTCTACCGGCACTTCACGCAGGAGCCCAGCCCCTTCCTGTCTCGCATCACCTACGTGCTGAAGAGCGGCAACAACCGCGACGTGTACGTGGCGGACTGGGACGGCGACAACGCGCAGGCGCTCTCCAAGGGTGGCATCAACATCCTCCCCGCGCTGAGCCCGGAGGGCTCGCAGGTGGCCTTCACCACGTACCGCAAGGGCCGGCCGGACATCTTCGTGCAGAAGCCGGGCGGCGACGCGCGCGCGGTGGTGTCCGAGGGGCAGATGGCCACCGGCGCGTCGTTCTCGCCGGACGGCAAGCGCATCGCCTACTCGCTGGCGGAGGGTGAGAGCGCTCAAATCCACGTGGCCAACGCGGACGGCAGCGGCGCGCGCGCCATCACCGACACGCCGTATGGCCTCAACACCAGCCCCACCTGGTCTCCGGACGGCAAGCGCATCGCCTTCGTGTCCAACCGCGGTGGCAGCCCTCAAATCTACGTGATGGGCGCGGACGGCTCGGGCGTGCGCCGGCTCACCTTCCAGGGCAACTACAACCAGACGCCGGACTGGTCTCCGCGCGGCGACCTCATCGTCTTCACCGCGCGCGACGAGCGCAACGCGTTCGACCTGTTCACCATCAACGTGGACACCGGCAAGGTGACGCGCATGACGCAGGACCAGGGCAACAACGAGGAGCCCGCCTTCTCGCCCAACGGGCGGCTCATCCTCTTCACCTCCACGCGTGACGGCGGCTCGAAGCTGTACGTGATGACGTCGGAGGGGAACAACCAGATGCCGCTGCGCGCCTCGAAGGGCACGCTGCTGACGCCGGACTGGGCGCCGCTGGCCCAGGGCGAGTAGGTCCTCCAGCTTCGTTGACAGGGGGCGCCTGCTCGGGTCGAGTGCCCGCGCATGAGCGCCCCCTTCCGTCAGCACTGGAGCCTGGACCCGCAGGTCCGCTATCTCAACCACGGAGCCTTCGGCGCGTGCCCCACCGCCGTGCTCCAGCGTCAGTCCGAGCTGCGCGCGCGGCTGGAGGCCGAGCCGACGCGGTTCCTCCACCGCGACATCGAGCCGCTGCTGGACGAGGCTCGCGCCGCGCTGGCGTCCTTCCTCGACGCGGACGCGGACGACGTGGCCTTCGTCACCAACGCCACCACGGGCGTCAACACGGTGCTGCGCTCGCTGCGCTTCCAGCCCGGGGACGAGCTGCTCACCACCGACCAGGAGTACAACGCCAGCCGCAACGCGCTGGAGTACGCCGCCTCCCTGTGGGGCGCGAAGGTGGTGGTGGCGAAGCTGCCCTGGCCGGTGCCCTCCGAGCAGTCGCTGGTGGACGCGGTGCTCGCGCACGTGACGCCGCGCACGCGCCTGTTCCTGGTGGACCACGTCTCCAGCCAGACGGCGGTGGTGATGCCGGTGGCCCGGCTCGTCGCCGCCCTCCGGGAGCGCGGCGTGGAGACGCTGGTGGACGGCGCGCACGCCCCGGGGATGCTGCCGCTGTCGATGCGCTCGCTCGGCGCGGGCTACTACACGGGCAACTGCCACAAGTGGCTGTGCGCCCCCAAGGGCGCGGCCTTCCTCCACGTGCGGCGGGACTTGCAGCCGGCCATCAAGCCGCTGGTCATCAGCCACGGACACAATTCGCCGCGCAAGGACCGCTCCCAGTTCCGGCTGGACTTCGACTGGCTGGGGACGCACGACCCGTCCGCCGTGCTCTGCGTCCCGCACGCGCTGAAGGTCATGGGCGACATGCTGCCCGGCGGCTGGCCCGAGGTGATGCGCGCCAACCGCGAGAAGGCCCTGGCCGCGAGGAAGTTGCTGTGCGAACGACTCGGCGCGCCGGCCGCTTGCCCGGAGGAGCTGGTGGGCAGCATGGCCGTGGTGGCCCTGCCGGACGGCTTCCCCGAGCGCCCGGAGCCTCCCCTCTTCGTGGACCCGCTGCACCTGCGCCTCTTCGAGGAGCACCGCATCGAGGTGCCCATCGTCGCGTGGCCCAAGCCCCCCAGGCGTCACATCCGGGTGTCCGCACAGCTCTACAACACGTACACCGAGTACCAGGCCCTGGCCGATGCTTTGGATGCGCTGCTGCGTTGAGTAGGCTCCCGCGAATGCCTCGTTTCGCCACCATCGACGTGGGAACCAACTCGGTGCTGCTGCTGGTCGCGGAGCGCACCCCGGAAGGCCGTTTCACGCCCGTGCTGGAGCGCGCGGAAATCACCCGCCTGGGCCGGGGCGTGGACGCCACGCGCCGGCTGTCCGCGGAAGGCCTGGAGGCCACGCTGTCCGTGTTGGAGTCCTTCGCCCGCGAGGCGCGCGAGCTGGGCGCCCAGGACATCGCGGTGTCGGCCACCAGCGCGGCGCGCGACGCGCAGAACGGCGCCGAGTTCATCGCGGCGGCGAAGGCGCGCGCGGGCGTCACGGTGGAAATCATCTCCGGACCGCTGGAGGCCCAGCTGTCGTTCGCCGCCGTGCACGCGGACTTCGCGGCGGAGGCGGCCGGGCCGCTGCTGGTGCTGGACATCGGCGGCGGCTCCACCGAGTTCATCTACGGCAACCCGGCCGGCCACGTGGACTTCCGGCACAGCTTCGACGTGGGCGCGGTGCGGCTCACGGAGCGCTTCGTGAAGTCGGACCCGATGACGCCGGAGGACCGTGCCCGCGTGGAAGCGCACCTGCGAGAGACGTTCCGCACGCTGCCGCCGCCTCCTCCGGGTGCGGTGCTGGTGGGCGTTGCGGGCACCGTGACGACCGTCTATGCCGTGCGGCACGCCATCGACCCGTATGACGCGGAAGAGGTCCACGGCGGCACGCTGTCCCTGAGCGAGCTGTCGGCCCTGGTGGACCGGCTGTGCCGGATGCCGCTGGAGGAGCGCCGCGCCCTGCCCGGCATGCAGCCCAAGCGCGCGGACGTCATCCCCGCGGGCGCGCTCATCCTCCTGGAGTCGGTGAGGGCGCTGGGGCTGGAGGAGTGCCGCGTGAGCGACCGCGGCCTGCGCTGGGGCCTGCTCGCCCACCGCTTCGGAGCTGGAGCTTCCCGGTCATGAATGCCACCCCCGCGGCGTCCGCGCCGGCCACGCCCGTCGTCCCGGCGGCGAATGCCGGTTACGCGCTGTTCATCCTCACGCTCATCAACCTGGTCAACTACCTCGACCGGTACATCGTCGCGGCCGCGCTCCCGGACATCCAGAAGGAGTTCGGCATCAACGACACGCAGTCGGGCCTCTTGGGCACCGTGTTCATCGTGGTGTTCATGCTGGCCTCGCCGCTGGGCGGGTTCCTCGGGGACCGGATGCCGCGCAAGCTGCTCGTCGCGGGCGGCGTGCTGCTGTGGAGCCTGGCCACGGGGGCCAGCGGGCTGGCCACGTCCTTCATCGCGCTGCTGGTGGCCCGCGCGGTGATTGGCATCGGCGAGGCGGGCTACGGCGCGGTGGCGCCCTCCATCATCTCGGACCTGTACCCGCGCAATCTGCGCACGCGGGTGCTGGCGTTCTTCTACATCGCCATTCCGGTGGGCTCGGCGCTGGGCTACGTGCTGGGGGACTGGATAAAGCCCTGGAACAACGCCTTCTTCGTGGGTGCGGTGCCGGGACTGCTGCTGGGGACGATGGCGTTCTTCATGCCCGAGCCGAAGCGCGGCGCCATGGACGGGCCGGACGCCACGGTGAAGCTGCCCTTCCTCGTGGGCCTGAAGGGACTGGGGCGCAACTCGGCCTTCTGGGCGACGACGGCGGGCTACACGCTGATGACGTTCTCCATCGGCGGGCTGGGCTTCTGGATGCCCACGTACCTCGTGCGCGAGCGGCAGCTGTGGCTGGAGAGCCCGGGCAAGGTGGGCTTCGTGTTCGGCGCGATTACCGCGGCGGCGGGACTCGCGGGCACGCTCGCGGGCGGGTGGCTCGGAGACAAGCTGGACCGCCGGCGCGAGGGCGGCGGCCTGTGGATGTCCGGCGTGGGCCTGCTGCTGGCGGCGCCGTGCATGTACCTGGCGGTGAACATCCAGTCGCCGGAGGCCACGTTCGCGGCCATCGCCGTGGCGCAGTTCCTCATCTTCCTGAACAGCGGCCCCATCAACGCGGCCATCGTCAACTGCGTGCCCACCGCGTTCCGCGCCTTCGCCATGGGGTTGAACGTGCTGTTCATCCACATGCTGGGCGACGCCATTTCGCCCACGCTCATCGGCACCATCGCGGACGCGGCGAGCCTGCACACCGCCATCGAGCTCAACGCCATCCCCGTGCTGCTGGGCGGACTGGCCCTGATGGTCGGCGCGAAGCTGTTCCGCGAGGCCGTGCCCCGCGCCCGCTGAGCCCGCTCCCGCTCCGGCCGGGCACGGCATCTGGATGGAAAATTTCGTGGCTTCTGCAATTAAGCCACGTGAAACCACGGAATCATCGGTATCCTGGGGCCATGCCTCGGTCGCAGGAAGCCCTGGATACCGCACCCACGCCGGTGGGACGCGGGGAGTATGTCGTCCAGCGGGGTGAGGGGCTGACCGCCATTGCCCATGCGCACGGGTGCACGTGGCAGTCCATCTGGAATCACCCCGACAACGCGGAGCTGAAGGCCGCCCGGCGCAATCCGCACGTGCTGCTGCCGGGGGACCGGCTCACCCTGCCCCGCCCCGAGCAGAAGCAGTCCGGCGCACGGACGGGGCAGGTGAACACCTTCCAGGTGCGCGGCAAGCGGGTGAAGCTGGTCTTCGTCGTCCGTGACGCCCTGGGCCAGCCGTTCGCCGGAAAGAGCTACCTGCTGGAAGCAGGCAGCCTGCGGGAGGAGGGCACCACCGGCCCCGACGGGCGCATCGAGCACGTCATCGACCCGCGGGAGAAGACAGCGAAGCTGACGCTCTGGCCGGACCAGCCCTTCTATCCCGAGACACTCACCTACTCTCTCGCGGTGGGACAGCTCGAGCCCATCGACTCGCTGCGGGGGCTCCAGGCCCGCCTCAACAACCTCGGCTACACCTGCGGCGACGCGGACGGCGTGCTCGATGGCGCCCTCCGGGTGGCCCTGCGGGCCTTCCAGCGCGCCCAGGGGCTCGAGGAAACCGGCGCGCCGGACACGGCGACCCAGGACAAGCTTCTCGAAGTCTACGGCTTCTGAATCGTCACCTACGCGAAGACACCATGCCGGATCTCATCCCCCTCTGGGAGCAACCTCGCGCACCCGAGGCCACCGTCGTTCCCCTCGGCTCCGAGCAGGAAATCAATCCGCTCGTCCCGGAGCTGCGCATCCCGTACTACGCCTTCCTGGATGACGTGGAGGAGGTGAGCCTCGACGAGTTCGAGGCGATGCCGACGCTGGCCTGGGCTCCACCGCGGCCCTTGCAGCCCGACGAGAGCCTGCTCGTCGCGCGCTTCGACTGCATCCTGGTGGAGCACTTCAACTCGGCGCTCGCCCCCCACCGTCTGTTCTACGCGCAGCGGCTGGGGAAGGACATCGACCAGCCCCGGGAGGACAACGAGGTGTGGTGGCATGATCCGGACCAGACCCGGGAGCACAGGGCACTCAACCACGCACTCCTCGACGTGACGGATGAGCGGCTCGTCACCGTCTTCCTGACCTTTCCGAACACGCCGGAGGCGCGGGAACGGTTCGCCCAGGCCTTCCCCCACGAAGGCTGGTTCGGATTGGGACTGAGCAACACCTCGGGCCTGCCGGTGGAGGTGACCTACGGCGACGACAGCAACCAGCCCAACCGGTACGCGCTGCGCTACCTGTGCGGCGTCTACCGCGTCGACGCGACACGCCTGAACAACCTGCGGCACGTCTTCAGCCTGGACTTCGCGCCGGATGCCTACTTCCCACCCGACCCGTATGGCCCGAACAGCGAAGGAGAGGCCGCCGTCATCGAGGCGCGCGCGGTCGAGCGCGAGCAGCGCCGGAGAATCGAGGCGGCCGAAGCGCTCGCCCAGGAGCAGCGCTGGAAAATCGAGCAGGCGATCGCGGCGGCCATCCTGCGGAGGGAGCCACCCGGGGGGCTGCTGAGGCTTCGCAAGCAGAAGAAGGACTTCGGGCACAAGTCGCGCAAGGCCCAGTTCACGCTCGACCGCGGCGTGCAGGGCGTGGTCAAGCCGTCCCCCTACCGGGGCAGGCGTACGGTGCTGGTCCACCGCTCCGTCCTCGTCCGCGTCCGCTGACCCGGGGTCCCACCGACATGCCGAAGAACATCTCGCCCAGCAAGCACGCCGACTACAACGGCTTCCGCCCGCTCCTGGACACCGCGGACGCGACGACGGTCCGGTTCTGGGACGTGGGCACCGGGAACTGCAACACGCTCATCAACGCCGCGGGACAGCAGTTCCTCTTCTACGACTTCGGCGGCAACGGCACGGGCAACAGTTCCAAGACCTATCCCAGCCCCCATCCCGCCTTCGACTTCACCGCAAACCCGACCTTCATCATCTCCCACTGGGACGACGACCACGTCTATTCCATCAAGAAGTTCGCCGCGGCGGGCGCCTGCCAGTGGATAGGGCCCCGGGAGGACATCGCTCCCAAGACGCTCAAGGTCATCAACAGCAAGTGCACCAATCTGCGCGCCTATGTCTCGGGAGGGCCGGCCCACTACACCTTCACCACCAGCACCGGCATCGAGCTCAAGATGGTGCGGTGCACGGGCAACCCGCATGGCCTCAACGCGGCGGACCGGAAGGAGCGGAACGACACCGGCATCGCGCTCTTCCTCTACTTCCACACGCCCGCCTGGGTGGCGGTGGACGCGATGAAGCGCCATGCCACGGCCCACCCCGGCCAGAAGAACGCCACCGCCGCGGCGGCCGGCGGCCTGGGCACGGACATCTACAAGAACTGCGTCATCCTCGCCGCCTCCGACCCCCTGCACGCGGACGAGACCGCCGTGGTCGCCGCGGCCCAGGCCGCGCTCGTCCAGAACCCGCACCCGGTGAAGCTCATGGCGCAGGCGGTGATTGCCGCCCTCGACGCCGCCAAGGCCACGCCGCTCAACGCGGCGGCCGCCGCCGCCGCGGTCCAGGGCATCACGGGAAACAACCCCGCCCACCGGTACCTGCATGGCGTGTGGGACGCGGCCCAGAAAGCGGCCACGAACCAGCCGGGTAACGCCGCCGCCGTCGCCACCGATGCCAAGGCCGCGCTCACCCCTGGCCTGGTCACCAACCCGGCCGCTGTCGCGGCGGTGGCCATGTACGAGCACGCCCTCGCCAACGTCGCCGACCTCGACGGGACGCTCGCGGCGGCGGGAGCCCCGGGAGACAACCCCTATGCGATGCGCGTGCTGGCCGCGGCGAAGGAGGAGCGGAAGAAGCTCACGGCCACCGCCCGGAGCGTGGCCCTCGCCGGAGTCGACGCGCTCTCGCCTCCCACCACCGTCAGGTCCGCCGTGCTGCTCACGGGTGATGCCTGCTACCAGTCCATTCCCAACGCCCTGGCCCATGCCTGGGACGTGCTCGAGGCGTACCACCACGGCTCGTACCTGAACTTCACCCAGGGCACCAACTCCAGCACCCCGCCGAGGCCGGTGCTCGAGGGCCACTCGCGCATCGTCTACTCGTCGGGGAAGCGGGGGGCGATGAAGGTCCACGGTCATCCCCACGCGGACGCCATCAACAAGTACCGCCAGTTCGGTTGGGCGCAGGCACGGGAGCTCTACACGGCGAGCATGCCGGGCGCGCCCCGCGGCAACAGGGACTACGCCATCCCATGAGGAGTCACCGTTGAAACAGCTCACAGGCCCCGCCCTCAACCTGGCGCCCTTCGTCTCCGACCAGGTGCCCTTCAACACGCTCGACACCCTGTGCGACTGGGCGGTGGCGAACGGGTACCAGGGCGTGGAGCTGCCCTCGTGGGATGCGCGGCTCTTCGACCTGCAACGGGCGGCGGACGACGACGCGTACTGCGCGGACCTCCAGGCGCTGCTGGCCGGCAAGCAGCTCGTGCTCACCAGCCTGTCGAGCTGGGTGCAGGGCCAGGCGC
The DNA here is from genome assembly GCF_012933655.1 of Pyxidicoccus fallax. Taxonomy (GTDB): domain Bacteria; phylum Myxococcota; class Myxococcia; order Myxococcales; family Myxococcaceae; genus Myxococcus; species Myxococcus fallax. The sequence goes on along the minus strand of NZ_JABBJJ010000173.1, from coordinate 13,357 downwards.
TCTGCGCGCACCCCGCCTACGCCCCCCTGCTGGAGCCGTGGCTTCCCGCCTCGGTGCGCGGCGACACGGCGGCTCGCGAGGCCTGGGCGGCCAGCCAGCTCGCGCTGGCGGCGCGCGCCAGCAAGCGGCTCGGGCTGAGGCACCACGTGACGGCCTCCGGGGGCCGCGTCTGGCCCTTCCTGGACCTCGACGCGCGGCTGTGCCCGGAGGGCCTCGTCGACCTGGGCTTCGAGGAGCTCGCGCGACGCTGGCGGCCCGTGCTGGATGCCTTCAACGCGGCGGGCGTGGACCTGTGCTTCCAATTGGAGCAGGGCCAGGACGTGCATGACGGCGCCACCTTCGAGCGCCTGAGGGAGTCCGTCGGGCACCACCCGCGCTGCCGCCTGGTGTTCGACCCGGGGCGCCTGCTGCTCCAGCAGATCGACTACCTGCAGTTCCTCGACCTGTATGCGCCGTACGTGGGCGCCTTCCACGTGAGCGACGCCGAGTTCCTCGCGTCTGGAAGGGACGGCATGCATGGTGGCGCGCTGCCGGCCTCCCGGCGCTCGGCACGGCCGCGCTCGCCGGGGGATGGACAGGTGGACTTCCGCGCCGTCTTCGCGCGGCTGCCCGCGTGCGGCTTCGGCGGCTGGGCGGTGGTGGACTGGGCCTGCGCCCTCAAGAACCCGCTGATGGGCGCGCGCGAGGCCGCCGACTTCGTCCAGGGCGGGCTCCTCCCGCCCGCGGGCGGCTACTCCCCTCCGGGCCCCGCGGCGGACGAGGCCCTCTATCGCCGCGCGCTCGGGCTCTGAAGCCTCAGGGCGCGACGGGAGCGGGCGCGGGAGTGGACTCCAGCTTCGGCCGATACTCCCCCGCGAGCCGCTCCACCTCCGAGGCCAGCCGCTCGCCGTCGGCGAGCAGCAGCGCCTTGAGCCGCGCGCGGTTGCCGAGCGTGAAGAACACGCCGATGTCGCGGCGGAGCGACTCCCAGCGCTCGGAGAAGTACAGGGTGAAGAGGGCCAGGGGCGGCACCGCGAGGAACGTCGCCACGCCCCAGGGCACTCCGGCCATCCAGCCCACCGCCACCGTCAGCGCGCCCCACCACACGAGCGCCACCACGAAGGCGGTGAGGAACTTCACCGTGGCCTGCACGTCCAGCTCCGCGTTGCGGCTGGCGAGACGGGGTAGCTGGTAGGGAAGCCAGAACAGCACCAGCCCCAGCGCGGCCAGCGGCAGCCCGAGCACCAGCGCGAGCAGGTTCTTCACCACGAAGGGCACCACGTTGCCGGGCCGGTACACCAGCGCGAGGTCCTCCGGGCCCGCGGCCTGCACCAGGTCCATGCGGTGCTTGAAGGCCGCGAGGTGCGCGCGGACGGCCTCGAAGCGCTCCGGCTCCTGCGCGCGGAAGAGCTGCACTCCGCGCGCCCACAGTCGCAGCCGCTCCGAGTCCAGGGGCCCGCCCTGCTTGAACGCATAGAGCTGCTCGGCGAGCTGCACCAGCGGCAGGTCCGCCCACTGCTCCAGGTTGAGCGTCACGGTGCGCAGGCCTTCCGCGATGCGCTCGGTGAGGCGGCGCACGGCGTCGGGCTCGGAGGCGGCGTCCGCCGGGAGGAAGGGCATCACCTCGATGGCCGGGGCCACGTCGATGAGCACCTCGCTGTGGAAGACGTGCTTCTGTGCGTAGGTGAGGCCCACGGGGACGATGCGCACCGGAGCGCCCTCCTTCGCCGCGCTGAGCGCGATGCGGGCGGCGCCCGTCTTCAGCTCGGCGAGCCCCGGCTCGGAGTGGCTCTTGCCCTCCGGGAAGATGGTGATGGCGCGGCCCTGCACGAGCGCGCCCTTGGCGGCCTCCAGCGTGCCCTCGTTGCCGCCCATCTTCGTGGGGTCATCCTGCTTGCGGTACACCGGCAGCGCGTCGAGCCCGCGCAGCAGCGCGCCGATGACGGGCATCTTGAACAGCGGCGCCTTGGCGAGGAACGTCACCTTGCGCCGCGTGAGGATGAACACGAGCCCCGGGTCGATGAGCCCGTTGGGGTGGTTGCCCACGAAGAGCACCGGGCCCTCGGGCTCCGAGAACGGAGCATTCACCTTCACCCGGTAGAACAGTCGCAGGAACAGCGCGACCACCGCACGTACGCACGCGTAGAACACGGTGGAGACTGTAGCTCAGAGGGGGACGGCAATCCCCTGCCCCTCCGGCCCGCGCGCGGACAGTGTCAGTGCGACGCCGGCTCCGCGTCCTCCTCGTCGGAAGCCGGGTACGCGGAGACGGTGACGCCAACGCCCTGCTCCGCGAACCAGCGCAGGTCTCCGGGCGACAACGCGAGCGAGCCCGTGAAGCGCCGCGCGCCCCCGATGAACATCCCGAAGTCCACGACGCAGGGAACGGCCAGCCGCCGAAGCTCCTCGAGCGCCGGTCCCATCGCCGTCAGTGCCCGGCTGGCCTCGGCGACCGCCTCGCCCCCGGTCTCCGCCTCCACGATGGTCCGGTGGAAGCCCGAGTCCGCATGCTCCCCGCGAGGCTGCCGCGGCTCACCCCGCCGCCACACCGTCTCCGGTTCCAGTCCGGGGAACCGGGTCAGGAACGCCTTCACGTCGAACGCGGGAGAAGACACCCGCAGGACTCCCACAATCATCGTCCGGCCCTCTGAACACCCGCATGAGCACCGCGGCTCATGGATACCTGTCCACCACCTGGATGACGCCCGTATTGTCCTGCACCACGGAGAAGCCCTTCATCGGGCTCGGGTAGGCAATCAGTCCCTCGCCGTCCCTGTCCCAGCGCGAGTCCAGCAGGATGCCGCAGAAGGGCACCGAGCCGCCGCCGCTCTCCGGCAGGAAGATGCGGTCATACCGGCCGAACACCCGGTGCTTCGTCACGTACAGGCGCCCGCCGATGCGCGCGCCCGGCAGCTTCTGCTCGCCCTCGGCCCGGGGCAGTGCAATCACGAAGCTGTAGTTGTACCGGGCCGGCCCCGGGTGGTCCTGGATGGCGTCCACGATGACGGGGACCTTGTCCCCCGGCTTCAGCCCCAGCCGCTCCATCTGCAGGAGCGCCCCGCGCGGGCACGTGCCCTCCGGGGGCATCCACTTCGGCCGCTCCACCTTCGCCGCGCCCGCCTGCGAGTGCCGGCAGCCCGCCACCAGTCCCAGCACCAGCACCGCCATCCACCCGGCCCCGCGCATGCGCTCCCTCCGCGTCCTCAGAACGTGCCGATGCTGAAGTGGAACTGCGTGGTCGCCTCGTTCACCGTCTCGTCCGGGTCCAGGTTGAAGCCCACGTCGAAGGCCAGCGGGCCCACGGGCGTCACGTACCGCAGGCCCGCGCCCGCCGCGTACCGCAGCCGCTGCGCATCGAACGACGTCCGGTCCAACCACAGGTTGCCCGCCTCGAAGAACAGGCCCAGGTCCACGGACGTCAGCGCCGGCAGCCGCAGCTCCGCCTTGCCCAGCGTGAACAACTCGCCGCCCTGGCTCGCCGGCACCTGCCCCGCCAGCACCGCCTTCAGCTCCGACGAGCACCCCGACGGCGTAATCAGCGCCCGGCAGTCCCGCAGCCGCTGGTGCAGCGCCCCGCGCACGTCCTCCGGCAGCACGCCGTCCTCGCGGAAGCCCCGCAGGCTGGACGAGCCGCCCAGGTAGAACAGCTTCGAGCCGATGGACTGCGCATCCTTCTCCAACGGGACGATGGTGCCCGCGCGCGCCGACAGCGCCACGCTCGCGCGCTTCCCCAGGGGGATGTAGCCGCTCAGGTTGCTCGACAGCTTCACGCCGTCAATCGGGTAGCTCGGCGCGCGGTTGCCCGCCACGTCCGTGGGCTTCACGCTCAACCCGCGGGTGAACTCCGCGCTGGAGATGAACACCACGCCCAGGCGCGGGTTGGTCGGGTCGTCCCGGAAGTCCAGCGTCAGGGACGGCCGCAGCGAGTGCAGCGAGAAGTCGCCGAACGGGTAGCGCAGCCGCTCCTGGTCCGCGCGGTTGAGCAGCTCCAGCACGCCCGCGCGCGAGCGCAGCCGGTTGTTCTCCACCTCGTAGGAGACCGACACGTTGAGCCACGACGCCGCCGCCCAGTCCATCACCGCCGCCGCGGCGAACCGCGTGGACACGTACGAGGGCCGGTGCACGCGCTCGCCAATCAAATCCAGACGCGCGCCCACCTGCAGCGGCAGCAGGAAGAACAGCCGCGGCTGCGCCAGCGCCAGGTTGCCGCGCCCTCCCAGCGCGTTGATGCCCTGCAGCTCCACGTCGCAGCCCGGCGCGGGGCCGCCGTCCGGCCCCCGCTGCTGACAGGCGATGCGCCGGTTCTCCGACAGCGCCTCCGCGCTCCAGCCCGCGTAGTTCACCTTCCCGCGCGCCAGCAGGCTCAGCCCCATCCCGTCCAGGTTGCGGTACGCCGTGTCCAGGGTGATGCGAGGACCGTCCACCAGGAAGTAGCCGCCGGACACCTGCCCATCCAGCCGGGGCCGCTCCTGCACCGTCACCAGCACGTCCTTCGTCGCCTCTCGGCGGGCGGGGTCCGCCAGCGACACCTCCACCTGCCGGAACACGCCCAGCCGCGCCAGGCTCCGCTGTCCCTCCGTCAGCGCGTCCAGGGAGACGGGCTGGCCCTCCTCCACCTCCAGGTTGGCCAGCACCAGGTCCGGGTCCGTGCGCGTCAGCCCCTGCACGAGAATCTTCCCCACGCGCACCTGGGGCCCCGCGTCCACGCGGAACACCACCGTCGCCGACGTCCCCTCCCCGTCCACGCCCGTCTCCGTGGTGGCGCGCGCGAAGAGGTAGCCCGCCTGCGCCAGCCCCTGCTCCAGCACCTGGCGCGACTCCTCCACCTGCTCGAAGCTCAGGGGCCTGCCCTCGCGCACCAGCAGGAAGTTCCGCCCGGGGAGCGCTCTGGCCGGCATGCCCTCGAAGCGCACCTCGGACACGAGCGCCTGCGGCCCTTCCTCCACGTCGAAGTCCGCCACCGCCGTGTGGCCCGCCACGTCCACCGTCAGGCCCCGGAAGGAGACGCTCGACGACAGGTAGCCCTGCTCGCGGTAGGCCTCGTTCATCGCCTCCACCGCCTCCAGCCACGCGTCCTCCACGTACACCGTGGACGGGTCCGGCGGCGGCGGCAGCTCCCCCACCTCCGGACCGTGGCGCCCCTCCACGTCCAGCGGGTCGTCCAGCATGCGCAGGTCCAGCTCCGGCCGCGTCTCGCCCGCCCGCACCCGCTCCGTCAGCAGCGCGCGCAACGCCTCCGAGGACAGCCCGTGGTCATTGCCGTGGAAGCGGACCTCCGTCACCCGCAGCGGATGCCCCTCCTCCACGTCGAAGACGAGGGCGGCCAGCGCCGCGTCCTCGCGCATCACCTCGCGCGGCCGCACGCGCACGTCGTGGAAGCCGCGCTGGCGGTAGAAGGCCTCCACCCGGCGCGCCAGCCGGGCCGCCACCACCTCGTCGAGCACCTCCGCCGCGTCGTGCGCGAGCACCCGCGTCAGGAGTTCCGTCGGGAAGCGGCGGTTGCCGTGGAAGCGCACCGTGTAGCGGGGGCCCGCCGACAGCGGCACCGCCACCGAGGCCGCGCTCCCCTCCACCATCACCACCGGCGTGCCCACCTGCGCGCGCCAGTGCCCCGCCTCACGCAGCACCGCGCGCAGCCGCTCCAGCCCCGCGTCCAGCCGCACCCGGTCGAACACCTCGCCGGGCCGCATCTCCAGCACCTCCAGCAGCCGGGGCAGCGGCAGGCCCGGGCTCCCGGTGAACGTCACGCCCCGCACCCGCGTGGGCACGCCCTCGTCCACGCGCAGCGTCACCGCCACGCCGTCCGTCACCGGCTCCTGCCGCACCGTCACCTTCGTGGAGTCGTAGCCCTTGCGCTGGTAGGCCTGGAGCACCGAGGACACCGCGCCCTGCAGCTCCTCCGCGTCCAGCGGCCCGCCCTCCAGCAGGCCGCTCGCGTCGATGAGCTCCCCTTCCGTCAGCTCCTGGTTGCCTTCGAAGCGCAGCCGCGCCAGCCGCGCCACGGGCGTCAGCTGGAACACCAGCCGCACGCCGCCGGGCACCTCCACGGTGCGCGCCACCACGTCCGTGAAGCGCCCCGTGGCCCACAGCCGCTCCACCGAGCGCCGCACCGCGCCCGGCGACAGCGTCTGGCCCTTGCGCAGCACCACCAAATCACTCAGGCCCCGCGCGTCCGCGCCGCCCGGCAGGTGCAGCTCCACCGCGACGATTTCCGGGCGGTCCGCCTCCCCGTCCACGGGCTGCGCCACCGCCGCGCGCGCCACGAGCACGCACAGCAGCAGCACCCACGCCTTGAAGGCGCGGGCTACTCGACCTCCCAGCTCAGCTTCAGCTCGAGCCCGAGGTTGCCAAACGAGGCTTCGCTGTTCTCGTTGTCCCACTGGGCCTGCGCGGAGAGTCGGTCGTCGAAGCGGTACTCGGCGCGCGCCCGCGTACCGCGGCCGCTCACCGGTTGAGTCATGCCGATTTTAAGCTGCTCGCTCAGGAACTTCGACTCCAGTTGTGCGGTGGGCTCCGCTTGCCGGGTGGCGTCGTTGTAGGTGGTCGAGATTTGCAGCGACAAATCCCGCAACACCGGGTTGTTGGGGAGGAAGCGCTGGAGCTGCCGGTCCAACCCCGACACGTTGAAGAGGGCCTCGGCCGCCAGGCCGGCGCTCGCCGAGGCGGCCGTGTCCTTGTCGGACGAGGTGAACCCCAGGGTGAGCAGGGAGACGATGTCGCCCTCCACCAGCGCCGGCTCCGAGGAGAGGAGGATGCGCGGGTCCGCCGGCTTGCCGAAGGCATGCAGCTTCACCACGTACTCGCGCACCTGCGTCTGGGCCTGCACCTCGAAGATGGGGTCGATGCCGGTGGCGTCCTGGAACTCGAGCTGGCCCTGGCTGATGGTGAAGGGGTTGTTGCGGAAGAACGCCTGGCTGCCCTCGGCCAGCTCCACGCGCCCCAGCAGGCCCGGCCGCAGGTCCGTGCCCGTCAGCCGCACGTCGCCCAACAGGCGGGCCTTGGCGAGGTTGTTGTCCACCCGCACGTCACCGAAGTGGACGTTCACGTCCCAGTACACCCAGGGCTTGGGCTGCTCCCCCATGGTCGACGCCGCCGTCGTCGGGGGCGGAGGCGCGGCGCGCTTCTGCAGCGACTTGAGCACCGACTCCACGTCCAGCGCCTTCTGGTAGCGCATCTTGACGATGTCGAGCCCGCCCGTGACGGTGAAGCCCTTGGGCGGGCCAATCACCTGGAGCAGTCCGGAGAAGGTGGCGGGCAGGTCCTCCGTGAGGCGGTAGGGCACCTCGTCGAGCTGCACCGTGAGGCCCAGCCGCTGCGGCAGGAAGCGCTCCAGGCGCACGTCGCCGCGCGCGGACACGCGCCCCTCGTTGAGCTGGCCCTGCAGGTGCTCCAGCAGCACGCGCTGGCCCGTCATCTCCAGGCGCCCGGACATGTTGCGCACGTTGACGGGCCAGTCGCGCAGCGCCAGCCGCAAGTCCAACAGCTCCGCGGTGCCCACCACGGAGGGAGACTCGAGCGGGCCGCTGGCCTCCGCGTCCACGGTGACGCGGCCGGTGGCGCGCTCCACCATGGCGGGCATGAGCGACTCCAGCATCCGCATGTCCCACCCGCCCCGCAGCGTGACGCCCAGGGCGTGCTGGCTCATCCAGCCGCCCATGTTCAGGTCCACGTGCGGGCCCGTGAAGCGGAAGGGCTGCACGTCCAGCCGGCCTCCCGCGTAGGCCAGGACGATGGGGCCCGCGTTCTTCCCGTGCAGGTCGTCGCGCGACAGGGACAGCCGGTCCACGGTGGCGTTCACCTGCGAGCCCGCCGGCTCCAGCAGGAGCCCCCGGGCGGCCAGCGTCCCGGACAGCTCCCCGGAGACGCCCGCCCACAGCGGCCCCTGGGGCAGCAGCGGACGGATTTCCGGCAGCGACAGCGAGCCCTGCGCCTCGTAGGGCCAGTTGTCCTGGACCTTGATGCTCATGCGGCCGCTGGCGTCCTGGAAGGGGTGGCCCCACACCTCGAAGTCCCGGCCCACCAGCCGCCCGGTGAGGTCCATGGCGCCCAGGTTGCGGCCGGCGAAGGCGACGTGCGGCGCCTTCAGCGTGGCATCCACCACGGGCACGTCCGCGGTGCCGGACACCACGCCGTCCATCACCATGGTGCCCTCGATGCCCATGGCGGGCGTGGCCACCTCCGGCCCCACCACCTCGGCCAGCGACAGGCCGTCACCGCCGAAGCGGTAGTCCAGCCCGCCCGCGAAGGTGAAGGTGCCCTCCGCCCACGTGCGGCCCACCGGGCCCTTCAGCACGGTGCGCTCCAGCACCATGGCCTTGCCGTCCACGAAGCGCAGGCGCATGGCGCCATCGCCCATGCGGCGCCCGAGGTACGTGGTGTCCTTCACGTCGAAGGCCACCAGCCCCTCCAGCTTCTCCACCGGACTGTCCACCTCCACCCGTCCGGTGGCCGTGCCGCCCAGCGTGCCCCGCATCACCCCGAGCGACGGGCTCAGCCCCGCCACCACGTCCACCAGGTCCTCGGTGCGCCCCTGCGGGACATTCACTTCCAGGCGCAGGCCCAGCAGCCGCCCGAAGGACACGCCCGCCTTGCCGTAGTACTGCGTGCGCCCCTTCTGGCCGGTGAAGGCGGGGAAGGCCAGCACCCCGTCGGAGTAGCCCAGCTTCCCCTGCAAGACGCCCAGCGAGAGGTTCCAGAAGACGAAGTCGCGCAGGGACAGGCCCGCCTCCACCTTCACCTCCGAGGCGGGGCCCGTGATCGCGTACGTCGCGCTCCCCCGCCCCGCCCACTGCAGCCCGGCGATGTGCCCGAAGTCCGCGAGGTCCAGGTCGCCATGGCCGTGGATGTCCAGCCCCAGCCTGTCACCGATGAGCAGCGCCACGTCGCCGAACACGCGCGAGCGGCCGGACTCCGCGGTGATGTGGTTGAAGGACACCCGGTCCGCTTGAATCTTCACCTGCGCCTGGGCGCGACCCTTGTCGAACTCCAGGATGGTGAGCCCCTCGGACTCCGGCGCGTCGAACGCGCGCGTGGCGAGCACGAAGTCGCCGGTGCGCAAATCCAGCGGGCCCGCCAGCGAGAAGCGCGGCAGCAGGTTGCCGGACAGCTGCGCGTCCAGCGTGGCCGGGAAGTCCACCCACGAGCCGTCCACGCCCGCGCGGTCCAGGATGCGCCCCAGCGACGCGTTCTCCGTCGACAGCGTCACCTCCAGCGGGAAGTTGGGCGTCAGCCCCAGCCGGCCGGAGGCCTGCACCTTGCCCGCGCCCACCGGAATCGACACCTCCTCCACCCGCACCTCGTCTCCCGAATAGGACAGGCGCGCGGTGAGGTTGGTGGGGCCGAACCGGTCATAGCCCAGCCCGCTGCCGGACAGCTCCAGCGACACCGCGGGTGACGCGGGCTTGCCGGCGATGGACACGCGGGACCAGAGGTGGCCCGTGGCCGGCTTCGGCACCAGGCGCGCCTGGGACAGCGTGCGCAGCGGGAGGAACACCTGCGCGTCCAGCGCCAGGTGCGGGTCGCACAGGGACTCCACGCGGCCGGACACGGTGGTGGTGATGTCGTCGAGCGACACCTCCGCGCGCTCCAACTCCAGCAGCGCCTCGTCCGGGTCCACCGCGCCCGCCACCGCGAGCTGCCCCAGCGTCAGCTCCTTGCCGCCCGGCCCCAGCCGCACCAGCCCGCGCCGCGCCTCCACGTCCAGCTCGATGACGCCCCAGCGCTCCGCCCAGCGCAGGTCCAGCTCGCCCACCTCCACGCGCCGGCCCTCCGGCAGCGCCAGCCGCAGCTCCGCGCCGGTGATGTCCAGCCGCGACACGCGCAGGTGCTCCAACGGGTCCAGGAAGCAGCCCTCCGCCTTCTTCCCGGAGGGCGGCGACGGCCTGGACAAATCGAGCGTCACGCGCGGCCGCGTGGCCTTCACCAGCGCCAGCGTCAGGCGGCCGCTGAGCGGCCGGAGGAAGCCCAGGTGCACCTCGGCCATGTCCGCCGCGACAATGGGCGTGTCCGTGCCCGGCAGGAAGAGCGAGAAGCCGTGCACCAGCACGCGCGAGCCCACCGGGTCCAGCTCGCACCGGCCGAGGCCCACGTCCAGCCCGAGCACCTCCGGCAGGTGCCGCCGCGTCAGCGTGCAGGCCAGGTCCCACGTGGCCTGCAGGCGCAACAGCAGGACGCTCCCCGACAAGAGGAGGAGGAACGCCAAGAGCGCCCTGCGCGCACTGTTGCGACCCTGGGAGGCCAAAGCCGCTACAGCTTACCCAGCCCTTCGAGGTAGCGGTCGATCTCCGCCAGGTCCACCTTGCTGTTCGCCGTCCGAGGCAGCGCCGTGACGGAAGCGCCCGGCCGCTCGGCCGCTCCACTGGCGGACGAGTTCACGCCCTGCAGGCCGAGGTTCTGTCCGATGCGGTGTACCAGCTCCGCGGAGATGGTGTCCTGGCGCGCGAGGAACGCCTCGAAGAGCGCGTTGTCGCACAGCGTGTTGATGACGCGGGGCGAGCCGGAGGAGTGCTCGTGCACCGCCAGCAGCGCCTCCGGGGTGAAGGGCATGCGCGGGCACCCGGCCAGCCGGAGGCGGTGCTTGACGTACGCCTCCGTGGACTCGGCGGTGAAGGGCTCCAGCTTGTAGCGCATGGCCACGCGCTGGGCGAGCGGCGGGTCCAGCTTCAGGTTCTTTTCAATCTCCGGCAGCCCGAAGAAGACGAAGGAGATGAGCTTGCGCTCCGGCACTTCCAGGTTGAGCAGCCCGCGGAACTCCTCCATCAGCTCGCGCGTCTCCAGCATCTGCGCCTCGTCGATGAGGACGACGGCCTTCTTGCCGGACTCGTAGATCTGCAGGAGCCGCTGGTACAGCTGCGACAGGAGCGCCAGCTTCTCCTGCGCCGGGTTCTCCACGCCCAGCTGCAGGGCGATGCGCCGCAGGAGCCAGTTGGCGGTGATGCCGGAGTGGATGATGACGAGCAGCGCGGCCTCGTACTCGGACTCGGGCAGCGAGTCGAGCATGCGGCGCGCCAGCGTCGTCTTGCCCGCGCCGATGTCGCCGATGAGGATGGACAGGCCCTTCATGTAGCTCACCGCGTGCATCAGCCGGGTGAGCGCCTGCGAGTGCTGCGCGGAGTTGTAATAGAAGCGGCTGACCGGAGCGTTGGAGAACGGCTCCTGGGTCAGCTCGAAGAAGTCCAGGTACGTAGTCATGGGCTCGCCGGACCTCGCGGGGGAGACAACGGACTAAAGGTAGCCGACCTTGCGCGCCCGGGACGCGCCAGCCGCCGGCATCGGGGTGGGCGCCACGGCGGCGGACGGAGGCGAATCGTCCTCCGGCGCCACGGACGCGGACAGGCGGGACACCTGCGCCGCCACGTCGCGGTACTTCGCGTCCATGCCGGCCACCCGCTGGTAGTGGAAGAGCGCCTTGCCCGGCTCGCCCAGCGCCTCGTAGGCCGCCGCCAGCTCGAAGCCCAGCGCCTTGGTCTGCTCGGCCGTGGCCTGCGTGCTGCCCAGGCCCTGCCGGAAGGCCTCCACCGCCGCCGCGGCATCGCCGCGCTGCAGCTGGAGCATGCCCGTCATGGTGAGGCAGTCCAGCTCGCGCTTCGTGCCCTGGCAGCCCTGGCGCGCCACCTCGAACTCGTGGAGCGCGTCGTCCAGCAGGCCCATTTCCTTGTAGGCGATGCCCAGGTCGTAGTGCGTGTCCACGTCCTCGGGCTTCACCACCTTGGCCAGGCCCTTCTTGAACTCGGAGAAGACCTCCTCCACCGAGTACTGGAAGTCCTCTTCCGCCGCCGGCGCGGACGCCGTGTCGTCGCCGAGGTTGTCGATTTCGCCGGCCAGCTCCGCCGCGAGGTCGAACGGATCTCGTCCACCGGCCGCTTCCGCGTCCGTGTCGACGATGGGCTGCACGGACGGCACGGACACCGGCTCCGCGGGCGCCGCCTCCGCCGCCTCGCCGCCGCCACCGGCCTCCAGCGCCTCCAGGCGCTCCATCAGCTCGGTGGCGCGCGCGTGGCCCGGGAAGGCAATCATCACCGTCTCGAGGATTTCGCGCGCCTCCTCCAAGAGGCCCTGGTCGAGGAAGAACGACGCCTCGTCGCACTCCTCCGACGCCGGCTCCTCCTCGGGCTCGGCCTCGGCCTGGGCCTCGACGGGCTCCTCCTCGGGCTCCTCCACCACCGGCGCCTCGACGAGCTCCGCCTCGGCCTCCGGCGTGTCGTCCTCGAGCGCCATGACGGCGTGCGAGGCGGTGGGCTCGTCGGTGTCCAGCGGGTCGCCCAGCGAGGTGACCTCGGCCTCGTCCTCCTCCACCAGCATGGAGGGGTCCAGCGGGGCCAGGCCCACGCGCGTGGGCATGTCGTCCACGTCGAGCGGCGCCACCTCGTCCATCGGAGCGAGGGTCTCGTCCTCCAGCGCGCTCGCGGCCGCGTACTCCAGCGACGTCGCGGTGTCGTCCTCCAGCGACGGCACCTCGTGGGTGTCCGGCGCGGCCTCGTCCAGCAGCGCGCGCGAGGGCTGGCGGACCATCGTCGGCGGCGGCGCGTCCTCGTCCCCGAGCGACAGCGTCTCCATGGACGTGGCCGTGGCCTCGTCCACCAGCGCCTCGTCCTCCAGCGAGTAGGCCGCCGTGTCCTCCGGCGCCACCAGCGGCTCGTCGTCGGACATGCCCAGGCCGGGCTCGTCCGTCAGCACCAGCCCGTCGTCCTCGGCCACCAGCGTCTCGTCCGACAGCGACGCCGCCGCCAGGTCCTCCGGCTCGGACGCGTCGTCGTAGACGATGTTCTCACCGGAGGTGATGGGGTCACCGACGAGCGCCTCGTCGCTGACGACGGCCGCGTCGCCGTCCTCGTCGATGACCTCGTCCGAGTCGGCCGAGGGCAGCGTCGTCAGCGCCAGCTCGTCTCCCGGCGGGTGCAGCAGCGCGTCCTCGGGCGGAGGGGCGACGAGGATTTCGTCGTCGCTGGAGTCCACCAGGATGGCGTCCTCGCCCACCGACTCCACCGCCGCCGCCGTCGGCGCGGCCACGACGGGCCCGTCCACGCGCAGCGACAGGAAGGCCGGCACCTCGGGGTGCGCCGGGTTCTCCTGGAGGATGGTGGCCAGGTACGGCTGCGCGCGCTGCGAGTCCGCCGCGCGCGTGCACAGCCGCAGCACGTTCAAGAGCTGCTCGGACGCCTGGGCCGCGTTCCCGGACGCGACGTAGATTTGATACGCCTTCTCGTGCGCGTCCAGGTTCTCCGGGTCCACCGTGAAGACCTTGCGCAGGTGCTCCAGGGCTTTGTCATGGAGCCCGTACTTCACGTAGACGTCCGTCTCCGTCAGCAGCTTGGAGAGCTGCTCGCGGCTCATCCCGTTGGGAGGCGGCGGCGCCACCGGAGCCGGCGTGGGCTGGGCG
>NZ_JABBJJ010000172.1 GCF_012933655.1 Pyxidicoccus fallax | reverse complement strand
GGCAAGGAGGGACTGGCGCACGTGGTGGAGCACCTGGCCTTCCGCTCGCGCCATGGGGGCAGCCCCACGGTGTGGACGCGGCTGGAGGCGGCCGGGGCGGGGCGGTTCAACGCGTTCACCAGCCTGGACCACACCGTCTACCAGACGCTCGCGCCGAAGGAGTCGCTGCCGGCGCTCCTGAAGATGGAGGGGCAGCGACTGTCCGCGCCGCTGGCCGGGGTGAGCGCGGAGGTGTTCGCGGTGGAGCGCGAGGTGGTGCGCAGCGAGCTGCGCCAGCGCAACGAGACGGGCTTCATCGGGCAGGTCTTCAGCTGGATGCACGCGGCCGCCTACCCGGCGGAGCACCCCTACTCGCGCCCCATCATCGGCACGCATGACACGCTGACCGGGCTCTCGCTGTCGGACGCCCAGCGCTTCACGCGCGCGCACTACCGGCCGGACAACGTGACGCTGGTCATCGCCGGGGACGTGGACCTGGCGGCCGTGGAGGCCGTGCTCCGGGAGAGCCTGCCGGAGTCGTGGACGGGCAGCGGCCTTCCGCTGGCCATCAGCCCGCGCCTGCCGGCGCAGCCGGTGGAGCCGCCGGTGGCGCCCGCTCCGAAGACGATGCCGGTGTACGAGGCGAACGTGGCGACGCCCGAGCTGTACCTGTCCTGGGTCCTGCCGCGCGGCTTCGACGAGGCCAGCGCCCTGCACGACTTCGTGAACGCCAGCCTGACGTCGAAGCTGTGGCGCTCGGTGATGACGGATTACGACATCGCTGGCATCCGCTCCCACCTCGTGCCGGGTACGCGCGCCTCGCTGCTGGTGGTGCGCGTGGCGCTCAACCGGGGGGAGGACCCGGAGCGCACGGCGACGAAGGTGCTGGACCAGGTCCACGGGGTGTGGACCCAGGCCATCCACCCGGGGGCGCTGCTCAGCAGTGAGTTCTCGTTCCAGTCCATGCGCCGCGGCGTCGTCACGGGCATGGTGCTCGAGTCCGAGGACCTGCTGTCACGCGCGGTGCGCCGCGCGGAGCTGACGCACTTCATGCTCGATGCGCGCGCCTACTCCCGCTCGCAGGTGGCGCTGGCGGGGCTGAATGGCAGCAAGGTGACGGACTTCGCCTACAAGTGGCTGCCGCGTGAGCGGGCGCGCGTCATCCTGGTGCGGCCCGGACAGAACGGCGTGGCCGGCGCTCAACAGGCCGTGGCGCGCACGCCCGACGCGCCTTCTCCGGTGTCCTCGGCGTGGCTGGTGCCCGCCGCGACGGCGGCGCTCTCCGGGCCCGTGCACACGCTGACGCTGGACAATGGCCTGGAGGTGCTGCTCGTCCCCCGGCCCGGCATGCCCGTGGTGCGCGTGGGCGCGGCGCTGCGTGGCGGCACGGCGTATGGCGCGAAGCCCGGGCTCGCGGCGATGGCGGAGCTGGGCTCGTTCCGTGAGACGTGGTTCGAGGGCTACCCCGAGGACTGGGGCCTGCATCCCGGAGGCTCGTACCAGACGGACCACCTGCGCCATGGCCTGGCTGGCACGGCGGGCAACGTGGGCAACATGCTGGCCATGCTGGCCGAGCAGCTCGACACCACGCGGATCAACTACGCCGTGGAGCGGGCCTTCCAGGAGCAGGTGCTGCCGCATCGGAAGGCCGTGGACGCGCATCCGGTGATTCGGGCGGAGCGCGCGCTGAAGAGCGCGCTCTACGGCACCCACGCGTATGCCCGCGAGGCCTCCGCGGACGAGATCGCGGCGGTGTCCTGGCAGGAGGTGCAGGAGTGGCTGGAGGACGTGTACCGGCCGGTCAACACGGTGGTGGTCATCGCCGGTGAGTTCGACGTGAAGGAGGTGGAGGCCCTGGCCCGCAAGTACCTGGGCGGCTGGAGCCGCGGCGGACGCGAGCCGGTGGCCGAGCCGCCCGAGCCGCCGCTGCCACCCGCCTCCTCGCGGTTGAAGACGGTCGTCACCGCGCGCCCCGGCGCGACGCAGGGCCAGGTGGACGTGGCCTGTCGGCTGCCGCGCGCAACGCCCGAGGCGGACGCGCGCTACTCGCTGATGGCGGAGCTGATGCAGGTGGACGCCTGGAACCGGATGCGCTCGGAGAGCGGCGCCAGCTATGGCTTCCACGCCGACACGTGGCTGGCACGGGCCGGCGCGGCCCATCTGCGGGTGAGCGGACTGGTGGACGCGCAGCAGGTGGGTGAGAGCGTGAAGTCCATCCAGGACGCCATCGCGCGGTTCGCCAAGGAGATTCCGACGGCGGAGCTGGAGCAGGCCCGCTCGCGGCTGCTCGCGCGGGAGGCGGTGTCGTTCGTCGGCTCTGACGCATGGGTGGACGCGCTGCTGACGGCGCGGATGCGGGGCTTCCCGGCCGATTCGGTCGCGCGGCAGCCCGCGAATCTCCAGGCGGTGACGGCCGAGGCCCTGCGTCAGGAGTTCTCCGGCTGCCTGGAACGCCTCACGGTGGGCGTCACCGCCGACGGGGAGCAGGCCCGCACCGAGCTGCAGGCCGTGTCCGTGCCGTAGGCCTGCGCTTCAGGTGTTGGAAGTGGGGTAGCCCCGGTCCGTATCGTCATACGACTGGGGCATACGAACACAGGGAAGGTGTGGCCTTGACGATCAGCGCTGGGACGGAGGTCTCATGGCACATTGGCGGGCGCGTTGGTGAACAGGGCATGGAAGAGCGTGGTGTGCGGGGGCTGGTTGAGCTGCACGATGAGGGGGATGGGAGTTGCCAGGACGTCCCGCGACAATGCGCTGATGCCGAATGTTGACTCAATTCTTCGTGCCATGACCGCCGCTGGTCCACGCATCGCGGGCAGCAGGTTCTCGAAGAAGAGTTGATGGCGGAAGACCTCCTTGCCTCTGTATTCATACTGCACGCCATAGACAACGTAGGCGGGCACCATGATGCTCATGCAGCCGACGACCACCCACTGAAGCGGCGAACGACGGCGTGTTCGAGGTGGGTATGCGGAGCACCTGAAACACGAGTCGATCCTCGAAGTGGCATCTCGAATCGAGAAGCCGGGTAGGTCTCTTCGTAGCTCGACCAGGAGGGACAGCCACTGCTCCCGTGTTGCCTCCGCTCCCGCCCACAGGGCACGGAATCGTTCGAGTTCCGGGCTGGCTTCACCCCTCGACTCATATTCCATGTCGGGCCGCCAGTACGTCCGCGCGACGGCTAGCAGGTCTTCCGTGTTGAGGGGCATCGGGTTCCAGTGGGAGGTGAAGCGTGGTTCAGTCCAGGCAGTATCTGGCTACTCGCGAGCCGCGCAGCGAACGCTCGAGGCATTGCGCGTAAGCTGTGACGAAGGCCGTGCAGGCCATTCCGAGAGGTGTGCTGGAAGTCGTGGGGCCGAAGGCAAGCGGTGCCGCCTCATTTGCGCACTTCGCGGCATGCCGCTGTGCGGATGCAACGGATACAGGTCCCCTCGCCTCGGTCTCCATCGGCACCTCGGTGCTGAAGATGCAGGTGAATGATTCGCCGGTGGCTCGCTTGATGAGAAGGTGGACGCAGGCCATTCGCCAGCCTCCTGCTCCCGGAGCTGTCTTTTCAACGATGGTCGTGAAGTCGAAGTGGCCTGGCTTCATGCGCCCCTCGACGAGCGTATGCCGGGGAACGGTGGTGCAGCCAACCATCAACAGCGCCCAGAGTGCCGTCAGGCAGCACTGAGCGCTCCTCGCGAGCGACGCTGACAGCGACGGACATCGCGCCATGCTCGGAGCCTGGCGGCCTGGACGTTTCAATGCCAAACGCGGAGCCGCTGGCAATGTTCCTGTACTGACAATGGGCCCGATGCGTTGGCTGTGCGGGTCCAGCCAACGCATCGACGGCGACGCGGTCATCCCTGTTCCGTTGACCGCGCCGCGAACCGTGTCCTCACGCGCTCGCGCAGCCCGTGGACGAAGGCGTAGAAGGTGGGCAGCACCAGCAGGGTGAAGAGGGTGGACGTGACGAGTCCTCCCACCATCACCACCGCGAGGGGCCGCTCCACCTCCGTTCCGTGCAGCGGCAGCACCAGCAGGGGGAGGAGGCCGAGGATGGCCGTGCACGCCGTCATCAGCTTGGGCCGCACCCGGCTGATGCTCGCCTCGCGCAGGGCCTCCGCGAAGGGCTTGCCACGTGCCATGACGAGCTTCGTCTGCGCCACCAGCACCAGCCCGTTCTGCACCGCGATGCCGAACAGGCCGATGAGCCCCACCAGGCTCGACACGTTCCACGTCTCCCCGGCGATGAGCAGCGCGAGGATGCCTCCCACGAAGGCGTCCGGCAGCGTGGCCACGATGACCAGCGCCTCCGACATCGAGCCCAGCGCGAGGTACAGCAGGATGACCACCGCGAGGATGGCCACCGCGATGGCCACCATCAGCGACTTCGCCGCGCGCTCCTGGCTCTCCACCCGGCCGCCCACGTCCAGGAAGTACCCCGTGGGCAGCTTCAGCTCCTCCGCCAGCCGCTCGCGCACCTCGGCCGCCGTGCTGCCCAAATCCCTTCCGGAGACACCCGCCTCCACCGCGATGCGCCGGCTGCCCGCCTCGCGGCGGATGCTGCCCGCGCCGAAGGTCTCCTCGATGTCCGCGAGCTGGCTCAGCGGAATCCGCGTGCCGTCGTGCCCGTCTATCAGGAGGTTGCGGATGGCGTTGGCATCGCCCCGCCGGTGGTCCGCCAGCCGCAGCATCAAGTCGTAGCGCCGCTGCCCCTTCCACACCTGGGAAGACTCCTGGCCCACCAGCCCCACGCGCACCGCGCGGATGACGTCGCCCGGCGTCAGGCCCACGCGCGCCACCGCGGCGCGATTCACGGTGATGCGCAGTTGCGGCAGCCCACTCAGCTTCTCCGCGCGCAGGTCCTCCACGCCCTCCACCTTCGCCATGATGGCGCGGGCCCGCTCGGCCAGCCCGGCCAGCGTCTCCAAATCGGGCCCGAAGATGCGCACCGAGAGGTCCGCGGGACTGCCCCCCAGGCCCTCGTCGATGCGCATGCCCAGCGGCGTGGTGAAGAGCGTGGACACGCCGGGCACCTTCTCCACCGCCTCTCGCATGTCCACCTCCAGCTGCTCCAGCGAGCGGCCCCGCTCCGGCTTGAGCACCACGAGCACGTCCGACAGCGTGTGCGGCATCGGGTCCTCGGTGCGCTCGGCGCGCCCCGTGCGGCGCACCACGTCGTCCACCTCGGGGAAGCCGAGCAGCACGTCCTCCACGAGGTGGTTGAGCCGGTCCACCTCCTCCAGTGACGCCTCCGGGGGCAGCACCGTCTGCAAGAGCAGCGCGCCCTCGTCCAGCCGGGGCATGAAGTCGCTGCCCACCACGAAGGCCAGGCCCAGCGCCGGCACCGTGACGGCGAGCGCCACCAGCCGCACGAGCCCCGCCCTGCGCATGCAGGCCTCCAGCAGTGGCGCGTACACGGCCTTCACCTTGCGCACGAGCCACACGTCCTCCGGTGCGTCCGGCCGGGGCGCGCGGAGGAAGAGCCCCGAGGCCACCGGTACCAGCGTGAGCGCCAGCGCCAGCGACGCGGTGAGGCACGCCACCACCGCCGCCGCCAGTGGCTGGTACATGCGTCCCTCGATGCCCGTCATCGCGAACAGCGGGATGAAGACCGCCACCACGATGAGCGTGGCGAAGGCGATGGGCCGGCCCACCTCCAGCGACGCGGCGAGCGCCTCCTCGCGCCTCGGCCTCCGCCCCGCGCCCTCGCGCAAATCGTGGACGATGTTCTCCGTGACGATGATGGCCGCGTCCACCAGCAGGCCCACGGCGATGGCCAGTCCGCCCAGCGTCATGGTGTTGATGCCGATGCCCGTGGCCTTCAGCAGCACCCCCGCCAGCGCCAGCGACAGGGGCAGGGTGAGCGTGACGATGAGCGCCGCGCGCCAGTCTCCCAGCAGCCCGAAGAGCACCAGCACCACCAGGAAGGCACCGAGAAGAATCGCGCGGCTCACGCCTCCCAGCGCGGAGTCCACCAGCTGCGACTGGTCATACACGACGCGCAGGTGCACGCCCTTGGGAAGGCTCTGCCGCAACTCGGTGAGCGCGTCGCGCACGCCCGCGGCCACCTGCTGCGTGTCCGCGCCGAACTGCTTGATGATCCGGCAGCTCACCACCTCGCCCTTCAGCCGGTGGGCGATGCCCCGGCGCAGCGCGGGGGCCTCGCGGATGTCGGCGACGTCCCCGAGCAGCACGGGCGTGCCGCCGCGCAGCGCCACCACGGTGCCGTTCAGGTCCTCCACCGTCTGCGCCCGGCCCACGGCGCGCACCGTCCACTCCATGGGGCCCTGCACCACGAAGCCGCCGGAGGCATTGAGGTTGGCGCCCTCCAGCGCGTGCTCCACCGCGTCCAGGGTGATGCCGCGCGCCACCATCTGGTCCGGGTCGAGCTGCACCTGGAACTGCCGCAGGTAGCCGCCCAGCCGCTCCACGCCCGCGACGCCGGGGACGGCGAGCAGCCGGTTCTTCACCTCGAACTCGGCCAGGTCGCGCAGGGTCATCAGGTCCGCCGCGCCGGGCTCCGCCTCCAGGGTGAACTCGAAGACCTCGTTGAGCCGGCCGGTGAGGCTGGAGACGAGCGGCGCGTCGGTGCCTGGAGGCAGCTCTCCCTGCGCCTGGGCCACGCGCTCCGCGACGTACTGACGGCTGCGGAAGTAGTCGGCATCCGGCTCGAACTCCACCGTCACCTGCGTCACGCCGAGCTGCGACGTGGAGCGGATGCGGCGCACGTCCGGCAGGCCCGCCAGCGCCACCTCCAGCGGAATGGCCACGGCCGTCTCCAGCTCCTCCGCGCCCATGGCCGCGTTCTGCACGATGACGTTGAAGATGGGGGCGGACAGGTCCGGGAACACGTCGCGGCGGAGGCCCTGGAGCGCCACCGCGCCGAAGGCGGACAGGGCCAGGGCCAGCACCACCGTGAGGCCGGGCCGGCCGAAGGACGCGCGCAGCACGCGGTCCACGATGGAAGGGGAGGCGTCCGTCTCAGTGCGCATGGCCTTCACCTCCGCCGCTCTGCTTGTCCACCTCGGCCTTGAGGAGGAAGGCGCCGTCCACCACCACCAGCTCGCCGACCTTCAGGCCGGACAGCACCTCCACCTCGCCGCCGAAGGTACGGCCCCGGCCCACTTCGCGGCGCTCGAACAGGCCGCGCGTCTCCGTGGGAATGAAGGCGACCCAGCCGTCCTCCAGACGCTGGAGGGCCGCCGCCGGCACGGTGGTGATGGCGGCGCCCGGGTCACCCAGCGGGAAGGACGCGGACGCGGACATGCCCGGCCGCAGGAGCCCCTCGCGGTTGTCCAGCTCCAGCCGCACGGGGATGGTGCGCGAGGCCGGGTCCACGCGCTGGCCCACGTGGCCCACCTTCGCGGTGTACTCGCGGCCCGGGAAGGCGGCGAAGGTGACGCGCGCGGAGGCGCCGCGCTGGATGCGCACGGCATCGCGCTCGAAGGCGTGGACGATGAGCCACAGCGAGGACAGGTCGCCGATGCGGAACAGGGGGTGCTCCGGGTCCGCCATCTGTCCCATGCTCGCGGCGCGCTCGATGACGGTGCCGGACAGGGGCGAGCGCAGCACGAAGCCCGGTGCGCCCTGGCCTCCGCGCAGCTCTTCCTCGCTCGCACCCAGGGCGGTCAGCTCCGCCCGGGCGGCGGCCACTTCCGCGTCGGCGGCGGCCGCGTCCGCCTCGGCGGCCTGCACGTCCTTCTGCGCGACGATGCGCTCCTCGGCGAGGGTGCGCTTGCGCTCGGCGGCCTGTCTCGCGGTGGCGGCGCGGGCCTGGGCCGCCTGCAGCGCGGCGCGGGCCTTGCCCAGCTCGGGGCTGCGCAGCTCGGCGAGCTTGTCGCCCTGCTTCACCTCCTGGCCGGTGGTGACGAAGACGGTGCCCACTCGCGCGGAGATGGGCGAGGCCACCTCGGCGTAGGCGTTCTCGCTGAAGGTCAGCTCGCCCAGCACGGTGACGCTCTCCCCGCCGGGGCGCTGGGCCACGCGGGCGGTGGTGACGCGCAGGTCTCGCAGCATCTCGGAGGCGATGCGCACGTGCGGCTCGCCATGGTCGTCATGGGCCTTCGCGCCTTCGCCTTCCTCGTGCTCGTGCGTGTCCTCGTGCTTCGGCGCCTCGGACTTGCAGGCGGAGAGGGACACGACGAGCAGGGTGGACAGGAGGATGTATGGGGACTTCATGGAAGGGCTCCTGTCTCCACGGCGAGCTGCACGCGGGCGAGGGCGGCCTGGAGGAGGCTGTCGAGGATGGCGGTACGGGCTTCGAGCGTGTCACGGCGGACGAGGAGGAACTCGGCGAGTCCCATCTCTCCGGCCTCGTAGGACTTGAGCGCGAGCGATTCGTTGTCGGCGAGCAGGGGGAGGGCCTCGTGCTCCAGCAACTCCACCGCTTCCTGTCGCTTGCGGTGCAGCACGCGCGCGGCTTCGACCTGGACGTCGCGCTCGCGGCGGGCGGCCTCCAGGGCCGTCTGGAGGCGGCGCACGCGGGCCTCGCCCGTCACCCGCGCCTCCTGTCCCCGGGCGAAGAGGGGCAGCGTCACGTTGAGGGTCCCGAGCACGGCGGACTCGTCGACCTCACGCTGGTAGCGCACGCCCACGCCGAGGTCGGGCCATCCGCCGCTCCGGCCCAGCCGGAGGTCGGCCTCCGCCTGCGCCAGCTCCGCCTCCAGCGCGACGAGGTCTGGGCGTTCTCCCGTCGAAGCTGGAGTCCGAGCCTGGGCGAGGGGGTCCGGACGCGCGCTCGCCGAAGCAGGCGCCGCTCCTTGGATATCTTGGTCCGGGCGCTCTGGCCGCCCCCCTGCGGTGACGGCCAGGGCCCGCAGCTCGCCGCGTACGCCAAGGGGCTCCGCGGGCCCGAGGCCCAGCAGCGCGCGCAGCATGTAGAGCAGGGACGCCTCCTCACCCTCCGCGCCCGCCACGTCCGCGCGGGCCCGGGCCAGCGCCACGCGCGCCACGTTGACGTCCACCACGGGCACGTCTCCCGCTTCGAAGCGTCGCTGCGTGGACTGAGCGGTGCTCACGGCGGCGGTCTCCGCCTCGCGGGCCAGCCGCGTCCGCTCCCGCGCGTGCAGGGCCCGCAGGAAGGTGGCGGCCACCTCGCCCAGCACGCGGCGCTCGGCGTCGCGCTGGCTCGCTGTCTCCCGCGCCAGTCCTGCGCGCGCGGAGTCCCGGCGGGCACCCTGCTTGCCACCCAGCTCCAGGGGTTGCACGAGTCCCACGCCCACTTCCGTGCCGCGCTCGCCTCCAGCAAGGGTACGCGGCCCGGCCTCCAACTGGAGGGTGGGGTTGTCTCGCAGAAGAGGCGCGGCGCCCGCCACGGCCCCTCGGGCCTCCGCGACGCGGCCGGCGGCGTCGAGCAGCGAGGGAGCACGCTGGCGAGCCAGGGCCAGGGTTTCTTCGAGCGTGAGCTCGGAAGTGGATTGTGCCGCGGCGAAGCGCGGCGGGAACAATGCGACGGAGAGCCCGAGGGCCGCCGTCGCGAGACGATGGAACACGGAAATAGACCTCGCGAAGTCGGCGAGCGTCAGGCGGAGGAGTGCCCATGGGCACCCCCGTCCTGACGGACGCGTGCGGACAGAAGACGGAAGACGGACGTCTGCCTACGCGAGAGGGGCTATGGGGACGTGCAGGATGTCACCCGCGTCCGCGGAGGCCGGCTCGTCCTCGTCATGCGCGAGCAGCAACGGCATGGGCACGCGCAACGCGAGCGAGGGCAGGGCCACGGGCGCGGCGACGGAGCGCACATGGCCACAGCAGGTGCAGTCGGAGCAGTCGGGCGCGCACTGTCCCCGCTCGTCATCGTCGGGGCAGCTCTGCGCGCACACCTCGCCCGCCGTGTCCGACAGGACGGGCAGCAGCCGCCCCATGCTCGGGGCGAACAGCAGCAGGCAGAGGATGAGCCAGACGCGAAGCACGGCGGCACTCCTACCACGCTTTCGGACCGAACGCGCGGTGGAGTCTCACGTAGGGTGTGGGTGCACGGAGGTGCCCCGGGCAGGGGGAGCTACTTCCCCGGCCCACCGGGAGAGAGGCGGTCCTTGAAGAGGACGCCGTCCTTCATGATGAGCAGCAGGTTCTTCTCCGGGTCCTCGAACAGCCGCAGGTCCTCGAGCGGGTCGCCGCTCAGCACCAGCAGGTCGGCGAGCGCGCCCTCCTCGATGACGCCGAGCGTGCCGGGGTAGGGATTGCGCGGCCCCGACAGCGCCAGGAGCGCGGCGTTGTCCCCCGTCGCCATCCTCAGCACCTGCGCGGGGGTGAACCAGCGGGCCATCTTCGCCAGCCGCGCGCCCTGCCGCTCGGCCAGCCTCGGCTCGAAGAGCACGTCGGTGCCCCAGGCCAGCCGGACGCCGTGCTTCTTCGCCAGCGCGTAGGCCCTGTCCGTTCCGGCGCTGATCTCCCGCTGCTTCGCGCGCCGGGCCTCGTCCGGCATCGGCGTGGCGTCCGCGTCGTCGAGGAACGGCTGCAGGCTCCACCAGACGTCCCGCTCCTTCATCAGCTTCACCGTGGGCTCGTCGGCCAGTTGTCCGTGGTCGATGCACCTCACGCCGGCCGCGATGGCCTGCTGGATGGCCTTCGGGGTGTAGGCGTGGACGGTGACGTAGGTGCCCCAGTTCTCCGCGGCCTCGACGGCGGCGCGCAGCTCCGGCCCGGTGTACTGCGTGGCGTCGAGCGGGTCGTACTGCGAGGAGACGCCGCCTCCCGCCATCAGCTTGAGCTGGCTGGCGCCGCGCATGAGCTGCTCGCGGGCGCGCAGGCGGACCTCGTCCGGCGTGTCGGCGATGGCGGCGGCCCCCATCTGCTCCGTGTAGCTCAGGGGCCCGGAGCCGTCCCGGGGCAGCTCGGACAGCATGCGGAAGTCCCCGTGTCCGCCCGTCTGCGAGATGAACGCGCCGGACGGATAGATGCGCGGCCCCGCGACGAGCCCTTCGTCGATGGCCCGCTTGAGGCCGAACACCGGGCCGCCCAGGTCGCGCACGGTGGTGAAGCCGCGCAGCAGCGTCCGCTCGGCGTTGCGCCCCGCCACCAGGTTCACGTAGCCGATGTCCGCCGTCATGGCGACGGTCACCGGGAGCACGGCGAACATCGAGTGCCAGTGCGCGTCGATGAGCCCCGGCATCAACACACGGCCACCGCAGTCGATGACCGGGGTCCCCGCTCCGTCCTCCGGGGGGATGGGCGCGGTGGAGATGCGCTCGATGAGGCTGCCCCGCACCCGCACGCTCGACGGCGCCGACAGCGTGCCGCCGCGGCCGTCGAAGATGCGCGCGTTCTGGAGCAGGACGGCGGGCCGTCCGTCCGGGAAAGGCATGGGTCCGTCTCCTCTCGCAAGGTGACGCTCGGACGAGCGCGCCCGCATCCTGCTCAGCGCGTGGCGCTGGCGAGGGGCGGGGCGCTTCGTCCGGAGGACCCGGGTCCGGTTCCCATCACTTCGAAGAGGGCTTCCACGCCGCCGTCGACACGGGGACTGCCCCGCGGGGCAGCCTCGCGGCGGATGCGGCCCTCAGGAGATGCCCTTGCGCAGCCGGTTCCAGTCGAAGTTGGGCGCGGGGTCGTTCTTGCGGCCCTTGGGCACCGCGACGTCGGCGTGCCCGACGATGTTCTTCATGGGCACGTCGTACTGCTGCTTGAGGTAGCCGGTGAGCTGGGTGAGCGCCTTGTACTGGGCCTCGGTGAAGGGCGTCTTTCCGTCGCCGGCGTTGACGATTTCGATGCCGATGGAGCGGCTGTTCATGTCGGTGGGCACGCCGTGCAGCGCGCTGTTGCCCGCGTGCCACGCGCGCTTCTGGTCATTGACGAGCTGGTAGATCTTCCCGTCGCGGTCGACCATGTAGTGCGCGGACACCTGGCTCTTCGGGTTGCGCATCCACGCCAGGTCGCCCGCGCCGTTGTTGGACGCCGTGTGGTGCAGGACGATGCTGTCGATGTCCTTCCCCCCGCGTTCGTTGTAGTTGGGCGAGGGCGCGCTGATGACGGGCGGCTTGGTGAACTTGCCCCCGTTCGTCGGCGGAGGCTTCGTCGGCCCGTCCACGGGCGGCTTGCCGCCACTGGAGAGCGCCTTCTTCAGCGCCGCGTGCGTCAGCTCGCCGTAGTAGCCGGTGGTGGGCAGCTTCTTGTCGCCCTGGAACTTCTTCACGGCCGCTTCCGTCTTGGGGCCGAAGGTGCCGGGGCCCGTGGCCACCTGGGCCTTCGTCATGTAGCCCAGCTTCACCAGCGCGTCCTGGAGCTGCTTCACCTTGGGACCGGTGTCACCCTTGCGCAGGCCCGCGGGAGGCGCGGTGACGGCGGCGGAGGGCGCGGCGGCGCGCGTGAGCTGCGCCGGAGCGGCGCGAGTCGTCGAGACGGAGGGGGGAAGCCGGACGCTCATGGGGGGACTCTCGGGAAATGGGAAAACCGTCCCGATTATCCGCCCCACGGCCTGGAAGTTGCGAATCCCGCACCCTCCGTCACGCCGGGCGCACCCCGAGTGGCATCAGGCCGCGCCGCGCGAGGCGGGCTTCGGCTGGATGAGCTCCGTGGAGAAGTAGCGCTCCATGCGGTCCGGGAACACCGTCACCACCTGGGCGCCGGGGCCCAGCCGCTTCGCGGCCTCGACGGCCGCCGCGTAGTTGAGGCCGGAGGAGGGGCCCACGGGGAAGCCGCGGCGGATGAGGGCGCGCGCGGTGCGCATGGCCAGCTCGTCCGACACGTCCAGCTCCACGCGGCCCGGCATGTCCGCGTCGCGGTAGAGCTTGGACATGCCGTCCACCACGCCCGGCACGCGCGGGCTGAAGCTGCAGCACTCGATGTCGCAGCCCAGCCCGGCGATGGGGCGCGCCACGAAGGCCGTCACCGGGCAGCCGGCCTCGGCGAAGGCCTCGTACAGCCCCACCACGGTGCCGCCGGTGCCCACGCCGCTCACCACGCCGTGCACCAGTCCGCCCGGCACCTGCGTCAGCACCTCCTGGCCCGTCCACACCCGGTGCGCCTCGGCGTTGTCCGGGTTCTCGAACTGGCGCGGGGCGAATGCCTTGCGCTCGCGCGCCAGCTCCTCGGCCCGGGCGATGGCGCCCCGCACGCCGGACTCGCGCGGCACCAGCACCACGTCGCCGCCATACGCGCGGATGGTCAGCAGGCGCTCGTCGGTGACGCCCTCCGGCATCACCGCCGTGAAGCGCAGCCCCATCTGCGCGCTGGCCAGCGCCAGGGCGATGCTCGTCGAGCCGCTGGACGCCTCCACCACCTCGCCGCCCGGGCTCAGCTCGCCCAGGCGCCACGCCTTCTCCAGCATGTAGCGGGCGATGCGGTCCTTGGTGGAGCCGCTGGGGTTGAGGAACTCCAGCTTGCACCAGATGGTGGGCCCTTCCGCCTCCAGGCGGACGGGAACGAGCGGCGTGGGACCCACGGCCTGGAGAAAGCGGCCATCCGCGGGGAGCGGGCGACAGGGAGGACGCATGAGGTCTCTCCCTACTCCGAAATGGGCCTTCGCGGGAGCACCGCTGAACTTTTTGCAGCCTTCGGAGCTTCTGAAAGCCCGCCTACCCAGGAAGCAGACACTCCCTGGCGGGTTACGCTTGGCGTGCGCGGGTCGGCGCGAGTACGAAAGAGACCCCCGACCCGCGCATGACTTCCAAGCCCGCCGTCATCCTCAACGTCAATGATGACGTCGCCAGCCGTTACGTGACGTCGCGCGTGCTGGGTCTGGCCGGCTTCCGCGTGGTGGAGGCCGCCTCCGGTCACGAGGCGCTCGCGCTGGCGGACGAGCACACCGACCTGGTCATCCTCGACGTGCGCCTGCCGGACATCAGCGGGCTGGAGGTGTGCCGGCGGCTGAAGGCCGCGCCGCGCACCCAGAACGTGCTCGTGTTGCATCTGTCCGCGCAGGCGGTGGGGCCGGGCGACCGGGCTCAGGGCCTGGAGCATGGCGCGGACGGCTACCTCGTGGCCCCGGTGGACCCGGAGGAGCTGGTCGCCCAGGTGCACGCGCTCTTGCGGCTGCGCAAGGCCGAGCGCGAGGTGCAGGCGCTGTCCGCGGAGGTGGAGAACCAGCGCCGGCTCCTGGAGCTGGCCATCTCCAGCGCCGCGGAGCCCATCGTCCTCTATGACGGCACCGGGCGCGTCATCTACGTCAACCAGGCCCTCCAGGCGTCGCGAGGCAGCCACGTCGTGCACGGCGTGGGCAAGACGCTGGAGCAGATGGCCGCCGAGGACCCCGCGCTGGCGCCCTACACGCGCCTCGTGGAGGAGGCGCTGCGCACCGGGCAGGTGCAGCGGGGCTCCATCAACCTGTCCTCCTCGGAGCGGGGGCCCCGGCACTACTCCTTCGTGGTGTCCCCGGCGGTGGCGCCCGACGGGCGGGTCATCGCGGCGATGTCCTCCTCGCGCGACGTCACCGAGGAGCGCAGCGCGGAGGAGTTCCGCGAGCAGTTCATCGGCATGCTCGGGCACGACCTGCGCAACCCCCTCAACGCCCTGTCCATGTCCGCCCAGCAGCTGCAGCGCCGGGGCGGGCTGGACGAGCGCCAGGCCAGCCTCACCACGCGCATCCTCACCAGCGCGGAGCGGATGGACCGGATGATCCGCCAGCTGCTGGACTTCGCGCGCGCGCGGCTGGGCGGTGGCATTCCCGTGATGCGGATGCCGTGCGACTTGTTCGACGTCGTGCGCCGCACCGTGGAGGAGCTGCGCGCCAGCCACCCCGGACGGGTGGTGCAGTTGGAGGTGCTGGGAGACGGCCGGGGCGAATGGGACGGGGACCGGCTGGAGCAGGCCCTGGGCAACCTGCTGGCCAACGCGCTGAAGTACAGCCCCGCGGACACGCCGGTGACGGTGCAGGCCGAGGGCGGTCCCCAGGGCGCGGTGCTGCGGGTGCACAACCAGGGCGCGCCCATCCCCGCCGAGGAGCTGCCCTACGTCTTCAGCGCCTGGCGTCGGGGCCACAAGGCGCGGCGCGAGGGGGGCTCGGCGGCGGGCCTGGGCCTGGGGCTGTACATCACCCATCAGATTGCCCGTGGCCACGGGGGCGACGTGGAGGTCTCCTCCAGTGCTCCGGGTGGCACGACCTTCACGGTGCGTCTGCCACGATGATGACCAGCCAACGGAAGCAGTGCGTCGACCCTCGCCGCGGGACGATGTTGTTGCCAGTTTCTGGTCATGCCGGCCGAGAAGCTCATCTTCGCCCAGTCCGTGGAAGCCCTCTTCGTGCGCGCCCTGGGGCCGCACCTCACCCGTGAAGGCCGCCAGGCCCTGAAGGCCGCGGGCCTGGACCTGTCCGAGCCGCTGCGCCCGCACTACACGGTGGAGCAGTGGCGCGGCTTCCTGCGGGTGGCCGCGAAGGACGTCTTCCCGGGCCTGCCGCCGCACGACGCCCTCTTCGAGCTGGGCGCGCGCTACCTGCAGGGCTTCCGGCAGACGTCGGTGGGCCGGGCCAGCATGGCGCTCGTCACGCAGCTGGGGCCGCGCCGCACGCTGGAGCGGGTGCCCTACAACGTCCGGGCCGGCAACAACTTCAACGAGGTGCGCGTGGAGGAGTCCACCCAGGACTCGGCCACGCTGTGGATGAAGGACGTCACGGCGGACAACCCGTACTTCGCCGCCGGCTTCCTCGCGGAGACGCTGCGCTCGGCGGGCGCGGGGCAGGTGAAGGTGGAGCCCATCGCCTTCGACGGCACCGCCGCCACCTTCCGCCTCACCTGGACGCGCGGCGTGGCCCGCGCGCCCGTCGCCGTCCGCCGCGCTTGAGTTTCACGCGGCCTGGATGACGCCAGGAGTGCCGGGCTGCCGCTGGGTGATGTCCGCCAGCACGCCCAGCACCCGGCCGATTCGCCCATCCTCCGCGCGTGAGCGCGCCCGCAGCGCCTGCCGGCGCACCTGCCCGTCGGGCAGCGTCACGCGGTAGTCCAGCACCACCTCGCCGGGCGCTTCGGCGCAGCGGGCCAGCCGCTCCGCCACGCCCAGCCGGTCCTCCGGGTGCACGCGGGACAGGAAGGTCCCCAGCGTCTCCTCGCCAGGCAGCTCCGCCTGTCCGAAGAGGGCCGCCGCGTTGCGCTCCCAGTGCAGCACGCCCTCTGGCAGCCGCAAGTCGAAGAGCGTCAGCGACGCGGCGGACAGCGCCTGGAGCATCCGCGCCTCGTTGCGCCGCAGCGCCTCCTCCATGGCCTTGCGCTCGGTGATGTCGCGGCTGATGCCGAACAGGCCGAACACCGTGCCCGTGTCGTCCTTCAGCACGCCCTTGGTGGACAGCCACACGCGCTGCTTGGGGCCGCGCTGCGACTCCTCGTAGGTGAAGGTGTGGCGGAAGGCCAGCACCTCGCGGTCATGCGACGTGGTGGTGCGTGCCTCCTCCGGCCACAGCTCCGCGTCCGTGTGGCCCACCACTTCTTCCACCGTCTTGCCCATCAGCCGCGCGCCGGCCGCGTTGATGCGCGTGTACCGGCCCGCGAGGTCCTTCGTGTAGATGGCGTCCGTGCAGCCCTGGAGCACGGCGGTGAAGAGCGCGCTGGTGCGTCGCAGGGCGTCCTCGGTGCGACGGCGCTGGGTGATGTCCGCCAGGTACACCAGCAGCCCGCCGGACGCGGGCACCGCCGTCGCGCGCAGGTGCACCTGGTGCGTGGCGAGGCACTCCTCGAACTCCACCGTGCGCCCGGTGCTCAGCGCGCGCTGGAGCTGGCGGCGCAGCGTGGACTCGGGGCCTTCCGCGTAGGCGTCCCACAGCGAGCGGCCCAACAGCTCGTCCCGGCTGAAGCCCAGCAGCTTCTCCGCGGCGCGGTTGGCGTGGCGCACCCGGAAGCCCCCGTCCAGCGCGAGGAAGGCGTCCGGCATGCACTCCACGTAGGCGCTCATCCGCTCCTCGAAGGCCTCCGCGTCCACGACGAAGCGCGCCTCCTCGGTGATGTCCGCCAGCCACACCGCCAGGCGGCCGTCCTCCATGCGCACCGCCCGTGCGCGCACCTGTCGCGCCGCCTCGCCCTCGCCCCAGCTGAAGGCATGCTCGGTGCGCTCGCCGGTGGACACGGTGGTGCTCCAGGGTGCGAGCATTCCGGCCAGCGCGGGCCGCCCCGCCAGCAGCGGCTGGCCGGCGAGGCCGGGGCCCAGCAGCGCTTCGGCGGCCGGGTTGGCGTAGTCGCAGAGAAAGTCGTCGGGTGCCGCGGCGCGCTCTCCCCGAGGGCGGAGGGCGAGGAAGCCGTCCGGATTGAGTGCTTCGAGCGTGTAGCGGTTGGCAGAGGAGTCCATGGCGGCCGGGGGCTGGAGTCGCCGCCAGCATGCGTCCGGCACGGCCCGTCCGCCGCGCTGCGTCGCCGCACATGGGGAATACGTGACAGCGCCATGCGCCTGCCGTCGCCAGCGGAACGCGCGTCCAGGGTTTGCGGAGTCTTGGGATGGGGTTGGTACGTAGTTCCAGAGGACAATGGGTCCGCGTTGACGCCGGGCTGCACCTGTGTTCAGGCTGCTTCTGGAGAGGTGCGCATGGCCCCGCAAATCAGCCTCGACTTCGCCGCCGAGTGCGCGGCGCATCCCGCGCTGGCCCCGTTCCACCCGGTGGTGCGGCGCTGGTTCGCCGAACGCCTGGGCGAGCCCAGCCGTCCGCAGGTGGAGGGCTGGCCACTCATCCACGCCGGGCACGACGTGCTCATCGCCGCCCCCACGGGCAGCGGCAAGACGCTCACCGCCTTCCTCGCCGCGCTGGACTCGCTCTTCCGCGCCGCGCTGGAGGGCACGCTGACGGATTGCACGCAGGTGCTCTACGTGTCGCCGCTGAAGGCGCTGGGCAACGACGTGCAGAAGAACCTCCTCCAGCCGTTGGAGGAATTGCTCGCCCGCGCTCGCGCGGAGGGCTACCAGCCGAGGGAGCTGCGCGTGCAGGTGCGCAGCGGGGACACGCCCGCCTCCGAGCGCTCGCAGATGGTGCGCCGCCCGCCGCACATCCTCATCACCACGCCGGAGTCGCTCTACCTCTACCTCACCGCCGAGCGCGCCCGCGCCACGCTGCGCGGCGTGCGCACCGTCATCGTGGATGAAATCCACGCGCTCGCGCGCGACAAGCGCGGCAGCCACTTCGCCCTGTCCATGGAGCGGCTCAAGGCGCTCACCGAGGTGCGCCCGCAGCTCATCGGCCTGTCCGCCACGCAGAAGCCGCTGGATGCCATCTCCGCCTTCCTCACCGGCGCCTCCCACCGCGAGTGCCGTCGCGTGGAGGTGGGCCACCTGCGCCCGTGGGATTTGACGCTGGAGATTCCAGACGCGGAGCTGTCCTCGCTCGCCACGCACGAGATGTGGGGCCAGGTCTATGACCGGCTGGTGGAGCTGACGGGCCAGCACCGCACCACGCTCATCTTCGTCAACACGCGGAAGATGGCGGAGCGCGTGGCCCATGACCTGGGCGAGCGGCTGGGGGAGGGGCTGGTGGCGGCCCACCACGGCAGCATGTCGCGCGAAATCCGGCTCGCGGCCGAGGAGAAGCTGAAGACGGGGCAGCTGCGCGCCATGGTGGCCACCGCGTCGCTGGAGCTGGGCATCGACGTGGGCAACGTGGACCTGGTGGTGCAGCTCGGCAGCACGAAGGCCATCTCCGTGCTGCTCCAGCGCGTGGGCCGCGCGGGCCACCACAAGGCGGGCATCTCCAAGGGCATCCTCTTCGCGATGACGCGCGATGAGTTGATGGAGTGCGCCGCGCTCCTCAACGCCGTGCGCGAGGGCGACCTGGACACGGTCATCATCCCGCAGAAGCCGCTGGACGTGCTGGCCCAGCAGGTTGTGGCCGCGTGCGCCTGCGAGGAGTGGGACGAGCGCGCCCTCTTCAGCCTCTTCCAGCGCGCGTACCCGTACCGCGACCTCACGTGGGAGGAGTACCAGGGGGTGCTGGAGGTGCTGTCGGAGGGCATCGCCGCCGCGAAGGGCCGCGCGGGCATCCACCTGCACAGGGACCGCGTCAACCAGCGCCTGAAGGGCCGGCGCGGGGTGCGCATCACCGCGCTCACCAATGGTGGCGCCATCCCGGACACCTTCACCTTCAGCGTCACCGCCGAGCCCGAGGGCAAGGTGGTGGGCACGCTGGACGAGGACTTCGCGGTAGAGTCGTCGCCCGGGGACATCTTCCTCCTCGGCAGCACCGCGTGGCGCATCCAGCGGGTGATGGGCAGCACCGTGGTGGTGGAGGACGCGAAGGGCGCGCCGCCCAACGTGCCCTTCTGGCGCGGCGAGGCGCCGGGCCGCACGGACGAGCTGTCCTCGCAGGTGGGCCGGCTGCGCAAGGAGTTGCTCGAGCGCGCGGACGCGCCGGGCTTCCTGCAGAAGGAATTGCGCATGCCGCCGCCCGCGGTGGACGCGCTGATGGGCTACCTGCGGCTGGGGCAGAAGATGCTCGGCGCGGTGCCCTGCCACACCACCGTGGTGGCCGAGCGCTTCTTCGACGAGGCGGGCGGCATGCAGCTCATCATCCACGCGCCCTTCGGCAGCCGCATCAACCGCGCGTGGGGCATGGCGCTGCGCAAGCGCTTCTGCCGCTCGTTCGACTTCGAGTTGCAGGCGGCGGCCACCGAGGACGGCATCCTCCTGTCGCTGGGCGAGCAGCACTCCTTCCCGCTGGCGGACATCTTCGACTTCCTCCACCCGGACAACGTGGAGGAGGTGCTGGTGCAGGCGGTGCTCCAGGCGCCGATTTTCGGCACCCGCTTCCGGTGGGTGGCCACGCGGGCGCTGGCGCTGCACCGGATGATGGGCGGCAAGCGCGTGGCGCCCAACCTCCAGCGCGCGCGCAGCGAGGATTTGCTGGCCGCCGTCTTCCCCGCGCAGGTGGGCTGCCAGGACAACCACGGGGGCGGCGACATCGAACTGCCGGACCACCCGCTGGTGAAGCAGACGATGGACGACTGCCTGCGCGAGGCCATGGACATCGAGGGTCTGCGCGAGGTGCTGCGGCGCATGCGCGACGGCCGCATCCGCCTGGAGGCGCGCGACGTGCCGGAGCCGAGCGTCTTCGCGCACGCGATGATTCACAGCCAGCCGTACACCTTCCTGGACGACGCGCCGGCCGAGGAGCGCCGCGTGCGCAACGTGGCCCTGCGCCGCGCCATGCCCGCCGAGGACGCGGCGGCCTTCGGCGCGCTGGACGCCGCCGCCATCGCCACGGTGGTGGAGGACGCCGCGCCCCCCATGCGCGACGAGGACGAGCTGCACGACGTCCTGTTGCAGTGGGTGCTGGTGCACGCGCACGAGGTGCCGCGCGGGATGGAGGTGTCGCTGTTCAAGCAGGGGCGGGTGGCGTGGCTGGAGCTGCCCCAGGGCCGCTTCCTCGTGTCCGCCGAGCGGGGCAGCGCGGTGCGGGCGCTCTTCCCGGACGCGGTGACGCAGCCGGCCCTGCCGGTGCTGGCGCATGACCGGCCGGTGGAGCGCGAGGCCGCCGTCCTCCAGGTGGTGCGCGGGCGCATGGAGATGCTGGGGCCCACCACCGTGGCGGAGCTGGCACGGCTCATCGTGCTGCCCGAGGACGAGGTGAACCTCGCCCTGCACGCGCTGGAGTCGCAGGGCTCGGTGCTGCGCGGCCACTTCCGCCCGCTGGAGGCGCCGCTGGCCCCGGGCGAGACGCCGCCCCTGGAGTGGTGCGACCGGCGCCTGCTCCAGCGCATCCACCGGATGACGGTGGGGCGGCTGCGCCGGGAAATCGAGCCGCTGAGCGCGCAGGACTTCATGCGCTTCCTCTTCCGGTGGCACCACCTGGAGGACGTGGACGCGCTGCGCGGCTCCACGGGCCTCTTGAAGGCGGTGCGCCTGCTGCAGGGCTACGAGGCGCCGGCCTCGGCGTGGGAGCGCTTCCTGCTGCCGGCGCGCATGCGCGGGTACACGCCGGACATGCTGGAGCGGGCCTGCTACGCGGGCGAGGTGGCTTGGGGCCGGCTGACGATGAAGGACGCGAAGCCCGCGCCGGGGCCACGCCGTGGCGCGCCGGTGACGCCGCCGGAGCCCGAGGCCGCGCCCGCGCCGCGCTCCCGGGCATCGCCCACGCGCAACGCGCCGCTGACCTTCGTGCTGCGCGAGGACCTGGAGTGGATGCTCACGTCGGCCCGGCCGCACGCGGTGCTGGCGGACGGGGACGTGTGGACGCCGCCAGATTTGAGCGCCGCCGCGAAGGACGTGGTGGCGGTGCTGGAGCGGCGCGGCGCGTGCTTCTTCCAGGACCTGGTGTCGCGCGCGCGGCGGCTGCCCGCGGAGATTGAAGACGCGCTGTGGGAGCTGGTGGCGCGCGGGTTGGTGACGGCGGACGCGGTGCAGAACCTGCGCATCCTCCAGAGCCCGGCGCACCGCAAGCGGCAGAAGCTGTTGCAGCGCGGCGGCCCGGGCCGCTGGAGCCTGCTGGCCCCGGCCGAGCCGAAGCCGGCGGACGAGGTGATGGAGTCCCTGGCGAAGCTGTTCCTCCAGCGCTACGGCATCGTCTGGCGCGACCTCGTCATGCGCGAGGCGCTGGCGCCCACCTGGCGCGAGTTGTTGTTCGTGTACCGACGCATGGAGGCGCGCGGCGAGGTGCGCGGCGGGCGCTTCGTGGCGGGTTTCGTGGGCGAGCAGTTCGCGCTGCCGGAGGCGGTGGACATGGCGCGCGCGGTGCGCCGTCAGGCGCCGTCGGGGGTGCGGGTGCAGCTGTCCGGCGTGGACCCGCTCAACCTCACCGGTGTGGTGACGCCAGGGCCGCGCGTGCCCGCCATGCCGGGGAATGTCGTCACGTATGTGGACGGCGTGCCGCGAAACGTTGACGCGCTGGACGATGACGCCGACGCCAACGTTGGAGAGGACACTGACGGCGGCGGTGGCGAGGCCATGGCCAGTTGAGCGGCGTAGGGTGCCCCCATCGAGCGCGTCTCGTTGGGGGGTGCCTATGCGCCGGCTGGTGTTGCTGGGTCTGTTGTTGCTTTCCGTCTCCGCATGCTCCGGTGACGATGAGCCGGCCGTGGGCACCGTGCGCGGAGAGCTGACGCCCTTCCGCAGCAACAACGCGTCCACGGAGGGCGGTGTCTCCAGCGCCGTCCGTCCGCCCTTCCGAGCGGCGGAGTGGGCGAAGCTGAGGGAGCAGCTGCGTGGCGCGCGCGCCCAGGGCCCGCGCAAGGGCGGCGGTCCAGTGGTGACGGACCCGGGCCTGCCCATCGTCCCGCCACCGGTGGGCGAGCCGCCGCTGTCGCGCATTCCGAAGACGGACCCGACGATTCCGGGGGACGTCATCCTGCGCTTCGAGGAGGCGGGCCTGCTGCCCGAGCGCGTGCTGGAGGCGGCGAAGCTCCCGGGCTACCGCGCGGTGCACAAGGGGTACGCCAGCGAGTTCCTGCACCTGGTGGGCTTCGAAGCGCTGGACGGCCACGCGGTGACGGCGGAGGAGACGCGAGGGCTGGTGGCGCGGCTCGCGAAGGTGCCGGGCGTGCGCTACACGGAGGGCAACCTGCGCATGTACCCGCTGCGGGTTCCCAACGACCGGGCCTACGGCATGCAGTGGCATTACCCGACGCTGAACCTCCCGGCGGCCTGGGACATCGAGTCGGACGCGACGGGCGTGGTGGTGGCGGTGCTCGACAGCGGCATCGTGCCGCACCCGGACCTCGATAACCGCCGGGTGCCGGGCTACGACATGATTTCGGACCCGGCCAACGCGGCGGACGGGAACGGTCGTGACGGGAACCCGCTGGACGAGGGCGGCGAACTGCCCAACGGCGGCTCCGCATGGCATGGCTCGCACGTGGCGGGCACCATCGCCGCGGAGACGAACACGAACACGAATGGCGTCGCGGGCGTGGCCTGGAACGCGCGCATCCTTCCGGTGCGGGTGCTGGGGCGGGATGGTGGCTCCACCTTCGACATCGTGGCGGCCATGAACTGGGCCACGGGCGGCAGCGTGACGGGCGTGCCGGCCAACGCCAACCCGGCGAAGGTGGTGAACATGAGCCTGGGCGGCGAGGCGCCGCCGCAGCAGACGTACCAGGAGGCCATCGACGCGGGCACCCGCCGCGGGTCCATCTTCGTCATCGCCGCGGGCAACGAGAACATCGAGGCCAGCCGGAGCACGCCGTGCAACCAGACGAACATCATCTGCGTGGGCTCCACCAGTCTGGCGGGCCGGCGCAGCAGCTTCTCCAACTACGGGTCGGCGGTGGATGTCATGGCCTCCGGCGGCGAGATGCGCGAGGACCTCAACGGCGACGACTATCCGGACGGCGTGTTGTCCACCGGGCGGGACGAGAACAACCGGCCGGCGTACATCTTCCTGCAGGGCACCAGCATGGCCGCGCCACACGTGGCGGGTGTGGTGGCGCTGATGGCGGCGGCCGCGGCGCGGTCGGGGGTGGAGCTGACGACTGAGTTGGCGGAGAGCACGCTGAGGGCCACGGCCACCGCGATTTCCGCGGGGCAGTGCCCGGGCGGGTGTGGCTCGGGGCTGGTGAATGCGCGGTCCGCGCTGGCGCGCATCTCCAACGTCAATCCTGACCAGCTTCCGCCCCAGTTGAGCGTCACCACGACCACGCTCTTCTTCCGGGGGAGCGGGAGGCAGCAGCTCACGGTGAGCAACGTGGGGGGGCGCCAGGGGGGTGAGTTGACGGTGACGGCGTCCGTGTCCGGGGCGGAGGCCTCGCGAGTCACGGTGTCTCCGGCGCAGGTGACGGTGCCGGTGTTCGCGTCGAGCACGCTGGACGTGACGGTGAACGCGGCGGGGCTGGCGGACGGGGAGTACGTGGTGACGTTGAACCTGGCGGGCTCTGGCGCGGCGGGCTCGGCGACGGTGCAGGTGGAGATCGACGTGGGCGGCGCGCGGGACCTGGACGCCATCGTCGCCTTCGTCTGGGAGGAGGATGGCGAGTGGCAGGCGGCGGAGGAGGCGCTGACGTTGGCTCGGGCCTCGGAGAACTACGCGTACTCCATCGAGCTGACGCCGCGCACGTACTACGTGCTGGGAACCATCGACGAGGACCAGGACGGCGAGCTGTTCGAGGAGGGGGAGCGCACGGGGTTCTGGCGCAACCTGGACGACTTCGAGGCGCTGGAGGTGGAGGAGGGCGAGACGCTGGAGGACGTGAGCTTCGACCTGCTGCCGCTGGCCCCCATCGAGGACGAGCCGGACCTGGAAGTGGGCGGTGCGTGCACCGATGATTCGGCGTGTCCGGGGGGCGTGTGCGTGACGGACTACCCGGGAGGGTACTGCACGCTGGAGTGCAGCGACGCGGCGTGTCCGGTGGGCTCGCGGTGCTACCGGTTGGGTACGAACACGGCGGCGTGTCTGGCGACGTGCACGGTGGAGGTGGGCACGGGGCAGGGGGACTGCCGGCCGAACTACGTGTGCTACCAGGACAGCACGGGCTCGGGGTATTGCCAGCCGAGCTGCATCGGTACGGGCCTGGACTGCGCCTCGGGCGTCTGCGACGCGAGCGGCTTCTGCCGCTGAGGTGTCAGCGGACTTCCAGCTCGCGGAAGGTGACGCCGTCCAGCTCGAGGCGCTTCACGGCTTCGACGAAGCGCTCGGTGACGAGGATGATTCCGGGGACGTCCCGCATGCGGAAGACGTCCACATGTTCCGGCAATGTCGCGGCGTCCAGGACGATGGGGTCGGGGAGCTTGAAGGAGTCGTCGCCACACGTCGGACAGGGAGGCTTGCGATCGGGCGGGAGGCAGGTTGGGTGCATCTGGCCATGCAACTCCAGTTGGAGGTCTAGCAGCTCGGGCGGCGGTTTGCCCCGGAAGCGCACGTCGATGGGGTAGCCCTGAAGGCCACGCACGCCAGCGGCCTGCAATCTCTCAAAAGCCCCTCGGCGGACCAGCAGCGTCCACGGGTTCTGCATGAAGAGCTGGCCCATACGGCTCATGCCCTTGCCGGTGATGGGACCCAGTAATGCACCGGGTTGCAGCACGGCCCACGAAGGAACGAACGGGCGTACCAGCTCGATGAGGCGAGCGATTTCCTCTTGTGGGACCGGCCACGGATTGGAGAGCTTCTTGAGTTCGTGCGCAGGGAGGCTCGACAGGTCAGCGCACGGGTATTGAAACCCGGCGATGCCTCCTCCCTTGCGGCACGTTGGGCAGGGCTCTGCACCCGGTATGCTCCACTTGTTGATCGCATCATCGAGGTTGCCCGTGTAACCCAGGGAGGTGTCTTCGGTGGCTTCGTAGAACTTCACGGTTCCTCTCTCCACGGCGGCATCCATCAAGGATTACGAATCTGGGGATACTGCTGATACGGCCCCAAGGGGGCGTTATAGGGCACGACAGGGCCCGTCAGCTCGAAGCGGAAGATCAGCTCGACGGCCTTGCGGTGCAGGTCTTCTGAATTCACGCGTTGGCGGCGCATGACGTTGTAGTACTCGCGCCAGGCTTGGTTCCACATCCCTCCGCGCCCGGTGCCGCTGTGAATCTGCCGGTGGATGTGCTCCGGAATGAGGATGGTGAACTTGTGGATGTCCACGCCATTTCGGGTGAACCACAATGCCAGGTCGCTCTGCTGCGGGAACAAATGGTGATGCACCAGCTTGCCCGGCTCGCGAGGCAGTGCCGGTAGGAACCCCTCCCGGTACCGGAAGTGGAACACCATCCGAGGCCGAGCGCCGGGCCGCAGGCCCGTGTTCCTCCAGTTGCGAAAGGCCGGAGCTCGATAGGGCGGACGGTAGTACCCCTGCGCCAGCTCCACGTCAGGCCGCACGGGCGCGCGCGCCACCGCGTCCGTGTCCACGTCCTCGCAGTCGAAGAGGCCGCAGTCCCCACCCTCGCAGACCAGCACGAGGCACTGCTCCGAATCCGCATACTCACACGCCTCCGCTCGCTCGGCCTCCTCGAACGCACGCACCTCGGGAGAGGACGTGGCACAGCCGCACAGCAGCAGGACAGCCAGCAACATCCAAGGTCGCGAGCGCATCGTCATGATGCGCGGACGATACCGTCATCACCGTGCCCGCTGGAGCAGCACCGCGCGGCTGTCCACGTTGAGCACCTGCGTCCCTCCCGTGAGAGTGGCGAGCGGTTCCTCCCAGTGCGCATGGCCGCACACCACCAGCACCTCCTCCCGCCCTTCGAGCACCTCGCGAATCGGCGCACTGCCATGCACACGCCTGCCGGGCACATCCGGCCCCGCGTGCAGCACGAGCACCTCCGGTTTCTCGCGCAGCACCGCGCCCATCATCCGCAGGTGCTCCGCCTCCTCCCGCCGCCCCAGCTTGCCCTCGCGCCCGATGATGCCGCCGAGCCCGCCCACCCGCAGTC
>NZ_JABBJJ010000171.1 GCF_012933655.1 Pyxidicoccus fallax | reverse complement strand
GGACTGAGGGAGGAGGACCGCGAGTTCGTGCAGGAGGGGGCGTTCCTCTTCAAGGTCCTCTTCTTCGTCTACCTCGGGGCGAGCTTCCGTGTGGAGGATGTCTCGGCGCTCGTCAGTGGCGCGGTGGCGGTGGTGGCGCTGCTGCTGGTGCGCCCGTGGGCGGTGCGCGCGAGCCTCCCGCCGCGCGGGACGTCACGCAGGGATGCGTCGGTGGCCGCGATGCTCTCTCCGAAGGGGATGGCGGCGGCGGTGCTCGCCACGCTGCCCGCGCAGCGCGGGCTTCCCGGCGGGGAGCGCATCGCCACCGTGGTGGGCGCCGTGGTGGTGGTGAGCATCGTGGCGAGCAGCGTGCTCGCCGCGTTGGCCGCGCGGCGCGAGGGACTCCCCATCCTGCGCGTGCTCTTCGGCGCCTATGAGCGTGAGCCGGGCTCCGAGTCCGCCGCGCCCGAGGAGAAGCCGGAGGCCACCGGCCCCGACGTGGCCGCGGCCTAGCGTCTGTTCGAGCGGTACGCTCGGGCGGGCCAGGTGAAGTCTAGCGGTCAGGGGACTCGTCACGATTGCGGTTCGTGTGATGCTGGAGCAACTCCACGATCCGTCGCTGCGCCGGGGTCCTGCTCTCTGGCTCTGGGTCGAGCGCGTGGTCCAACGGGGTCAGCCGCATGAATCCCGGAATCGTGGGGTCTGCTCCGCGCGCGAGGAGCAGCTCGACGACGTCGGGCCAGCCCTCCTGGACGGCCAGGGATAGCGCCGTGTCGCCGATGTTCTCATCATCGACGCTGTTCACGTCCGAGCCTGCATCGAGGAGGAACCGCACGGCGTGGACATGGCCTTTGAACGCGGCGTGGTGCAACGGCGTGAAGGGGAAGTCGTCGAACACACCCAGGACCGAGTCGCCGCCAGCTCGGAGGAGCGTGTCCAGTACCTCCGTGTACCCGCGGTTCGCGGCCCAGTGCATGGACGTTTCGCAATGGTCTGGTGGGAAGGCCTGGACTCTCGCACCCAATGCCACCAGGCACCGCACCCGCGCCAAAGCGCCTTCGGCCCCATGGATCGCCAAGACCGCGTGATGCAGCGCGATCTCCGCGGGGACAGGGTACAGACTCAGGTCACCCAGGGCGGCCGCTGCCGCGCGAATCTCATCCTCGACGCCCCTTTTGATGGCGCGGAACAATGGGTCCCATCGCTCGTCGACCACGAATCGCCTCCATCTCCGAGTCGTCACTCACGGACCGGGTGTGCTGCCGGAGAAGTCTGGTTCTCCAGCCGTGTGAAGTCCGACGGCGGGTGCGGGGCTTCGGTGCCGGCCGTCCGCGTCCTGCGACCGCTCGGCTCCGGGGTTCGACGGCTGGCCCCCGACCGGCCTGACACCCCCGAGTGGGGGTGCCACCTTATGGCCGTGACCCTGTCCATTCTCGGCAACGGAGACACGCCCATGCGAACCGCGCTCCCCAGCACCGCGTACCGGGCCGCCCTCGGCCTCGCCCTCTTCGCCTCGTTCATCCTCATCTGGCTGGGCCTCGGCGTTGGCATCATCGGCGCGGACGGCGACCGCACCAACCTGCTCTACGGCGGGGTGCTCCTCATCGGCCTCGCTGGTGCCTTCATCGTGCGCCTGCGCGCGGCCGGCATGGCCCGCACGCTGGTCGCGATGGCCTTCACGCAAGCCGCGATCGCGGTGCTCGCGGTGCTCGCCGGATGGGGGATGCCGTGGAGCCCGCCAGTCGAGATCCTGGCGCTCAACGCCATCTTCGTCGCACTGTTTCTCGGGTCCGCCTGGCTGTTCCAGCGCGGTGCGCACGGCTAGACCTGGAGACCGTCGACCAGCGTCTCACCTCCCGTGATTTCCAGCACCGACCCGGTCACCCGCGAGGGGCTTCGACTGTGTTGGGGTTTCCATGGCGTTCCTCAAATGGCGACGAAGCCGCCGTCGACGGTCAGCGTGTGGGCGGTCATGTAGGGGTTGGTCATCAGGAACTCGATGGCGTGCGCGAGGTCCTCGGGCTGACCGAAGCCCCGCAGCTTGTCGAAGGTACGCTCCACCTGCTCGTTCGTCAGGGCGGTGACCGGCGCCCGGCTCCCGAGCTCGTTGTCCACGGCTGTGAGCACCAGGTGGTCGATGGGGCCGAGCGAGGGGATGACCCGGTCCACGGCCGCCGCATCCAGCATGTTCATCGCGATGGCACGGGGAGGCTTGCCCTCCACGCGCCTCGCCGCCGCGTCGAGCTTTTCCTGGGAGCGGCTGAGCATGACGACCTGGGCACCGCGCGCGGCCGCAGCCCGCGCTGCGGCCAGGCCAATGCCCGAGCTGGCGCCGACAATCACCACCGTCTGGTCCGTCAGCGCGCTCATGGGCTCGCCCTCCGGACGTCCAGCACGGCCTTGCCCGGCACCCGCCGTCCGAGCAGCGCGTCGATGGCCGGGAGGAACTGCTCCCAGCTCCCGCGCCACCCAAGCTGGGGATCCAACGCTCCGTCCGCCAGCAGCGAGGCGAGGTACGTGAGGTCCGCTCCGAAGTGGCTTCCCACGGTGAACACCTCGACCCGGCGTTCCCCGCCGCGGCGGCGCTCCGCCTCGAAGTCGATGGTGCTGGGCTCGCGAGAGGCCGCGCCGATGCTCTGAACGGAGCCGCCACGCTCGACGAGCCCCAGCGCCTGGGAGAGCACCGTGCCGCCGATGTTCTCCAGCACGCCGTACACGGGCTTCTTCACCTGCGTGAGGCCCACGACGACCTCGTCCGCGCCGAGCGCGCGCAGCCCCTCTCCGCGAGCGGTGCCGCCGACCGACGCCACGACGTGGGCCCCGGCGCGGTGGGCAAGCTGGACCGCGAAGCGGCCGACGCCTCCAGAGGCGCCCGTGACGAGCACGCGACGGCCCACCACCGGGCCCAGGGCGCGCAGGGCCCGCAGGGCTGTCACCCCCGCCACGGGCAGGGCGCTGGCGGCACCGGGCTCGACGGTGTCCGGGACGAGGCCCAGCTCGCTCGTGTCCACCGCGCGCAGCTCGGCCCAGGCGCCACCCCAGCCGAAGCAGGTGACGCGTGTTCCCTCCCTCGGCCCCGAGCCGTCAGCGGCGGCGCGCACGATGACGCCCGAGGCGTCCCAGCCCGGCACCTGGCCCGGCTGGAACATCTCGGAGAGATACGAGACCTCCCCGAAGTTCAATGACACGGCGTGGACTTCGACGAGCGCCTGCGAGGGCGAGGGCTGGGGAGAGGGGACCTCCGCGAAGCGGAGACCCCGGGGCTGGTTCGGATCGTGGACGAGTGCACGCATGGGCTTCTTGCTTCCTCCTGGGGGGAAGACTGTCGCCCGCGCGCCGGTGGCTCCATGCTACTTTGACTCGAATGCTTGCCCGTTCGTCCGAGCTCGAGGCGATTCCGTCGGATCCGCTGAGCGAGGTCCTCCAGGACCTGCGCCTCACGGACGGCTCCTACGGGCGCTGCGAGCTGTCACGTCCCTGGGGCATCGAGTTCGCTCCGCTCCCGAGCAGGACGGGCACTCCGTTGGGGTTCTTCCCGACGGGGCGTTCGAAGCCGCTGGCCCAGGCGCGGTTCCACTTCGTGGTGTCGGGTGACTGCTGGCTGCGCGCCCCGAAGCGGGGGTGGCTGGAGCTGCATCCGGGTGACGTGGTGCTCGTGCCCCAGGGAAACAGCCATGCGCTGGCCGACCGGGCGCGCGGCCGGCTCAAGCCGCTCGAACAGATTCCGCTCGACGAGGTGGGCGAGCACACCTACCACATGCGCACGGGAGGCATGGGAGCGACCACGACGCTCGTGTGCGGCAGCGTGAGCTTCGCGCAGCCCGCGATGCATCCGCTGCTCGCGCTGATGCCGCCGGTGCTGCTGGTGCGCGGAGAGGGCCGTCAGGACGCGACGTTCGGGATGCTCCTCCAGGCCATGGCGGAGGAGGTGCTTGCCCGGCGCATCGGCGCGGCGACGGTGATGACGCGGCTCGCGGACGTGGTGATTGCGCGCGTCATCCGGGCCTGGGTGGAGTCCCACGGGGAGGAGGCGCGGGGCTGGCTCGCGGCGCTTCGGGACCCGCGGATTGGCCGCGCGCTCGCGGAGATCCACCAGCGTCCTGGCGAGCCCTGGTCGGTGGAGTCACTGGCCGATGTCGCCATGACCTCGCGCTCGGTCTTCTCCGCGCGCTTCACGTCCATCGTGGGAATGTCCCCGGCGCGCTACCTCGCGCGCTGGCGCATGCATGTCGCGAGCGGCTGGCTGCGCGACGGAAGCCACACCGTGGCGCAGGTGGCGGCGGAGCTCGGCTACGACTCGGAGGCGGCCTTCAGCCGTGCCTTCAAGAGGTACGCGGGCATCCCTCCCAGCGCGGTGCGCCGGC
This sequence comes from Pyxidicoccus fallax, assembly GCF_012933655.1. Lineage (GTDB taxonomy): Bacteria > Myxococcota > Myxococcia > Myxococcales > Myxococcaceae > Myxococcus > Myxococcus fallax. Next base: position 22,070 of record NZ_JABBJJ010000171.1, on the reverse strand, counting down.
AGGGCCGCGACGAGCGCGCCTGAGCCGCCTGTCGGGAATCCCAAGGTCGAGTGCCCCCGGGACAGTTCTGGGGGCCGGGAGCATGAGGGTCTGCTGCCTCCATGCCCGTCATCATCCGCGGCCGCCGCGTCATGTTCCTCCAGTTCACCGGCTCCGGTGCCCTTCCGCCCACAGGGTGCCGGGCTCCTCGTCCAGCAGGTTGGCCGGGCCGTAACGGCCGGGGTCCTTCGCATCCGCCAGCACCGAGGAGGCCATCACCGTGACGGGTACTCCGTGCAGCAGCACCTGGACCTGCCCTGCCGCCAGCATCCCCGCGTCGATGGACTGGCCCCACGCCCCCGTGCTCAGCAGGACGCAGGCCAGGATGACCCAGGGAACGCTCCGCGGATCAGACGACGAACGAGATGCGGATGGGCTCCTCAATCGTCGGCCGTCTGCTCGCGATACATCACGTCCAACCCCACGAGGCGCCAAGCCCCCGCGACCTGGGCCCAGTGGATCCGGAAGTTCGAGGAGTCGTCCCTCGCCTTGGGTGGAACGGTGGGGTCGAACACGTAGCCTCTTCCATTTCGCTCGGGCAGGAGCCGGAACACCTCGCTTCGCATCGAAGCGGCGGCGGCGGCGCCGTCGAGCTTGATGCGGTAGCAATTCCATTCCCTCGGGCCGTTGACCAGGTCGAACTCCTCCTCGGGTGGCGGCAGGAGGCCGTTGTGAGGAACCTCCGGGTAGGAACGCTATGCTCTACGCATCTTCCGCTTATCGCCATGGTCAAAGCAGCCCTCCACATGAATGTTCGGCGTTACCTGGCCACCGGTCCTCGTCCAGCGGGGCAGGCCGTTCGTCGCACAGCGCGAAGTGACTTTCCTTTTGGGACGGTGCAGGCAGTCCTGCGCCTTGCGTCCTGACCGGCGCGTCTACAATGGGCCTGGAGCGCAACGAGCGCGCGTTCCTCCGACGGAAGCTTCAGTTGACTTCTGAAGAGGCTCGCCAAAGCTTTTCCCCGAGGTCGGGAGGCAAATCAGTCTGCCAGCCATCGTGGGCGGCACCCGGCAGTCAGACGTTGCCGCGACAGCCTGGCTCCGGACGTATCGGGAAAGAAGGATGCAATGCGCAAGCACATCGCTGCAATCATCACGCACTGCCTCGTGGGGGCGGTTGTCGCTTCGTCTGCGTTGGCTTCGGGACAACCCGAAACCACAGGGAGGAAGTTCGCTGACGCGGAGGCTGCTCTCGTTTCTGTCGCGGAGACCAGCCCCATCGGCCAGGCCGAAGAGGCACTCCAATGCCAGGCGTTTGAAGCCCTCAGTGTTGCACTTGCTCTCGGAGGAATCGCCGCGACGGTATTCAGCGGCGCCATTGACTGGCCGAAAAACGCTCCCAGCCCGGCGAGCATCGAGTACATATACTACGGCTCCGCCAGTGGCCAGGAACACCAATGTCCGCTGGTAATCCAGACCCTGCATGAAAACGGCAAGACGTCTCGTCAGCTCATCTCTGAAAAACCCATCACCCAGTTGTGCGAGCTCAGCGAAACCGCCCATCTCAAGCAAGGGAAGGTCCAGGCTGGCTGGAGCGACCATGAACAATCCACGATTCGTGACCTCTACATCACCGCCACCGGCCCGAAGCTGGCGTCATTTTCAAGGATCGTCCTGAGGTTGGGCGGGCATCTCCAAAAGGCCCACCTGGGAGAAAATGCCGTCGTAGTCCTCGACGCGGGGTTGGTGAACTACTGCCACAACAGTCCCAGGAGCCCCGAGCTCTGGCGAACAGGGGGGCGTCCCATGCCATCCTGGTCGACGACCTTCCGTGAAAACAGCGGGTGGCACATGCAGATGGGGACAACCAATCAGTGGGAGGAATTCCACATCTGGAATGTGAATGGCTTTATCATGGACTTCAAGGCCCTGGCGGATGACTTCAACAGAGTGGGCGGGAAACTCAATGAGGAACAGAGCGTCAAGGCGCTTGACAGGCTCTGCCATCGCTTTGGTCCGACAAAGTGGAACGAGGGAAAGGATTGCAGTCAGTGCTGTTCCTTCACCCAGAGGACCGCTGAATTGCCAATGGAGAGCATGATTGGGAAGTCACCAGGAGTGGCGACGGTCAAGGGCTGCATCGGGCCCATGGTGCCAAGTGACGAGCCCTGGGCCCCCAACTGGTGACAGCGAACACGCACGACGCCCCTCTGTCGGGGGCATTGTCGCATCGCGGGACTCCCGAATGCGCGGGTTGTGGAGGGAGCGCCCTCACTCCCACCGCACCACCAGCTTGCCCACGGAGTCATTGCGCGCCATGCGCTCCAGCGTCTGGCGCAGCCCTCTCTGCCAAGGTGAGTGAGACAGTCCGTACCCGGCAGTTTAGAACTCCTTTCATAATCTCCGAGCAAGCTCCCTGAAGAGGATGACGGAGCAGCCGAGCTGGAGGAGTGCGAGGTGGAGGTCAGCCCGGCGCTCTTCGCGCATGCGCAGCCGCTTCATGTTGTGGAGCCACCCGAGCGTGCGCTCCACGACCCAGCGATGCCGGCCGAGCCGCTGACTGGACTCGATGCCGCGCTGGGCAATACGCGGGGTGATACGACGGGCGCGGAGCCCGCTCCGGATGTCCGCGAAGTCGTACCCCTTGTCGCCGTGAGCCTTCTTCGGCCGATTGCGAGGTCGGCCTCGCCGTCCGGTTCGTACGGGCAGGATGGCGTCGAAGAGCGGTAGGTCCTTCTTCTTGTCGTGCACGTTCGCAGCCGAGAGGAGTACGACGAGCGGACGGCCCTTCCGATCAGTCACCAAGTGGTGCTTGCTGCCCTTTTTCCCTCTGTCCGTTGGATTCGGGCCTGTTTCGGCCCCCCTTTTCTGGCGCGGAGCGAGCTGGAGTCGAATGCTGAGCGGCTCCAGTCAATGCGGCCTCGGATACCGAGTTCATTGAGAAGCTGCTGCTGGAGCCGCTTGAACACCCGCTCCCTGTCAGAAATTCCATTGTTGAGTGCCCCCACGGTGCAGTTCTGGGCGCCTCGGGCATGAGGGTCTGCTGCTTCTATGCCCGGGAGCCACTGATGCGGCGGCAGCTCCAGGTGGGAGAGTGAGCAATGCAGAGCGACTACTTCGTGCTCATGCGCGAGCGCTCCCAAGAGCACCCGCTGCTGATGTGGGACGAATCCGCGTACTCGTTCCGCAAGGCGCGTCCTGTCCAGCGCTCGGAGTCTGTCCGGTTGAGGCTGGGTGAGCCCGTGCCACCCAGGCCTCGCATGGTGGATCACCACAGCCTCCCCGCGCCCGTGGTCTCCACACGTCTCAAGGAGTGCATTGAGTCGCTGGGCCTGCAAGGGGTGCAGTGGGTTCCCGCGGATGTCCGCGTCGGCGACGCGGTGCTGAGCTATTGGCTGATGCACATGTGGCGGCGTCTGGCCTGCATGGACCGCACGCGCTCGCGCTTCGAAGAATCCGACAGCGGGCTGATCCTTCTGAGCCTCGACAAGCTGGTTCTTGACGAGGACGTGCTCCGCGCGATTCCGCTCCAGGAGCGGCTCGCCTTCCGTTTGGAAGAGACCGTGACGCATCTCTTCCACCAGAGCGTCGTGGACCGGGTGCTGGGCCTCACGCCTCCAGCAGAGGGACTGCGCTTCATCCCCGTGCCCGACTGGAACGACTCCGCCGGGTTCCGCTGAAAGTCTCGCGGCCGCCTTCAGCCGTGCCTTCAAGCGGTACGCGGGAATCCCACCCAGCGTGGTGCGCCAGGAGCCGTGACGAGCGCGCCTGAGCCGCCTGTCGGGAATCCTAAGGTCGAGTGCCCCCGGGGACAGTTCTGGGGGCCGGGAGCATGAGGGTCTGCTGCCTCCATGCCCGTCATCATCCGCGGCCGCCGCGTCATGTTCCTCCAGTCCGGACCGGGAGACGGGCCCAAGCCCCCGAAGAGACTTCCCTGCGAGTACTGTGGGAGGCCGAAGCATCCGTTGGCGGCGGAGTGGGGGAGCCACATCGGCAACTCGATGTGGCTCAGCGAGGCCATCCTGGAGGGGCAGGAGCCGGAGAAGCACGACTGGTACACGGGGCGGTGGTCCATCGCGGCGCACCACCTCATCTGCTCCGAGGCCATGGAAGACGACGAGGACTGGGCGAAGTACTGCCGCGAGTTCGGCTACGACATCAATCGCAGGGAGAATGGCGTCATGCTGCCGTCCCGGATGGACGTTGCCTGTGAGCTTCACGTACCCGTCCATCGTGGCAATCACGCGGCGGGCTGGGCTCACGATGTCCAGCTGGCATACCCCAAGGCAGTCATGGCCAGGACGGACGACATCAAGACCCATGTTGTCCGCGGAGCGTTCTGCTCCGACCCGAGCGCGCTGACCCTCGAACTGGATGCACTCAGTGAAGAAATCCTGGCGAAGGTGGCGCGCTTTCGATGGACCCTCTCTTCTGATGGGCTGGACTACCAGGAGGGCGGCATCGGGTGCGCAGGGACCGCCAACATTCCGGAAAAGCCAACGCGTGCCTGTCCGCGCCGACGGACCCACGCGCTGAAACATGGGGCGACTGGTAAGCAGCTCGTGCGTCGAGCCTTGCAGGTGGGGAAATAGCCATGCAGCGCGAGTACTGCGTCCTCGAGCGGGCCGCTTCCAACGACCACCCGCTCTTGGGCTGGGACCAGAGTGGCAGTGCCTTCTACAAGGGCAAGCCCGTACACGTGTCCGAGCCTGTGCGCCTGCGCCTCGCGGAGCCGGTGCCTCCGAAGCCGGTCATGGTGGACCACCACAGCCTTCCGAAGCCCGTTCTTTCGCCGCGTTTGAAGGAGGCCCTGGAGCCGGTGCCCCTTCACCGTGTGCAATGGGTGCCAGCGGATGTTCGAGTCGCCGAGGGTGACGTGCGACGCTACTGGCTGCTGCACGTGCACAACGAGCTGCGCTGCATGAACCGGCAGGAGTCGGTATTCAAGCTCTCTCCCTCCGGATTGACGTTGCTGAGTCTCGAACGGCTCGTGCTCGACGAGTCAGTGCTCTCGCGGATGCCCTTGGACGAGCGGCGCATCTTCGTGCTCGCCGAGTCCCCCTCCACCTGCCTCTTCCACCAGAGCGTCGTGGACCGGGTGATGAGCCTCACGCCTCCAGCGGAGGGACTGCGCTTCATCCCCGTGCCCGACTGGAACGACTCCGCCGGCTTCCGCTGAAGGCCTCGCGGCGGCCTTCAGCCGTGCCTTCAAGCGGTGCGCGGGCATCCCACCCAGCGCTGGTGGAGTCCGGAAGGTCTGGGCGGCTACGATGCGCCCCCATGCGAATTCACGAGGGGGCCCTGCTGGGCCTGATGGTCCTGAGCAGTGGTTGTATGACAACGGTTCGGTCAAGCAGCCGCGCCCACCTTCCGGAGCAGCAGTCCCAGGCCCTGCTTCGGGGGACGCCGGACGATGCGGCGCGCCGGTTCTCGGAGCTGTTCTCCAAGCGAGGCTTCGAGGTGACGGAGCGCCTGAAGCGCAAGGGTGACGCCACCCTGTATGTCTTCAAGGGCCGGCGCATGGCGGTGACGACCGTGAAGAACACCGGCTTCGGGATGGCCGGCTCCGTGAAGACGGTGGGGTCCGCGTTCTATGTGCTCCTGACGCCCGACGCGGACACCACCCGCGTGGACCTCTTCGGCAAGCCCACCATCGACGGCCGCGCGGTGTGCAGCGATGAGCCTCCGGCGTGGGTGCCGCTGTGCCAGGGAGATGTCTCGACCGAAGCCATGTGGGGCGGCGGTGAGCAGGTGACGGGGCGCGAGGAGGCGGAGACCATCAGCGGATTGCTCCTGGAGATGAGTCTGTCGGGCTCCGGCGGCCCCGGCTCGATGGTGGCCATGCCCGAGGCGGGGCCCGTGACGCCCAGTTGCGTCGCCTCGGAGCTTCCCGAGTGGAAGACGGCCAGTGCTCCCGAGAAGAAGAAGCTGCTGGAGAAGTGCCGCGCGCCGGCCTCCTCGGAAGGGGCCCAGGCAGCGGACACGAAGTGACCGACCACAGCACCGCCATTCAATTCCAATGCCAGCCCTGGGAAACGAACGGCCCGCGAATTCCCTGCATCATTTCCGGCTCCGTCGGCTCACTCTTCTCGACGGCCGCCTTCGAGTGGGACCGCTCGGGACATCCCGAACGGATGGCGAGCAGGAGCGGACATGCGGCGGGTTCGCGGGTGGATGCTGGGAATGCTGCTGTGCTGCGCGGCGGGAGCGGCGGGTGGGGCGGCGCCACCGGACGCGCGGCTGCGGGCGGCGCAGGCGACCTTCGACTGGGCGACCTCGGCCTGGGACGCGGGCAGGTATTCCGAGGCCATCACCCGGGGCGAGCGGGCGCTGGCGCTGTGGGCGTCCGTACTGGGGGGCGCCCATCCTGAAGTCGCCAGGTGTCTGGACTGGCTCGGCGCTCACCAACTGCTCCGGGGGAACCATGTCCAGGCCGAGCGACTGCTGCGGCGCGCGCTGGCGATTCGGGAAGCGGCCCTGGGCAAGAGACACCCGGAGGTCGCCCAGACACTCAACACGCTCGGCGACCTCTACCGGGCCCAGGGGTTGTTTGCTCGGGCCGAGCCGCTCTACGCGCGGGCGCTGGCCATCCGGGAAGAGGCCCTCGGCAAGCGCCATCCCCTCGTTGCCCAGTCACTCAACGACCTTGCCACCCTCTACCGCATCCAGGGCTTGTACGCGGGTGACGAGCCACGCTCCGAGCCGCTCTATGCGCGCGCGCTGGCCATTCGGGAAGGCGTCCTCGGCAAGAGCCACCCGGATGTCGCTCAAACGCTCTTCGACCTCGCCGTCTTCTACCAGGCCCAGGGGATGTATCCGCGTGTTCAGCCGCTCCATTTGCGCGCGCTCGCGATACGAGAAGAGGTTCTCGGCAAGCACCATCCCCTGGTCGCCGATTCGCTCTCCCAGCTCGCCTCCTTCTACCGGGCCCTGGGGTTGTTCGCCCAGGCCGAGCCGCTCCGTGAGCGTGCGCTCGCCATTCGTGAAAGGGCTCATGGCAATCGCACTCCCGACCTCGCGGACTCGTTCATCAGCCTGGCCCTGAACCATGCGAATCGGGGGGCGTTCGTGCGTGCCGAGCCGCTCCTGCGGCGCGCGCGGGTTCTCCGGGAAGCACTCCTCGGCAAGAGCCATCTCCTCGTCGCCGAGGTACTCCTCCTGCTTGGCCATATCTACATGGAGCAGGGGTTGTACGGCCAGGCCGAGCTGCTCCTGCGGCGCGCGCTGGCCATTCATGAGGCGGCCCCAGGCGGGCACCATCCCCTCCTCACCCAGTCGCTCTACTGCCTCGCCGACATCCATGTGGCGCAGGGATTGTACGGTCAGGCGAAGACGCTCTACGAGCGCACGCTGCGCATCGAGGAAGCAGCCCTGGGCGAGCACCATCCCCTGGTCGCCCACGTCCGCGTCAGCCTCGGCGACCTCTACGTGGCCCAGGGGTTGTACGGTCAGGCCGAGCCGCTCTACGCGCATGCACTGACGAGCATGGAAGCGCGCCTTGGCGGGCACGACCCCTACATCTCCAAGCCGCTCATCGGTCTCGCCAGCGTCTACCAGGCCCAGGGGTTCCCTCTCCGCGCCGAGTCGCTCTACACGCGCGCGTTGGCCCTCATGGAAGCCGCTCGGGGCAAGAACCATCCCGAAGTCGCCGAGTCACTCAGCCACCTCGCCGACCTCTACTCGGCCCAGGGGCGGTACGCTCAGGCCAGGCCACTCCATGAGCGTGCGCTCGACATTCTGGAAGCCACGCACGGCGAGGGGCATCCCAGCGTCGCGGCCACGCTCAACGACCTCGCGGTGATTCATCTGGGGCAGCACCGTCTCCCCGAGGCCCTGTCGCTGTTCACCCGTGCCTTCGCCCTGTCCGAGCAGCGCCTGCGGCAGGAGGCACTGGGCTTCTCGGAGGCGCGCCTGGCCAGCTTCCTCCAACTGCTGCGCTCCGACGAGGAGCGACTCTATGCACTGCTTCGTGCCCATCCCGACGAGGACCGCGTCAAACGCCTCGCCCTCGCCGCCGCGCTGCTGCTCAAGGGCCGCTCCGTCGAGGAGAGCGCCGACATCTCGCGCACCGTCTACCAGAGCCTGGACTCGAAGGGCCGCGACACCTTCGAGCGGCTGAGGGGGCTGCGCACCCTGCTGTCCCAGCTGGCATTCCAAGGCCCCGGCTCGCTCCCACCGGAAGCCCACCAGCGGCGCCTCGAGGCACTCTCCGAGCAGGGCGCCGCCCTCGAAGCCGACCTCGCCCAGCGCTCCGCTCCACTGCGCGCGTTGGCCGCGCTGCCGTCTCCAGCCCGGATTGTCGACCGGGTCGCCGCGGCGCTGCCCAGGGACGCGGCCCTCGTCGAGTTCATTGCCTACGTGGACCGCCCGCTCGTGTTCGAGCCCGGCGCACCCGAGTCCCGGCGCCACGGCCAGATGCGTTACCTGGCGCTGGTCCTCTACCCGGATGGCACCCTCCGCTTCCAGGACCTGGGGCCCGCCGAGCCCATCCACTCCGCCGTGTCGCGCCTGCGAGACGCGCTGACCGACCGCGATGCCGCCGTCCAGGTTCCCGCCCAGGCGCTCTACCAGCGGGCCTTCCAGCCGTTGCTGCCGCTGCTGGGCAACACCCGCCGCCTCTTCCTCTCGCCAGATGGCGAGCTGGGCCTGGTCCCCTTCGCCGCGCTCCACGATGGGCGTCGGTTCCTCGTGGACTCCTTCGATTTCACCTATGTCCCCTCCGGAAGGGCGCTGCTGCCGCGTGCCGAGGAGCGCGACGCCCCTGACTCGGTGGTCGTCCTCGCCGACCCGGACTTCAGCGCGCCGCTCCCGCCGAGGTCTTCCTCCCATGGGAATGGCTCCACGCTGGCCACGCGTTCGTTTCCCGGGGAGCGTTTCTTCTCCACGCTGCGCGCGGACCTGGCGTCGCGAGCGTGGTCTCCCACGTCGCTGCCCGGCACCCGCCAGGAGGCCGAGAGCATCAAACGCCTGCTGCCCCGAGCCGAGCTCTTCCTCGGACTGGCGGCCACCAAGGAGCGACTGCTGCACCTGCCCACGCCCGGCATCCTTCACGTGGCCACCCATGGCTTCTTCCTGGAGGATGCGCCGGGGCTCTCGGGCTCTCGCGCGGTGGTCCAGTTCGGTGCGCTGGGGGAGGACGTCCAGGCTCCCGGCGCGCCGGATCCGCTGCTGCGCTCGGGCCTCGTCCTCGCGGGGGGGAGTGCGCCCGCGCACTCCAGCGCCGATGCAGCCCCGCCTTCTCCCGACAGCTCGCTGGTGACGGCGCTGGAGTTGACGGGCCTCGACCTGTGGGGGACCCAGCTGGTGGTCCTGTCCGCTTGCGACACCGGGCGAGGTGACGTGAAGCCGGGGCAGGGGGTGTACGGACTGAGGCGGGCCTTCCTGGTGGCGGGTGCGGAGACGGTGGTGATGAGCCTGTGGAAGGTGGACGACGACAAGACCCGGGAGCTGATGGAGGCCTACTACCGGCACCTGCTGGCGGGGCAGGGGCGCGCCACGGCGCTGCGCGAGGCGATGCTCGCGCTGCGGCGGACCCAACCCCATCCCCACTACTGGGCGCCCTTCATCGCGATGGGCCGGGACGCGCCCCTGCGGTTACCGGGGAGTGAATGACGCACAGACGCGTGCGCCAATGCGGACGTCGCGCGCCGTCGGGTCGCCAGGGGAGAGGCCCGCGCTGCGCGCGCCGAACGAGTCGTAGTACCAGGAGCCGCCCCGGAGGACGACCCGCCCGAAGGGCTCCGGCGCCACGGCCCGGGTGAGCTCGTGGGCGTTGCCCGCCATGTCGTGCAGCCCGAAAGGGCTCACGGAGGCGGGATGGGAGCCGACCTCGTCCGGCCCGAACGACGTGTTCTCCCGGTCGTACGTCTCGTCGATGTTGGCGTCGTCGGATTGCAGCTCGTCGCCGTGCGGGTACAGGCGGCCATCCGCGCCTCGGGCCGCGTACTCCCACTCATGCTGGCCACACAGCCGCGCTCCCGGCAGGCGCTTCGTCTGGTCGAGCCAGTAGAAGTAGCGCCCCAGGTCGTCGGCGGAGACGCCGGACAGGGGAAACTTCGTCCAGTCGGCGGTGCTCCGCCGGGTCCGCCCCGGGTAGACGAAGTCCTCGCCCACCCGCGCCGAGTCGAACTCCTCGCGCGAATGGTAGAAGGTGAAGACCCAGCCCGTGCCGGGCTGGTGCCGCAGGGTGACGGCTCCACGGTCGCCGAAGCGCGGCTGCTCCAGGAGCTTCCGCTCGGGCGCGCCCGGGGGCAGGTCCTCGAGGTACTCCAGCCAGTCGCCGAACGTCACCTCGCGCAGACCGATGAGGTAGCCCTCTTCGAGGCAGAACCGGTGGATCGGCGGGCTGTAGGCGAACTTTCGTAGCTCCTCGGCCTCGGCGCTGCCCAGGAGGAAGCAGCTCTTGGGGACGTAGGCATAGCCCTCGGGCACGGACGCGGGCAGTGTGAGGCGGACGGTTTCACGCTCCCCGTGCGTGAGGAGCAGGGGCAGCGTCACCGGGGCCCGGTCCGGGTGCGTGAAGCGGAGCAGATAGGAGCCCGCGAACAAGGAGAGGCGGGAGTTGCCATTCGAGGGCAGGGGCAGCGGCTGAAGCGGCTCGCGGTGGAGTTCGCCCTCCACCAGGGGGAGGTGCTCGACCTCGAGTAACGTGCCAGGAGGGGAGATCTCCAGCTTGACCTCGGCCGTGGCCCAGAGCCGCTCCAGCCACTCCGCGCCCTCCTTCGAGATGTCCACTTCCTGCTCCAGGCGTCGCATCCACTCGTCACGCTCGGCGCGCCGGTGGAAGCGCTCGGCGAGGAGGACGCGCTCGTAGAGGACCTCCGCGATGAGCCGGCGCGTGTCCACATGGAGGCGATCACGCTCGAGGATGCGCTCCAGGGCCTGGCTGGCGCGGGTATAGGCCGCATCCGCTCGCTGGCGCAGGCCGAGCGCCGCGGCCCAGCGTTGCTCGGCGGCCTTCCAGAGGCCCGCGGGTCCGGGTTGGGTCTCCAGGCCCGTGTTGGGGTTCGCGCGGCCATCGAACACCGCCAGCGCCTCCTCCCGGCCGATATGGGCCTCATGGGCGAGGCGGCGGCCTTCGTCGAGCGCCCCGCGCACCGTGCCCAGCTCCGCGGCGATGAAGCGCTCATTCTGGAGGTACCCGTGCAGGCGGAGTCCGCCATAGGAGACGAGGGCGGTGAGCGCGAGCCCGAGCACCGCGAGCCCGCGTCCCCAGCGCCCGCGGGCCACGGCGCGGCGCGAGGCGAGCAGGAAGGCCCGCTCGCGCGGGCCCAGGGTGGCCGGGTCCAGGGGCCGCGCCTCATCGAGCTGTCGCTGTCCCCACAGGACCTCGCTGGTCCGCCGCAGGCGCTCCCACTCGGCGCTGGCCGCCTCCACCCGCTTGCGCAGCACCCGGTGGCCGATGTCGTCGTCCAGCCAGTCGCGCAGCGTGCCCCAGCTCTCGAGCAGCGACTCGTGCGCGATCTGACAGCGCGGCCGGCCGCCCACCGTGCGCGTGTGCACGAGGCGTCCCTCCACGAGCGCGCGAAGGGCCGCGCGGGAGGCTTCGTCCGAGGGCTCGACGAGCTCGTCCTCGCCGCGCTCCAGTCGCGTGCCCTCGGCCGTCACCAGCTGGAGCAGCAGGCGCCGCGCCGCCGCATGCTCGGCGGGACTCAGGCTCGCGAGCACGCCGTCGGCGTGCCGGGACAGCGCTCCGGCCACCCCGCCCATGGCGTCGAGCGCCTCGCGGGTGATGCGGCCCTGCGCGGGATTGCGCCGCTCCCACAGCTCGGCGAGCGCGAACTGGAGCAGCGGCAGGCTGCCCACGCCGTGCGCCGTGGAGGCGACGAGCGTCTGGAGCAGCTCCCCGGACTCGAAGGTCACCCCCCGGCTGCGCGCGGGCCCGACGATGGCCTCGCGCACCCCTTCGGCCGAGAGGGGCCGGAGGATGTAGAGCGCCCGCTCGACCTCGTCGCCCAGGCCGGGAAGCGCGCCCAGGCGCGTGAGGAAGTCGCCGCGTGCCGCCAGCAGCACCCGCACCCCCGCCGCCGGCAGGGACAGCTCCCCGAGGAGGCGGGCGAAGTGCGCGGCCTGGACCGGCTCGGAGAGGGTGAGCAGCTCCTCGAGCTGATCGACGAAGAGCAGCAGGCCCCGGCCCCGCGAGTGCGCTTCGCGCAGCGCCTGCCCCAGCCACGCCGGCCTGTCCGCGAGCGCAGCCACCAGCTCCGCCTCGTTCCACCCGAGCAGGGGCGCGAGCGCGGCGGCGAGCACGTCGAGCGGGCGCCGCCCGGGCCACAGCGTCAGCGTGACGCGCTCCCGGCCGTCGTCCAGGGCGCCCGCGGCCACCCGAGGCAGCACGCCGGCGCGGCACAGCGAGGACTTGCCCGCTCCCGAGTCACCGGCCACGAGCACCAGGGGCCGGGTGCGCAGGCGCTCGAGCACCGCGCGGATGTCGGCCTCGCGGCCGAAGAAGAGCGACTGGTGCTCGGCCTCGAAGGGCGCCAGGCCCCGGTAGGGATTGCCGGCCGCCAGCGGCTCGGGCGCGCTGCGGCGCTCCAGCCGCTCGAGGGCCTCGCACAGGGCCTCGGCCGTGGCGAAGCGGTCCTGCGGGTCGACCGCGAGACACCGGGTGATGAGGGCCGCGAAGTCCGCGTCGATGTCCGGCCCGAGCGCGGCGCGGGGGCGCGCCTCCTCGGGCCGGGGCGCATGGCGCGGCACCTCGCCCGTGCACAGCTCGTGGAGGATGAGGCCCAGGGCGTAGATGTCGCCGCGAGGCGTCGCCGGAGCACCGGCGAGCAGCTCGGGCGCCATGTAGGGCAGGGTGCCGGCAAGCAATCGCGAGCCGGACGCCGGGTCCGCTCCCGTCTCGAAGCGCTCGGCCAGGCCGAAGTCGAGCAGCTTCACCTCGCCGCCCTTCGTGACGAGGGCGTTGGCGGGCTTGAGGTCCCGGTGGAGCACGCCCTGGCGGTGCGCGGCCGCGAGCCCCCGGGCCAGCCCCACGCCCAGGGACAGCACCCGGCGCCAGGGCACCGGCACGGGCAGCTCCGCGAGGCTCGTGCCCACGACGTACTCGGAGACGATGTACGGGCGGCCGCTCACCTCGCCCACGCTGAACACGTTGACGATGTTGGCGTGCTGCATGCGCGCGAGCGCCCGGGCCTCGGTGGTGAAGCGCTCACGCACCCGCGGGTCGGGCTCGCTGGCGGCCATGAACTTCACCGCCACGCGCCGGTCCAGCGAGGTGTCGTGTGCCAGGTAGACGACGCCCATGCCGCCCCGGCCAAGCAGCCCCTCCAGACGGAACTCGTTGAAGGCCTCGGGCGGCGTCCACGGCAGCCCCGGCTCCCGCGAGGTGCTGGTCGGCGCGTAGGTCTCGGTGGGCGCATCCACCGGGGGCTGGATGCCGGGCGTGAGCGTGGCCAGCAGCGCCCGGCAGTCGCCACACCCGGCGGCATGTTCGTGGACGCCCTTCAGCGCATCGTCCGACAATCGGCCCTCGAGAAGCTCGACGAGGCTCTCGTCCGGCAGACAGGGGGAGGTGGGCGGATGCATGGAGTTGGCGGCATCAGATTAGGCGCCGGATGGACGCCATTCAATGGCGTGCATTGGGGGCCGTGGGAAGCGCGTGGTATGTGTCTGGCCATGCCACAGGGCTCCGAGCTGGTCGCGACGTTTCTGGCGTACACCCCGGTGCGCTTCGTGCCTCTCGCGGGGGAGGAGGCCGCGGCGCTCGGGGCGCTGCTCGTGCGGGCCTGGGAGGAGGGGCGCGCGCGGTGGCCCGGTGTGGCGCTCCCCCCGGGACTGTTCGTGACCCACCTCGCCGTGCGGTTACCCGAGGCGAGTCCCGACAGCCCCATTCCCCCGCTGCTGGAGAAGCTCTCCCTGGCGGAGCTCTACCTTGCGTGCGCGTGTCTCCACGGCATGGCCTCCGCTCACGAGGCCTTCGAGCGGAGCTACCTGTCCCAGCTGCCGGCGAAGCTCCGGGGCCTCAAGCAACCCGACACGCTGATTGACGATGTTTGTCAGCTGACACGCGTGAAGCTGCTGGTCGCCACGCCCGAGAGTGCCCCCAGGATTGGTGAATACTCGGGACGGGGCGCGCTGCTGAACTGGCTACAGGTCACCGCCGCGCGTATCGCCAGCAAGCTTCGGGCGGCCGAGAAGCCCGCGCCAGACGAGGACCCGGAGGAGCTCTTCAAATTGCTACCGGGGCCGGGCGTCGACCCGGAGCTGGATGTCATGAAGCGGCGCCACCAGGCCGACTTCCGCCAGGCCGTGCATGAGGCCGCCGCCACGCTCTCGGCCCACGAGCGCCACCTGCTCCGGTTGCACTTCGCCGACAGGCTTTCGACCTACGAGCTGGCCTCGCTCTTTCGCGTCAATCAATCCACGGTCTCCCGCTGGTTGAAGAGCGCGCGGCAGCAGGTCCACGAGGAGACCCTGCGCCGCCTGAGGGAGCGGCTGGGCCTCTCCACCGTGGGCCTCGAGAGCTTCCTGGCCCTCGTCGACAGCCAGCTGGACCTGCGCATCAGCCAGCTGCTCGACGAGCAGCGCGAGACGGGGGCCCCGCCTCCTCCCGGGAACGACTGACCCGGACGCCTACGGGCCCGTGCCCGCGGAGGCGGGGGCTCGCGGGGCGCCATAGGACAGGTTGCGCAGCAGCGCCGTCCCCGGCTTCACGTCCGTTCGCCGCACCGTGCAGCGGTCCCCGCCGGTCAGCTCGACGGCCTCGCCGGCCTGGAGCCGGTCGGGGCATTCCTGGAGGATGACCTCCATCGCGCGGCCGTCGCGGGTGTGGGCGATGCAGGTGGCTCCGTCGGGCGCCCACGCCGCCTCGAAAGAGGCCTTCGCCGGGTCCCAGCCGCCCGAGGCCCGGGTCGCGCGCGCCAGCACGCCGAGCCCGTCATAGATGTCGATGGGGGTGTCCTGGCCCGTGTGGCTTCGGCCATTGCCGCAGTAGTCCGCGCGCGCCAGGCGGGTGCAGGCCTGGTGGAGGCCGGCCAGTGATTGCCCTTCGTGGCGCTCCCAGGGCTTGTAGCCCCATTGGATGCACTTGGTGATGGCGCCATTCTCGCAGGCGAAGGTGAGCTTGCCGGGCGTGTCCTGGTGCGCGCCGCTGGCGTCCCAGACGCCGCCCACCGCGAGGGCGCGCGGGTCGGGCACGCGGCCCAGGGCGACGCAGGGGTTCTCCCACTCCTGGGCCAGCGAGTTCCACGCCTCGATACGGTAGAAGACCACGCCAGGGTCCTGGAGCGAGGGCTCGGCGCCGCAGATGGCCACCTCCACCGGCTTGCCGTCGCTGGCGGTGCCCTGGAGCACGGTGCCGACGACGCCTGGAGGGGCCGCGTTCCCCTCCGCCGCGGGAGAGGCCACCAGGCGCCCACCCTCGAGCCGCAGGGCCGTCACCCCGGAAGCATTCGCCAGCCGCAGGGGCGCGAGGTCGGCCGAGACGAGCACGCTGCCGCGCTCCTCGGCCTTCTTCTCGGTGTCCCAGCTGCGCTTGGTCCCCCACAGCATGCTCCCCTGGGGTCGGACGATGCGGTGGGCGGACTGGGACTGGCACCGGCGCGCGTAGCGGTCGGCCTCGGACACCGTGGCCACGCTGCTCGCGGGCCGGGTGGCCGTGGGCTTCGCGGCGGGTGGGGCGCTGGCGCAGGCCAGCGTGGGGAGCTGAAGGAACAGCCAGGCAAGGAGGTACTTCTTCATTGGATTCTCTCCGGGGCACTCAGGCGAATGGGCCGGGCATGGGCCCTCGACCTTGAAGAGCCCTGAACCCGCCGAATGATGCAGGGAAGCGTGAATCCGCCAGCGTGGGTACCGGGTGACTTCCGCTGCATCATTCGCGAGCCCGGCGGCTCATGGGACTGGGGCGAATGGCGGCACCTGGGTTTCACGGGGAGGAAGGCATGCGACTGCTTCTCGCGTGGATGGCGCTATGGGTCATGGGCTGCGCGGCAAGAGGCCCCGCTGGCGCGAGCCCGCTGGATGCACGGCTGCAGGTGGCGCGGATGGCGTACGAAGAGGCGCTGCGGCTCCACGAGGCGGGCAGCTACGCCAGGGCGGTGGAGCAGGGACACCGTGCGCTCGCGCTGCGTGAGGAGGTGCTCGGAGACTCGCATCCAGAGGTCGCCAGCTGTCTGAACCTGCTCGGTGGGATGCACCGGCTCCAGGGGGACTTCGCCCGGGCCGAGCCACTCTATGACCGGGCGGTCGCCATTCTCGAAGCGGCCCTCGGCCAGGGACAGGGCACCGCTGCTCGAGCCATCGACGACGGCAGCCTGTTCTCCTCGAGCCCGGACGTTTATCTCCAGCAACCCCGCCCCAGGGCGGGCGGGCGCATCCTCCCAGACGTGCCGCAGGACGGGGGTCCTCCCGTGCTCGCCAGGGAGATCCATGAAAGCGCGAGGCTGGCCGGGTTCCTGCGGTTGTTCGTCCGGGCCGAGCCGCTCCACGTGCGCGCGCTCGCCATGGCGGATGCGACCCTCGGCAAGAGCCATCCCACCATCGCCGCGTTGCTCAATGAGCTGGGGCTCTTCTACGCGGCCCAGGGGTTGTACCTCCGGGCCGAGCCCCTGCTTCAGCGCGCATTGGCCGTTCGGGAAGCCGCCTTCGGCAAGAGCCATCCCGCCGTCGCCGTTTCCCTCAACAGTCTCGGCATCCTCTACGCCATCCAGGGACTGTATGCCCGGGCCGAGCCCCTGCTTCAGCGCGCGCTGGCCATGCGGGAAGCGGGCCTTGGCGGGAGCCATCCGGACGTCGCCGCCTCCCTCAACAACCTGGCCACCCTCTACGCCAACCAGGGGTTGTACGACCGTGCCGAGCCGCTCCACGAGCGCGCGGTCCTCCTGGCGGAGGCAGCCCTGGGCAAGCGCCATCCCACCGTCGCCATCTCGCTCAGCAGCCTCGCCAACCTCTACATGCAGCAGGGGCTGTATGACCGCGCCGAGCCGCTCTACGAGCGCGCGCTGGCCATCCGGCAAGTGGCCTTCGGCCAGGACCATCCCTCCGTCGCCGCTTCGTACACGAGCCTCGCCAACGTCTATCGGGAGCGGAAGGACTATGTGCCGGCCGAGGCGCTCTACGAGTTCGCGCTCAACGTCCGGGAAGCGGCTCTCGGCAAGAGCCATCCGGATGTGGCCGCCTCGCTCAACAACCTCGCCGTGCTCTACGCGAACCAGGGGCTGCACGCGCGGGCCGAGGCGCTCTACGAGCAAGCGCTCTCCATCCGGGAGGAGGCTCTCGGAAAGAACCATCCCGAAGTCGCGGTCCTGCTCAACAACCTCGCCCTGCTCAGGCTGGCCCAGCATCGCCTCGGCGAGGCCATTCCCCTGCTCACGCGCGCGTTCAGCATCTCCGAGCGGCGCCTGCGCCAGGAGGCGCTCGACTTCTCCGAGACGCGCCTGGCCAGCTTCCTCCAGTTGCTGCGCGCCGACGAGGAGCGGCTCTACGCGCTGCTGCGCGCCCATCCCCGCGACGCCCGCGTCGGGCGCCTGGCCCTGGGCGCCGTACTGCTCATGAAGGGCCGCTCCGTCGAGCAGACCGCCGGCATCTCCCGTGCCGTCTACCGGAGTCTGGGACCCGGCGAGCGTGACACCTTCGAGCGGCTGCGCGGGTTGCGCACCCAGCTGGCCAGTCTCTCGCTCCAGGGCCCTGGGCCGCTCTCGTTGAAGGCCTACCAGCAACGGCTGGAGGCGCTCGCCGCGCAGGGTGACGCGCTCGAGTCGTCCCTGGCCCAGCGCTCCGCCCCCCTGCGTGCGCTGGCCGGATTGCCATCGCTCGCCGACATCGTCGAGCAGGTCGCCCAGGCCCTGCCCGGGAACGCGGCCCTCGTCGAGCTCATCACCTATCAGGACCGCCCCCTGCTGTCCGGGCCCGGCACGTCCGAGCCGCACCTGCGCTACCTGGCGCTGGTGCTCTTCCCGGACGGCGGCATCCGCGTCCAGGACCTGGGCCCCGCGGGGCCCATCGACTCGGCGGCCTCACGCATGAGGGACGCGCTGGCCAACCAGGAGGCCGGTGTCGAGGTCCATGCCCGGGCCCTCTACCAGCTCGCCTTCCAGCCGCTGCTCCCGCTGCTGGGGGAGACCCGCCGCCTCTTCGTGTCACCGGATGGCCAGCTGGCCCTGGTGCCCTTCGCGGCCCTTCACGACGGCAGGCAATTCCTCGTGGAGGACTTCGACTTCACCTATCTCTCCTCCGGCAAGGACTTGCTGCCAAGGCCCCAGCAGCCCGTTCCCGCTTCCTCCGTGGTCGCCCTGACCGACCCGGACGTCCACGACCCGTTCCAGCCAGCCGATTCTTCCCTGGCGGCGGCTCATCAGGCCGTGGCCACGCGCTCCGCCTCCCTCGGGCAGGTTCTCTCCAACTGGCGCGGAGAGCGGGCGCAGCGGAACCGGGACGTCATCCGGCCCTCCGTGGTCGTCCTGGCCGACCCGGACTTCCACGTCCCGCTCCAGCCAGCCGCTTCTTCCGCGGTGGCGGAGCAGGCCGTGGCCACGCGCTCCGCCTCCGTCGGGCAGCTCCTCTCCCGCTGGCGCGGAGCGCTGGCGCAGCGGAACTGGGACGTCATCCGTCTGCCGGGGACGCGCCAGGAGGCGCGGACCATCCAGCACCTGCTGCCGCAGGCGCAGCTGTTCCTGGGGGCCGAGGCCACGAAGGAGCGGCTGTTGAATCTGCCGGCGCCCGGCATCCTGCACGTGGCCACCCATGGCTTCTTCCTGGAGGACGCGCCCCAGCCCGCGGCTTCCCGCGGAGTGGTCAGCTTCGGGGGGCTGAGCGATGCCCGGCTCAGCGCGGGGCCACCGGATCCGCTGCTGCGCTCGGGACTGGTGCTGGCGGGAGCTGCCACCGGCTCCAGTCCGGACAGCGCGCTGGTGACGGCGCTGGAACTCGCGAGCCTGGACCTGTGGGGCACGCAGCTGGTGGTGCTGTCGGCGTGCGACACGGGGCGAGGGGACGTGAAGCTGGGGCAGGGCGTGTACGGGCTGCGGCGGGCCTTCCTGGTGGCGGGCGCGGAGACGGTGGTGATGAGCCTGTGGAAGGTGAACGACGAGACGACGCGCGAGCTGATGGAGGCGTACTACCGCCACCTGCTGGAGGGGCAGGGCAGGGCGTCCGCGCTCATCGAGGCGATGCGGGAGCTGCGGAACACCCAGGCCCACCCGCACTACTGGGCGCCCTTCATCGCCATGGGACGGGAGACGCCCTTGCGCCTGCAGGCGTCCACCGCACGGCGGGCACCGCCGTAGAGGCCACCGCGTTGCAATCCCAGCGTGGTAACGACTGCTGATTAGTGAAACCTCCGGGTAATCCCGGCAATCCATGACGCACTGCGCATTGTGAGCGCCAGCGCGCGAGCCTAAACACCGCATTATTGGCACTGTGCCAATAGCCGGAGGAGGGCCCGCATGAGAGTGCCGTGGAGCCATACGTGGACGTTTTCCAGTGCCGTGATTCTCGCCCTGAGCGCCGAGAGGGCAGCGGCGGACCCATTGCCTCTGCTGGACACGACGGCCATCCGGGCGCCGTTCGCGGTGGCGTGTCAGGGCAAGCCGGACTCCACGCCGCTGCCCATCGACCCGCGCACGCTGGTGGTACCCGGGGTCAACACGCCCGAGGCGGCGGTGCAGTTCAACGCGTACTGGGTGGACCTGCACAACCCGCCCGCGCCGTTCGTCTCGACGCTGGAGCCCAACCCCACGACGTGTGGCGAGTTCCGGGCGAGCGCCGAGCGCGGCCGGAAGAACATGGAGCAGCGGGTCTACTTCCAGGCCTTCGGCAACGCGACGGCCTACTACTACCTCTACAAGCTCTGGGGCTATCTGGTGCGCCCCGCGGACTTCGACGAGCAGGTCATCAAGCGCTACGGGCTCGCGAAGGCGCCGTTCCGCAACCCGTACCCGCTGCCGTGGGAGAACCCCAACCTCACCAACGGGGGTAGCGGCCAGCTCCCGCTGGGCATGGTTCAGGAGCGCGATGAGAACGGGCGCTACACGGGCAAGATTGCCTCGACCTGCTCGGGCTGCCACGACTCGCGGTTCGGCACGGAGCAGGAGGCGGCCTTCGTGTGGGGGCGCACGAGCGACGCCATCGATGCCGGCCTCATCCAGTCCGACATGTTCCGCTCTACGGTCATCGGGACGCCGCTCCTGCTGGCGCCCATCCCCTGGAGCGTGGGCCGCGGCTCCAGCGACGCCATCGGCATCGTCGACCTGCTGCCGGCGCTCTTCGACATGGACTCCATGGCCATGGTGCCCAGCCTCCTGGAGTACTTCCCGACTCACGCGGGCGGCATGTCGCGCGCGCCCAACTGGTGGTACCGCGCGTTCAAGACGCGCCAGTTCTGGGACGGCGCGCTCACCTCGGACAACGTCCGCTCGGAGATGGCGTTCGGCATCGCGAACCTGGAGCGCAGCGCGCCGGAGCGCCGCGCGCTCACCGCCGAGTTCGACGACAACGACAACTTCTTCCTCTCGCTGTCACCCCCCACCTTCCCCAAGCCCATCAACACCGCGCTCGCGGAGCAGGGCGCCATCCTCTTCCACGAGCGGGACCTGTGGGCGAACGGCGCCAACGCGGACATCCCGAAGGCACCGGGCAACGGCTCCTGCGCGAGCTGCCACGGCGTCTACTCGCCGCGCCATGCCGCGGACCCGGCGTACCTGCCCGACCCGCGCCTCAAGGGCATCGCCGGCGTCATCACGCCGCTGGAGACCATCCGGACGGACCCGGCCCGCGCGGGGCTGATGGCGGACGAGCGCAAGCGCCGGGCGTGGAACACGTCGTTCCTCGCGCACAACGACATGGCGCCGGACCACGGGCCCTTCTACGACGACCCCATCACCAGCGCGCTGCGCCGCGTGCCGCGTGCCGCCTATGACAGGGGCATGGGGCCCATCTACTCGCCCGAGGGGCCGAACATCTGGATCGAGCCGTTCGGCTACATGGCGCCGCCGCTCTACGGCTCCTGGGCCTCCGCGCCGTTCTTCCACAACGGCAGTGTGCCCACGCTCTGGGAGGTGCTGAAGCCGTCGGACCGCCGGAAGGTGTGGAAGCGCCAGCAGTCCGCGCCCAACAACCTGGGCACCAACGCGGGCTACGACGCGAGCTACGCGTCGTACGACTTCGCGAAGCTGGGCTGGAAGGTGACGCCCCTGGCCTGCGGCGACGAGCCGAGGAACGATCCGTTCATCCCGTGCAGCCACGAGATGGCGACGCCGGACGTCATCTTCGCGAACATCGCCAACCTGGTCGCCAACCACAACTCGCTGGCGTACCAGTCACCGCCGCCCATCACCCAGAAGCAGATCCGCTCGCGGATGATCTTCAACTCGCACCTGTACGGCATGGGCAACGAAGGCCATGACTTCACCCAGTCGCTCACCGACACGGAGCGCTGGGCCATCATGGAGTACATGAAGACGCTCTGAGCCGGGCGTTGAAGGAAAGAGGGCGCGGCGCCTCGGGGGATGCGCCGCGCCCTCGGTTTTTCCGTCAGTCGTGCCGGAGCGCGATGATGGGGTCGATGCGCGTCGCGCGGTACGCGGGCAGGAGGCTCGCGAGGATGGCCACGCCGCCCAGCACCGCCACCACGCCCACGTAGGTGAGCGGGTCGGCGCGCTCCACGCCGTAGAGCAGGCTGCCCAGCATCCGGCTGGCGACGAAGGCCAGGCCCACGCCCAGCGCGAGTCCCGTGCCCGTCAGCCGCAGGTACTGGCCCAGCACCAGGCCCACCACCTGCTGCCGGTCCGCTCCCAGCGCCATGCGGATGCCGAGCTCGCGGGTGCGGTGGGTGACCGCATGCGTGACGACGCCGTAGATGCCGAGCGCCGCCAGCAGCAGCGCCACCCCGGCGAACACGCCCACCAGCAGCATGTAGAAGCGCGGCTGGGCGACGGCGTCGCTGACCACGGCCTCCATGTCGCGCACGTTGGCGACCGGCAGGTCCTTGTCCAGCTCGTGCACCGTGGCGCGCACCTGGGACGCCAGCGCGAGCGGCGCGCCCTCCGTCCGCACCACCAGCCGCATGATGTTGGAGCGCGCCTGGAGGAAGGGGACGTAGACCTCCGGAGAGGGCTCCTTGGCGATTCCCCCATGGCGCACGTTTCCCACCAC
>NZ_JABBJJ010000170.1 GCF_012933655.1 Pyxidicoccus fallax | reverse complement strand
GAGACAGGGGTGGGGCAGGGGCGCGCGCACCTGATGGTGGCGCTGCGCTCGGCGCTGGTTCGAGGGGCGAAGGCTCGGCTGTTCGTGGGGGTGGGCCTGGTCGCGGGCTCCACCCCGGAGGCCGAGTGGCGGGAGACGGAGATGAAGAGCCTGGCCATGTTGCGGGCGCTGGGAGGCGGGGATGTCGTCAGACGCTAACCTCAACGTGCTGTGGGCACGGGCGTTGTTGGAGGAGCTGGCGCGAGGAGGCGTGCGGCACGCGGTGGTGTGTCCGGGCTCGCGCTCGTCGCCGCTGGCGCTGGCATGCGCGAGGACGGAGGGTGTGCGCACCTGGTCCGTCATCGACGAGCGGAGCGCGGGCTTCTTCGCGCTGGGGCTCGCGAAGCAGTCGCGGGCGCCGGTGGTGGTGGTGGCGACCAGCGGCACGGCGGGCGCGCACTTCTACCCGGCGGTCATCGAGGCGGCGCTGTCGCACGTGCCGCTGGTGGTGCTGACGGCGGACCGGCCGCTGGAGCTGCAGGGATGGGGCGCGCCGCAGACGGTGGCGCAGGCGCGCTTCTATGGCGAGCACGCGCGCCTCTTCGCGGACCTGGGCCAGCCGGAGGCCAGTGACGTGGCCCTGGGCCACCTGCGTGCCACCGCCGCCCGCGCCGTGGCCACCGCGATGCGGGCGCCGCGAGGCGCGGTGCAGCTCAACGTGCCCTTCCGCGAGCCGCTGGCGCCCACGCCCGAGCCCTTCGGAGAAGAGCGCCTGTCCGCGCTGGCGAAGGCGGGCCGTCCCGGGGCGCCGCTGACGCGCATCGTCCCGCCCGCGCCCGTGCCGGACCCGGCCGCGCTGGAGGACGTGCGCCGGCGCATCGCCGCCACCGAGCGGGGCGTCATCGTCTGCGGCCCGCGCGACGAGGCGGACGGGTTCGCCGAGGCCATCAGCGCGCTGTCGCTGGCGACGGGCTACCCGGTGCTGGCCGAGGCCACCTCGCAGGCCCGCTACGGCGGCGGCCCGCTGACGGTGTCCCACTACGACGCGCTGCTGCGCCACGCGCCCTTCGCGAAGGCGCACCGGCCGGAGCTGGTGCTGCGCTTCGGCGGCGGGCTGACGCCGAAGGTGCCGCAGCAGTGGCTGGACGCGTCGGGCGCGGACATCGTGCTCTTCAGCGACGGCGGCGCGCTGTTCGACCCGGCGCACCGCGCGGCCCTGGTGGTGGAGGGCTCGGCGGTGGCGGCGTGCGAGGCGCTGGCGCGGGGCCTGTCGCGCGGGGCGGGGAAGTGGGCCCAGGGCTTCCTCGGCGCGGAGCGGCTGGCGCGTGCCGCGCTGGAGGCCGCCTTCGCCGAGCGGCCCGAGGTGCTCGACGAGCCGCGCATCGCCCGCGAGGTGGTGGCGGCCCTGCCGGCCGGGGCGCCGCTGTTCGTGTCCAGCAGCATGCCCATCCGTGACGTGGACGCCTTCGCTCCGGCGAGCGCGGTGCCGCTGCGGGTGCTGGCCAACCGCGGGGCCAATGGCATCGACGGAATCATCTCCAGCGCGCTCGGCATGGCGGCGGCGGCGGGGCGGCCGGCGGTGCTGCTCACCGGAGACCTGGCGTTGCTGCACGACGTGGGCGCCTTCGTCACCGCGGCGCGGGCGCGCGTGTCGCTCACGGTGGTGGCGGTGAACAACGACGGCGGCGGCATCTTCTCGTTCCTGCCCATCGCCCAGGCGGCGAAGCCGGACGAGTTCGAGGCCCTCTTCGGCACCCCTCACGGGGTCGACCTGTCCCACGCGGCGGCGCTCGGAGGCGCGCGCCTGCACCGGCCCACGACGCCCGCGGCGCTGCGAGCGGCGGTGCGCGAGGGCCTGGAGGGCGGACTGCATCTGGTGGAGGCGCGGGTGGACCGGGCCTCCACCGTGGACGAACACCGGCGGCTCTTCGCGCGGATGGCCGCCGCACTGGGAGACGGACCATGGGCGTGACGCTGGCATATGAGACGTGGGGCGACGGCCCCCGGACCCTCGTGCTGCTGCACGGCTTCACCGGCAGCCGGCACTCCTTCGACCACCTGCGCCCGCTGCTGGGCCGCTCGGTGCGCGCGGTGGCCGTGGACCTGCCGGGCCATGGCGCCACGCCGCTGCCGGACCGCAAGGGCCGCGAGGGCTTCCTGGAGACGGTGGACGCGCTGGTGGCGCTGGTGGACCGGCTGGGGCACGGCACGGTGGACCTGTTGGGCTATTCGCAGGGCGCGCGGGTGGCGCTGGCGGCGGCCGTGCGCGCTCCGAATCGCTTCGGGCGACTCATCATGGAGAGCGGCTCGCCGGGCCTGCACCGGCGCCAGGAGCGGGCTGCCCGTCGCGAGGCGGACGCGCAGCTCGCGGCCTTCATCCGGACGCGGGGCGTGGAGGCCTTCGTGGACCGCTGGGAGTCGCTGCCCCTGTTCGAGGGCCTGCGCGGCCTGGCCCCTGACCTCAAGGACGCCCTGCGCGCCCGCCGCCGCGCCTGCACGCCGGAGGGACTGGCCGGGGCGCTGGAGTGCCTGGGCCTCGGTGTGCAGCCGGACTACTGGCCGGAGCTGCACGGGCAGCGGCTGCCCACGCTGCTGCTGACGGGGGCGAAGGACGCGAAGTTCACGCAGACGGCGCGCCGCATGGCCGCGGAGCTGCCGGTGGTGTGGCGGCGCTCCTTCACCGACTGCCACCACGCGCCGCACCTCGAGGCGCCGGAGGAGTACGCCCGCGAGGTGCTGGGCTTCCTCCAGACGCCCTGGTACGAGGCGCCGCAGTTCGACAGCCCCGCCGTCACGGTGGCGGGCGCGGAGAGGGTGAGCCCGTGAGCACGTCGGTTCCGGGAATGAGCCCCGAGGCGCTGAAGCCGCGCCCGGGCGTGAAGCTCTGGGTGATGGCGGCGCGGCCCAAGACGCTGACGGCGGCGCTGGTGCCGGTGCTGGTGGGCACGGCGCTCGCGTTCAGCATGGGCGTGGGGCGCGTGCTGCCGGCCGTGGCGGCGCTGGTGGGCGCGATGCTCATCCAGATTGGCACCAACTTCATCAACGACTACTACGACTTCAAGAAGGGCGCGGACACGCACGAGCGGCTCGGCCCCAAGCGCGTGACGCAGAGTGGCCTCATCGCACCGAGCACGGTGCTGGCGGGCGCCGCCGCGTGCTTCGGGCTGGCGACGGTGGTGGGGCTGTACCTCGTGGTGGTGGGCGGCTGGCCCATCATCGCCATCGGCCTCGCGTCGCTGCTGTGCGGCTACGCGTACACGGGCGGCCCCTTCCCGCTGGGCTACCACGGGCTGGGGGATGTGTTTGTCTTCATCTTCTTCGGGCTGGTGGCGGTGACGGGCACTTACTACGTGCAGGCGGGCACGGTGGCCCCGGCGGCGTGGTTGGCGGCGGTGCCGGTGGGTGCCATTGGAACCATGCTCATCGTCACCAACAACCAGCGCGACGCCAGCACGGACGTGAAGGCCGGCAAGCGGACGCTGGTGGTGCGCTTCGGCACGGGCATGGGGCGAGCGGAGTACGTGCTGCTGCTCGTGCTCTCCTACGCCACGCCCTTCGTCATGTATGCGCTGGGGTGGGCGAGCCCCTGGGTCTTCCTGGCCATGCTGAGTCTACCCCTGGCGATTCCACCCCTGAGGTTGATGCTGACCGCCGAGGGGGCGGCCCTGAACCCGGCACTGGGGGGAACGGCGAAGCTGCAGCTCGTGTTTGGTCTGCTATTCGCGTTGGGGCTGTACTTGCGGTGATGATGTGAGCCCATGCGCATTGCCCAGGCGACGCTGACCCCGCTGCGGCTGGACTTGCTCCAGCCCCTGAAGACGGCCCGAGGCACCCATTCGGCGCGCGAGGGCTTCCTCGTGCGGCTGGTGGACGAGGAGGGGCGGGTGGGGCTCGGCGAGGCGATGCCGCTGCCGGAGTTCGGCACGGAGTCGCTGGCCGACTGTGGCACCACGCTGAGGGCCTGGCTGTCGGCGCTGGAAGGGCAGTTCCTCGGGGACTCGGTGCGCGCCATCGAGGACACGCTGTCTCCGTTTCCGCCGGAGGTGGCACGGGGCGAGGGCGTGCGCATCCGCTCCAAGCAGCCCACGCCGGAAGGCCCGATGCCCGCCGCGGAGCACGCGCTGGAGCTGGCGCTGCTGGACCTGCTGGCGCAGCGGCAGGGCGTGCCGCTGTGCTGGCTGCTGGCGGAGGAGGCCCGGCCGGAGGTGGTGGTGAACGCGCTGCTGGGCGCGGAGGGGCCGGAGGCGCTGGCGGAGGAGGCACGCGCGGCGGTGGCCGAGGGCTACGGCACGCTGAAGCTGAAGGTGGCGGGCCGGCCGCTGGAAGAAGACGAGCAGCGCGTGAAGGCGGTGCGCGAGGCGGTGGGGCCGGACGTGAAGCTGCGGCTGGACGCCAACGGTGGCTGGTCCGAGCCCGACGCGAAGCGCGCGCTGGACAAGCTGGGGTGGTACGGCCTGGAGCTGGTGGAGCAGCCCACGCCGCCGGAGGACCTGGCGGCGCTGTGGCGGGTGCAACGGCGGGCGCCATGCATCGTGGCCGCGGACGAGTCGCTCGGCTCGCCGGAGGCACTGCGGGCCCTGTTGGCGGTGGACCCGCTGATGGGCGGAGGCCCGGCGGTTGGCGCGGTGGTGCTCAAGCCGATGGTGCTGGGCGGGTTGCTGCCATGCCTCGTGGTGGCGATGCGCGCGGCGCGGCTGGGCATGCAGTCGTACGTGACGAGCTCGCTGGATGGCGTGGTGGCGCGAGCGGGTGCGGCGCATCTGGCGGCGGCACTGCCCTCGGGAGCGCTGGCTTCGGGGCTCGCGGTAGGGCGGCTGTTCGCGCACGAGCCACCCGCGCACCCGTACCGGCCCGTGGAGGGCCACATCCGGCTGCCGCAGGCGTCGGGGCTCGGGCTGGACCTGAAGCTCCTGGGAGGATGACCGACCGCTGCGAGGGGCGATAAGTCCACGCGCCTGAGGTTGTTCGGGCATCGATGCGAAGGCGGGCTGGCGTCGGTAGAAGCGATGCATTGTGACCCGCCCGGCAAGCGCGAGGCCCACGAGGCGTGAGGATGACGACCCGATGAGCGAAGCAGGTGGAAGGGAAGGCGGCCGGAGTACGGTCTGTGGATGCCCCATTCGCGAGGGCGCACGGCGGCATCCCGACGCGGAGGCACTCACCTTCACCGGCCAGGCGTGGACGTACCGTGCGCTGGACGCCGAGGTGGCCCGCTGGGTCGCGGCGCTCGAAGCCCGGGGCATCGCAGCCGGTGAGCGCGTGGCGCTCCTCGCGACGAACCACGTGGCCTCCGTGTTCCTCTTCTGGGCCCTGGGGCGCCTGGGCGCGGTGCTGGCCCCCCTCAACGCGCGCCTCACGCCGGCCGAGCTCGCGCCGCTCCGGGAGGACGTGGAGCCACGGCTCATCCTGGCACTCGGCACGCTGATGGACAGGCTCTCCGGCGCCGAGCCCCTGGAGTCCTTCGCGGCCTCGACCTCGTCTCCCACGTGCGAGCCCCTCGCGGAGACCGCGTCCCGGGTCATCCTCTTCACGAGTGGAACGACGGGGCGGCCCAAGGGCGCGGTGTTGACGGAGGGGAACTTCCGGGCCTCCGCGAAGGCCTCCGCGGCCAACCTGGGCGAGCACCCCGCGCCGCGCTGGCTGGGCACGCTGCCGCTCTTCCACGTGGGTGGCCTGGCCATGCTGACGCGCACGGCCTACGAGGGCGGCTGCCTCGTGCTGCATGACCGCTTCGACGCGGACGCCGTCAACCGCGCCATCGACTCGGAAGGCATCTCCCACGCGAGCCTGGTGGCCACCACGCTGGAGCGCGTCCTGGACGCACGCGGCGACCGGCCCGTGCCGCCTTCCTTCCGCCTCGCGCTCATTGGCGGAGGCCCGGTGCCGCTGCCGCTGCTGGAACGCGCGCGCAAGGCGGGCCTGCTGGCGCTGCAGACCTACGGCCTCACCGAGGCCTGCTCCCAGGCGACGACCGAGCGTCCCACCGAGTCCGACGGGCGCACCGCGGGGCCACCGCTGCCCGGCACGGAGGTCCGCATCGTCGGCGTGGACGGCACCGCGAGAGGGCCCGGCGAGGAAGGCGACATCGAGGTGCGCGGTCCCACGGTGATGGCGGGCTACTGGCGGCGCCCGGATGCGACGGCCGAGGCGCTGCGTGACGGCTGGCTGCGCACGAAGGACCTCGGCGTGCTGGACGCGCGCGGGCGGCTCACGGTGCTGTCGCGGCGCACGGACCTCATCGTGCGCGGTGGCGAGAACATCTACCCGGCGGAGGTGGAGGCGGTGCTCGCGAACCACCCGGCGATACAGGAAGCCGCGGTGGTCGGAGTACCGGACGCGCGCTGGGGCGAGGTGCCCATGGCCTTTCTCACGCAGCGTCCCGGTCAGCCACGCCCCGATGCCGAGACGCTGTCTGCGTGGTGCCGCCAATCACTCGCGGGCTTCAAGACTCCCGCGCGCTTCACGTGGGTGGATGCGCTGCCGCGCAATGCGATGGGCAAGGTCGAGCGCACCGTGCTGCGACAGCGCTCCAGCACCTGAAGACGCGCGGGGGCCGCGTCGAGTCGCGAGCTCCCGTGTCTCATCCGCGACACGCCGCGCGAGAGGACGGGGGCGCCAGGGTCGAGCGCACGACATTCCAGTATTGTTCATTGTCAGACAAGGCTGGCCGGATACGCGGGCGTGAATGTCAGGCTGACCACGCACGCTCCAGCAGCC
The DNA here is from genome assembly GCF_012933655.1 of Pyxidicoccus fallax. Lineage (GTDB taxonomy): Bacteria > Myxococcota > Myxococcia > Myxococcales > Myxococcaceae > Myxococcus > Myxococcus fallax. Next base: position 19,770 of record NZ_JABBJJ010000170.1, on the reverse strand, counting down.
ATCCATCCGCCGGCGTCAGCGTCACATCTGATTCTGGAGTCAAACTCGGGACCGGGGGCCTCGCACCCGGCCCTCGGGCGAGGGCGGGCGGGGCATCACGCGCCGGTCTCCCGTGCGTCACACCGCGCTTCCGGGCCCGGACCCTCCGACAGTGAAGACCGGGCTTCCGGAGTGCGTGCGGCTCAGCACTCGGAGGCGGGGTGGCCCCAGGGGTTGGTGCGCGGGTACTCGCGCAGCATCGCGTTCAGCCGGTACGCCGCGGCCACGGTGGCGCTGACACCGGGCTTGCGGCCCGGGTGGGCTCCCCGGTTGATGGCCGCCCCCAGGCGTGCGGCCTGCATCGCCAACTGCCGCTCCACTTCCGGGGACCAACGCGGGAACTCGAGCCATTCCATCTGTGTGCTCCTTGAGGGACTGCGTGCGCCGACATGGAACACGGGTGAGCCACGGAAATCACGACGCCTTGCGTTGGGAGGGGCTCCAGTGCCGGTTTCCAGACACGGCTGCTCGCTGTCCTGGACTCATCATGTTGCCCGGCGGTTGGATGGACGCCCGCTGCCCGCCGGACAAGCCACGCGGCCGCCGTGGCGCCCGCACCCCATTGGCAAACACCCGGATTCAGGCCCCGCACCGCACCGTGTCATTGCGTCCAGGCGCAATTGTGAAGCCAGTCAGGAATGACTGACGCCGGGTCGTGGAGATCCCGCCAGGGGGTGCTCCTTCACCATGAACCCGGGCGCGAGACACGCCGGAGGAGGGCAGATTTTTCTGCGGGGACAAAACTCAGACATGCAAGGAATTTCACCGACCGCGTTCAAGAAGATGAAGGGGACGGCGGGCGGCGGGAGGATGTGGAGCGGAGGGCCGGGCAGTGCATCGTCCGGATCGGCATGTCGCGGTGAGGTCGGAAAACCGCGACGGTTTCCGAGGGGAATGCAGGTCATGCGGGGACTGGGTTGGGGACGTGACGTCCGATGTTGGTCAGGTCGGTCGTCACGAGCAGTCGAGTCGGCGCTGGTGGGGTTGTCAGGTTGTGTCGATATCTTTATCTCCCTGGGCCAGGGGGGACTCGGCGCAAAGGCAGAGCAGCTTGGCACGTACGCAACGGGAGACGGACATGGCTCCAGAGTCTGTTGATGTCATCATCGTCGGATGTGGGCCGGTCGGCGCAATGGCAGCGAACCTCCTGGGGCAGCACGGCGTGCGGACCCTCGTCATCGAGCGGGAAGCGCTGCCCAACACCCAGTCCCGGGCCATCAGCCTGGATGACGAGGCGCAGCGCATCTTCCAGTCCGCGGGCCTCGTGGGCGAGCTGGACCCGGGCTTCTTCCCGTGCCGGCGCCTGCAGTACCTCGACGACGAGCTTCGCTGCCTCGCCGAGGTGGACTTCACCAAGGTGGACAAGCCCTACGGCCACTTCGTGGGCGCGTTCTTCCAGCAGCCGCGCATGGAGGCGGCGCTGCACCGCGGCCTGAAGCGCTACCCGCACGTGGAGCTGTGGCGCGGCCACGAGGTGGAGTCCTTCGTGCAGGACGCGGAGGGCGTCACCGCGCGGGTGAAGGCGTGCGCGAGCGGCGAGTCCTTCTCGGTCCGCGCCCGCTACCTGCTGGCCTGCGACGGCGCGCACAGCGCCATCCGCCGCAAGCTGGGGCTGAAGCTGCAGGGGACGACGGCGCTGGAGCACTCGCTCGCCATCACCGTCACCACGGCCTCGCCGGACCCGGAGTTCACCGCGTACCTCTGCGGCCCGAAGCGCCGGGGCTTCATCACCCGCACGGCGAAGGACGAGATGCGCTTCGACATCATCCTCGCGCCGGACGAGGACCTCGAGGCGGTTCGCAAGCCCGAGTACGTGCGCGCGCTGCTCGCCCCGTACCTGGACCCGGCCACGGTGAAGGTCCGCTCGGCCAACGTGTACTCGTACCACAGCCGCATCTCGGAGAAGTGGCGGGTGGGGCGCGCGTTCCTCCTCGGGGATGCCGCGCACCTGATGCCGCCCTTCCTGGGGCAGGGGCTGTGCGCGGGCCTGCGTGACGCGGCGAACCTGTCGTGGAAGCTGGCCCTGGTGCTCGGGGGCTCGGCGGATGCGTCCCTGCTGGACACCTACGAGCTCGAGCGGCGCGCGCACGTGGCGGAAATCATCCGCGGCTCGGACGCCATGGGCCGGGTGATGATGACGGGCGGACAGGTGCTGGCCCGCGCGCGCAACATGCTCATCCAGGCGCTCTACCACCTGCCCGTCACGGGGGACTTCATCCGCCAGTACAAGGTGAAGCCGGTGATTCCGCTGGACGAGGGCTTCTTCGCGAGCCCCCGCCGCGAGACGAAGGACTCCGCGCAGGGCACGTACTTCCCGCAGCCGCGCGTGGAACTGCCGGACGGAAGCTATGCCCCGCTGGATGACCTCCTGGGAGACGGCTTCGTGGTGCTGACGCGCCCCGGGGCCTCGCTGGAGACGCAGCGCGAGGCCCGGACGCTGGCGGCGGACGTGGGAGGCCGCTGGGTGCAGGTGGCCGCGGCGGAGCGCGCGGGCCCCGCCCGGCCGGAGGTGGTGCTGGACGTGGAGGGGCGGCTGGGCGCCTGGTTCGCGCGGTACGGGGCGGACCTCGTCGTGCTCCGTCCGGACCGCTACGTGTACGGCACCGCGGCCGGCGGTGGCCTGGGCCACCTCCAGTCCTCGCTCCGCGGCCGCGTCCGTCCCCTGGCGCGCCGGGGCCACAAGACGGTGCGGCGCGCCGGCTGAAGCGGGCACGGCTTCGCACCGGAGCGCGGAAAGGGCAGGGGAGCGGAAGAAACAACGAGGGCGCCGCGGGCTGCTGCTGCCCGTGGCGCCCTGCGTGCTTCAGGCGGTGAATGCGGTGCGCGAACTCAGGCGGCGGCGGACTTCAGCATCTGCCCGGCGCGCTCGACGCAGTCGGCCATGAAGTTGAGGTAGATCTCCAGGGCGCGGGCGCCCGTCTTGCCCACGACTTCGGCCTTCTCGGGGACCTGGGACAGCAGCTTGCCCAGCATCACCTCGTTGAGGGCGGTGTGGCCCACGTCGATTTCGGCGTGCTCCTTCACGAAGGACATCGCCTCCATGATGTTGTCGCCCAGCACGCGCTTGGCCTGGTCCATCAGGCCGGGGGCGAAGACGACGGACAGGTTCTCGATTTCGTACTCGATGGCCACCTGGGCCGCCGGCATCGGACCGACGATGGTGTCCTCGTGGATGGCGCGGTAGTCCTTCATCGCCTGGGTGGGCGCCTGGTTCAGCAGCGCCTCGGCGTCCAGCTTCGGGGTGCGGTGCTGGTTCCACCGGGCGACGAGGCTCTTGGTGTCCTCGATCATCATCAGGTGGTGGCCGGCCTCGTGCTTGGCGTGGGTGATGAGCTGGTTGCCCACGTCCGTCAGGCCCATCTTCACCGTGGCCTCACCCGCGCGGCGGATCCACCCGTCCACGGGCTCCGTCATGTACACGCCCAGGGAGTTGAGCTGGATGAGGAACCCCTCCACCAGCGCCGGGTCCACCTTCGGATCCAGCAGGGCCTTGAGGGCGGGGTGGGTCTGGAGTCGCTCGCGCGCCTCCTTGACGTGGGGGGCGTACAGCTCCTCGACGAGTTTCTTGCTCATGGCTTCTACCCTTTACCCTTGGCGAGTGGTGGCGAGGGCGCTCCGGCGCCCGATGGTCAGTTCACTGATGTGCTCCAGGAAGTCCGGGATCAGCTTGGAGGAGATGATCCACATGTACGGATCAGGGCCTCCATGGATGCCGGCCTCCTGCACGTAATCCCCCCCTTCGTCCTCACAGAGGTAGTGGAACGAAGTGCGGCGGCGCGCGGCGTACCAACGGCGGGCGGCATCGACGAGCGCGACATAGGTGGAAGGACCGGCCTCGGTGATGGAGAACAGGCGGGCCATGTCCAGCAGGCTGTAGAGATTGGTGCCCAGCTGGCCCATCTCCAGGACGGCGGCGGCGACCGGAACGCCACCGCGGCGGGCGATGAGAACCTCCCGCTCACGCTCCAGGCCGAACTCCTTCCAGCGGGCCTGGACGGGGCGCAGCTCCATGCGCTCCCGGGTGAAGTCGAGCGCCTCCACGTAGCAGTTGGGGCGCGTGCGGGCGATGGTGTCCGCCAGCACCGTCAGCTCGTTCGGCGTGGCGGAACCGACGGAGATGTCCTCGAAGGTGCGGCCCGTCAGCTCGTGCGTGAGGATGTCGAGCATGTGGACCTTGCGCGTGAAGGCCAGGCCCGCGCCGGTCGCCATCTGTCGCTCGGCGTAGCGCACGTGCGCCTTGGCGATCCACGGGTTGAGGGCCTCCACGTACGCCACCACCCACTTGAAGTCCGGGTCGCTCTGCGGGTGCTCGAACGTGCGCATGTACAGGTCGCGCATGATCTGCCCCGGCTCCGACACGTTGGAGGGCGGCTTGCCCGGGCGCTTCGCGACCTGGTGCCCCATCCACGAGTGGCGGTAGGGCTTCATGAAGGACAGCGTCGCCTCCAGCCCGCGCTCGGACGGCCACACCGCCTGGCAGAAGAGCTGGGGAATCTCGGCGGCCTTCTTCGCCATGTTGCGGAAGGCCAGGCGCAGCTCCTCGAACTCCTCGGCGGACTTGCCCGCCAGGCTGAAGAAGCCGGAGCGGGTGAAGAGGTCCCACAGCCCGTCCTCCAGGTTCTCACTGGTGCGGGTGTTGGGGGACGCCGCCTGGGACACGAAGCGCACCCAGCGCGCCTCGTCGGAGGAGTAGGGCAGCACGCTCAGGCCGCACAGGACGGTGCCGTCGGCGCGCACGCTGCTGACGTAGCGGATCTCCCCGCGCAGGCTGATGATCTCGTTGTTGTCCGTGCGCAGCTCGAGCAGGGGCGGCAGGAGGCCCGGGAACATCAGGTCCTCCGGCCGGCAGCGGATGCACATGCCGGAGAAGGACATGTCCACCAGCTCGCGGTCCAGCTCACCCAGCTCCCGCCAGAGCGGGTGGTGGAAGCTCACGCTCACGCCCGCGGGGGCCGGCACGCGGCGGTGCCACCGGTGACGGATGCGGAAGATCTGCTTCGGCAGCGGCGTGAGGAGCCGGTCACCTTCCGCGGTGCCCTCCTCCAGCTTCATGCGGTACGCGCTGTTGTAGCCGATGACGTCGATGTCGTAGGGCGCCTCGCCCCACTCGGCGCCCGTCTCGTCCGTGCGCCACTCGAGCTGCGACGTCGTCGGGTTGAAGCGCTCCAGCACCATGCGGACCGTGCGGCCCGTGCGGCGCATCACGCCCTTGTTCCCCGACGCGCAGATGGCCACCAGGATGGAGCGGATGCGCTCGGCGTCCTCGATGGTGTCCTGCACCGGCAGCGCCGACGCGGCCGGCTCCGCCACGCCGCGCTTCAGCGCGTCCGCCAGCAGCGAGAGGATCTGCCGGCCCTGCTCCAGCGTCACGCCCACCAGCTGCAGGCCCACCGGCGCGTTCGCCGTCTCCGCGTCCGTGCGGATGAAGGCGCCGCGGATGGGGCCCAGCGTCACCCCGCAGCCGGACAGGTACACCGGCAGGGTGCGCGGCTCCGACGTGTCCACCGCGCCCTTGGGCGTCACCCACACCACCGTGGGCGACAGCCGCGTCACCTCTCCAATGCAGGCGTCCGGCGTGCCCAGCGCGCAGGTGATGGCGTCAGGCCCCGCGCCGTGCAGCGAGTAACCCGAGTCATCCAGCGCGGCCTCGGCGGGCGGCAGCGGAATCACATTGAAGAGCGCGTCACGGCTGATGAACTCCAACGTCCGCTTGGTGGAGAGCGGATTTCCCCCTTCCATAGGCAGGAGCCCCCTTCTCCGGTGCTGATGAGGAACGCCTGATGCGGATGTCGAAGTTGCAAGCACAACAGTCCCTCCCTGCTCCAGCGGTGCTGCGGTCGGCGGCGAATCGCTATTGGTCCGCATCATACGGATTCAGAAGGAACAGTCAAACCGAATTTATCCAGCCACGCTGTTTTCTGGCTGGCGGGAATGTACGGCCGTGGGTCGGGGATGACAGGCGCTTCTCCGAGTTACACGACTTACACTGCCCGGGAGTGGACAACATCACGGCGAAGATGTCGCGCAACTGTAATGTCACAAGTCAGGCACGCTGTGCGTACTTTCTCGTAGTTGAGTGGTGTTCGTCAGCCCCCTCCGTTAGAGTGAACGTCGTCGGTTCGAGGGAGGTGTGGGATGAGTGCAGCGGCGAGCACCACGGGCGGGACGCGGTTGGATGGCGTCCAGCAGGAACAGAACCCCACGGTGCGCCTCACGGCGCTGGAGTCGGTGGAGGCCCCCGAGGTCTTCCGGGTGGACGTGACGGAGGCCGTCGCGGACGCGGTGGAGCTGCTGGGCGTCACGCGCCGGCTGCACGGCGTTGAAGTGACGGTGGAGCTGCCGCAGGACCCGGTCCCCACCCGCGTCAGCAGCCGCCGCCTGCGCCAGGTGCTGCTGCTCCTGCTGGCCCACGCCTCGGACACGGCGAACGGGCAGGGCGTGAAGCTGACGGTGGACGAGCCCGACGACTTCGGCGACGTGGGCCCGCGCTTCCAGGTGGTGACGCAGGGGGCCTCGCTGTCGGAGCGCGAGGCGAAGGCCGTGTTCCTCTCGCCCATGCTGGTGGGACCGGTGCACCGCCGCTTGGCCCGCGCTCGCGAGCTGGTGGACTCCATGGGCGGCACCCTGGAGGTGACGCGCGGCGCCGCCTCCGGCATCACCGTGACGGTGGAGCTGCCCGCGCCGGGCCTGTCGAGCTGGTAGTCGTCGCTCCCGTGCTGACTGGAAGGGCCGTGGCGTCTGGCGCCGCGGCCCTTTTCGTTTTCTTCCCTTCAGTTGCCCTGGCCGGAGGGGACGCGCGCCATGCCGTGCGCTCGTGCCGCGGTCGCGCTCGCGCTCGCATGTCGCGCCGCTGGCTTCGATAAGTCCTTCCATAGGCCCGTTCGCCACCCAGGCGGCCAAACTCCTTGACGCGAGGGGGCTTGTTTTCGACTATCCCGCGCCTCTTCTTACACGGCCACACCTTCCAGGAGTCCACGCCCATGGCGCCCCCGTCTTCCGGAGAGAAGATCTCCCTGCAGAACGGCAAGCTGTCCGTGCCCAACAACCCGATCATCCCCTACATCGAGGGCGATGGCACCGGCCGCGACATCTGGCGCGCCTCTCAGGCGGTGTTCGATGCCGCCGTCGAGAAGGCCTACAAGGGCCAGAAGAAGATCGCCTGGTACGAGGTGCTGGCCGGCGAGAAGTCCTTCAAGCAGGTCAACAACTGGCTGCCCGACGAGACGGTGGAAGCGTTCCGCACGTACCTCGTCGGCATCAAGGGCCCGCTGACGACGCCGGTGGGCGGTGGCATCCGCTCGCTGAACGTGGCGCTGCGCCAGCTCCTGGACCTGTACGTGTGCCTGCGGCCCGTGCGCTACTTCAAGGGCGTCCCCAGCCCGGTGAAGACGCCGGACAAGGTGGACATGGTCATCTTCCGTGAGAACACGGAGGACATCTACGCGGGCATCGAGTTCGAGGCCGGCTCCGCCGCCGCGGAGAAGTTCGCGAACCTGCTGAAGCAGGAGTTCCCGAAGGAGTTCGGGAAGATCCGCTTCCCGGCCAACGTGGGCCTGGGCGTCAAGCCCGTGTCGAAGGAGGGCAGCGAGCGCCTCATCCGCGCGGCCATCCAGTACGCGGTGGACCACAAGCGCAAGAGCGTCACGCTGGTCCACAAGGGCAACATCATGAAGTACACCGAGGGCGCCTTCCGCAAGTGGGGCTACGAGCTGGCCGCCCGCGAGTTCGGTGACAAGGTCTACACCTGGGACCAGTGGGAGGTGACGAAGGCGGCCAAGGGTGAGGACGCCGCCAACGCCGAGCAGAAGGCCGCCGTGGCCGCCGGCAAGGTCATCATCAAGGACTCCATCGCGGACATCACCCTGCAGCAGGTGCTGACCCGTCCGGACGAGTTCGACGTCATCGCCACGCTCAACCTCAACGGTGACTACCTGTCGGACGCGCTGGCGGCCCAGGTGGGCGGCATCGGCATCGCGCCGGGCGGCAACATCAACTACGTCACCGGCCACGCGGTGTTCGAGGCCACGCACGGCACGGCGCCGAAGTACGCGGACCAGGACAAGGTGAACCCGGGCTCGGTCATCCTCTCCGGCGAGATGATGTTCCGCCACCTGGGCTGGCACGAGGCCGCGGACCTGATGATCAAGGGCATGGACCGCGCCATCGCCAACAAGACCGTCACCTACGACTTCGCCCGCCTGATGAAGCAGGAAGGGCAGGGCACCGTGACGGAAGTGAAGTGCAGCGAGTTCGGGCAGGCCATCATCAAGAACATGTAGTCCCCATCCAGGGACCTGAGAGAGGGCGAATCCATGGCTCAGAATCGCAAGAAGAAGATTGGCCTCATCGGCGGCGGTCAGATCGGCGGCAACCTGGCGCTGCTGGCCGTCCAGAAGCAGCTCGGCGACGTGGTGCTCTACGACATCCCCGCGGCCGAGGGCATGGTCAAGGGCAAGGCGCTGGACATCAACCAGCTGTCCGCGGTGGATGGCTATGACTGCCGCGTCACCGGCTCCACGGACTGGAAGGACGTGGCCGGCTCGGACGTCATCATCATCACCGCCGGCGTGCCGCGGAAGCCGGGCATGTCCCGCGAGGACCTGCTCGAGATCAACCTCAAGATCATGAAGGACGTGGCGGCCAACATCAAGCAGCACGCCCCCAACGCCTTCGTCATCAACGTGGCCAACCCGCTGGACGCGATGGTGTTCGCGCTCCACAAGATCGCCGAGCTGCCCAAGCACATGGTGGCGGGCATGGCGGGCGTGCTGGACACCAGCCGCTTCAAGTGCTTCGTGGCCGAGGCGCTGGGCTGCTCCATCCGTGACGTGGAGGCGCTGGTGCTCGGCGGCCACGGCGACGACATGGTGCCGCTCGTGCGCCACAGCACCGTGGGCGGCGTGCCGCTGACGGAGCTGCTGCCCAAGGACAAGCTGGAGGCCATCATCAAGCGCACCCGCGAGGGTGGCGCGGAGCTGGTCGCCCTCTACAAGACGGGCAGCGCCTACTTCGCCCCGGCCGCTTCCTCCATCGCCATGGCGGAGAGCTACCTCTTCGACCGCAAGCGCGTGCTGCCGGCCGCGGCCCTGCTCGAGGGCCAGTACGGCATCAACGGCTACTTCTTCGGCGCCCCGGTGCAGATCGGCGCGGGCGGCGTGGAGAAGATCATCACCGTGGACCTCAACGGTGAGGAGAAGGCCGCCCTGGAGAAGTCCTTCCAGTCGGTGAAGAAGACGGTCGACTCCGTCAAGCTGTAGTCCCTTCACGGGCGCACGAGGCCCGCCGGGTGGACCGGCGGGCCCTGTGCCTGATGCCGCGAATGACGCGGGCTTATCCTGGCCCGCTCCATGATTGCGGCGCGGTTTCATCAAGTTATCTAGCCTGTAGATCTCGCACGGGATGTCCGGGCCCTGGCGCGCCACATGGCGAGCCGGCTCACGACGGCAGCGTCCGGCGTCCGGCAGTCAAGGAGACGATGATGGCAGCAGCAGCGCGGTTCACGGTGGTGGGCGGCGGTCTCGCCGGGCTGATGACGACGATCAAGCTCGCGGAGGCGGGTCACCAGGTGGATGTGCTCTCGCTCGTCCCGGTCAAACGTTCCCACTCGGTGTGCGCCCAGGGAGGCATCAACGGCGCGGTGAACACCAAGGGAGAGGGTGACCACCCGGACATCCACGTGAAGGACACGCTGCGTGGCGGCGACTTCCTCGCGGAGCAGGTGTCCGTCAAGGGCATGTGCTACGCGGCGCCCGGCATCATCTACCTGCTGGACCGCATGGGGGTGACGTTCAACCGCACCTCCGAGGGCCTGCTGGACTTCCGGCGCTTCGGCGGCACGCTCCACCACCGCACGGCCTTCGCGGGCGCCACCACCGGCCAGCAGCTGCTGTACGCGCTGGACGAGCAGGTGCGCCGCTACGAGTCCGAGGGCAAGGTCACCAAGTACGAGTACTGGGAGTGGCTCGGCACGGTGAAGGACGAGGGTGGGCGCGTCATCGGCAGCGTGGCCGTGGACCTGCGCACCATGGAGATCCGCACCTTCCCGGCGGAGGCCGTGTGCCTCGCCACGGGTGGCCCGGGCATCGTCTTCGGGCGCTCCACCAACTCCATCATCAACACCGGCACCGCCGCGGGTCGCGCCTACATGGAGGGCGCCATCTACGCCAACGGCGAGTTCATCCAGGTGCACCCCACCTCCATCCCGGGTGAGGACAAGCTGCGCCTGATGAGCGAGTCCGTCCGTGGCGAGGGCGGCCGCGTCTGGGTGCCCCGGAAGAAGGGCGACACGCGCAACCCCCGGGACATCCCGGAGAGCGAGCGCTTCTACTTCCTCGAGGAGAAGTACCCCAAGTACAAGAACCTGGTGCCCCGCGACGTGGCCACGCGCGAGATCTTCATGGTCTGCCGCGACCTGGGCATGGGCATCGGCGGCAAGGACGGCGTGTACCTGGACGTCACTCACATCCCGGCCAAGACGCTGGACGCCAAGATCAAGGGCGTCATGGAGATCTACGAGAAGTTCGTGGGAGACGACCCGCGCGTCACGCCGATGGTCATCTTCCCGGGCATGCACTACTCCATGGGCGGCCTGTACGTGCGCTTCGAGGCCGACTCGCGCACCCAGACGCCGCTCGAGGGCAGCCCCGTCAACCAGTCCACCAACATCCCCGGCCTGTACGCCACGGGTGAGGCGGACTACGCGTTCCACGGCGCCAACCGCCTGGGCGCCAACTCGCTCCTGTCCTGCATCTACTCGGGCATGATTGGCGGCCCGGCCATGGCGGCCTACGCCAAGAACAACGCCACCAGCGCGGCGGCCATGCCGGAGAAGTACTTCCAGAGCGCGAAGAAGTACTGGGAGGACCGGTTCGCCACCATCAAGGCGATGAACGGCGCGGAGAACCCGTACGCGCTCGCGAAGGAGCTGGGCGACATCATGACGGAGAACTGCACCGTCGTCCGGTACAACGACCGGCTGAAGAAGACGGTGGAGAAGATCCGCGAGCTGAAGTCGCGCTGGAAGAACGTCAACGTGCTGGACACGGGCAACGTGGCCAACCGCGCGCTGTCGTACACCAACCAGCTGTGGAACATGCTGGAGCTGGGCGAGGTCATCGCCACCAGCGCGCTGCTGCGCGACGAGAGCCGCGGCGCCCACTACAAGCCGGAGTTCTCGCTGCCGGAGCCGAAGACGAAGGACCCGCGCGAGGACGCCGACTGGATGTCGCTGTGGCGCAAGCGCCACGAGAAGTGGGCGAAGACGACCATCGCGAAGCACGCCGAGCAGGGCCCGCAGATCTCCTACGAGGAGATTTCCACGCCGGTCCTGGATCCCGAGCCCCGCTGGTACGCCTGAGCCGGGACACGCAACGTCTGGTGGGCCCGCGGGGCATCGCGGGCCGCCCTAACTGATTTGGAAGTGAAGGGTCGAGCGACATGGACACTGCACAGGCAAGCGCCGTCACCACGAAGACCGTCACCTTCCGCATCTGGCGGCAGGATGATCCGAACAAGCCGGGTCACTTCGATGAGTTCAAGGTTCCCTATACGAAGGGCGCCAACGTCATCTCGTGCCTGATGGAGATCCAGCGCAACCCCGTCACGGTGGAAGGCAAGCGCGTTCCGCCGGTGATCTGGGACGCCGCGTGCCTCGAGGAGGTCTGTGGCAGCTGCGCGATGAACATCAACGGTCGCGTGCGCATGGCGTGCTCGGCGCTCATCGACAAGCTGGAGCAGCCCATCACCCTGGAGCCGATGAGCAAGTTCCCGGTGGTGAGGGACTTGTCGGTGGACCGTGAGCGCATGTTCAACGCGCTCAAGCGGGTGAAGGGCTGGATTCCGGTGGACGGCACCCACAACCTGGGGCCGGGCCCGCGCCAGTCTCCGAAGGACCAGTCGGTCATGTACGTGCTGTCCACGTGCATCACCTGCGGCAGCTGCCTCGAGGCGTGCCCGCAGGTGACCATCGACAACGACTTCATGGGCGCGGCGGCCATCAGCCAGGCCCGTCTGTTCAACATGCACCCGACGGGCAAGATGCAGTCCGAGGAGCGCGTCCGGTCGCTGATGGGGCCGGGCGGCATCCAGGACTGCGGCAAGGCGCAGAACTGCGTGAAGGTCTGCCCGAAGGAGATTCCGCTCACCACGTCCATCGCGGTGATGAACCGCGAGGTGACGAAGCTGATGATCAAGGACATCTTCTTCAAGGAAGAGGAGCAGAAGAGCCACGGCGGTCCGGGGTAGTCCGACCCGTCGGTCCGTGGTGAAGCGGCCCCGTGCTGGCGTCCCTCGCGAGACGCCGGGCGGGGCCGCCGCCGTTTCAGGGCCCCGGGCGCCAGCCGAGCGGGCCGGGCGGGGGACCGGAGCCGCAGCCGCATCGGGCTTCGGCTCGGACGCCAACAACCGCAAACCGGCGATCGGACGACCGTGGCCGCCGGTCACGGCCTCCCGGCCGTGAAGTTCCGCCGGGGACCGCATGAAGCGCTCACGGCTTCGCGTCGGCTCCCAGCGCCTTCAGCGCCTCGCGGACCTCCTCCGCCTGCGCGGGGTCCGTCGCGCGTTTCGCCAGTGACGTGAGCGCGGCCACGTGCGCGGTGCGCAGCGCCTCCGCCGCCGGCACGGGCATGTCGGGCTTCACGCCCACGCCCTCCCAGCTCGTCTTCGTCACGGCGTGCACCGTCTGGCCCATGGGCACGCCCACGATGAAGTGCTCCTCCACGGGCAGGGCCACGCCCGGGTTGGCGCCCCCGTGCGTCGTCTCGCCCACCACGCGCGCCCGCTTGCGCGCCTGGAGGTCGTACGCGAGCGTCTCCGCGGCCGAGAAGGTGTCCCTGTCGGTGAGCACGTAGACCTCCTTGTCCCCGTAGCGGCCCGCGGGTGGGGACGCGGGCGTGTGGAGCGACTCCTTCGGCCGGCCCTTCCACACCGTGTCCAGCACGTGGGTGCGCTCTGGCAGCAGCCAGCCCAGGTACAGGGCCGCCAAGGCATTGTCACCGCCTCCATTGCCCTGGAGGTCGATGATGAGCGCGTCGGTGGCGGATAGCAGCCGCATGGCCGCCGCCGCGGCTTCGCCCGCGAACTTCTCATCAGGCAGGCTGGTCAGGCGCAGGTAGCCCACGTTGCCGTCCAGCCGCTCCACCCGGTCGATGCCGTACGCCTCGCGCAGCGTCTTCCGTCGCCGCCGCTCCTCGCGCCGGGCGCGAAAGGCCTCCGCCTCGGGAGACGCGGGCTCCCAGGGCAGGGGCAGGTTCCGGGGCAGGGGCTCGGCGCTGTAGCCGACGTAGAAGTGCGCGTCCTGCCCGTCCCGCACCAGGTGCTCGGAGAGCACGTCGGCCAGCTCGCGCCGGTCAGTGATGGCGTCGTAGTCACCGCGTTTCATCCGCGCGCGCAGCATCCGCTCCGCCAGGGCCGCCTTGTCCGCGGAGTAGTGGCGCGCCCGGACCTGGCCGATGACCGCCTCGATGATGCGCGTGCGCTCCCTGGCCTCCAGTGCGGGCTCCTTGGAAGACCGCGGCCCCTCCGCCGCGAGTCCAGGGCCGGGCACCACGAGAAGGCACAGCCACAGCAGGGGCCACGAACGAAGGGCCATGGGCGAAGGCTCCAGGGTGGGGGAGGGGACGGGCGTCCCGCCCTGCCATTCGAACGCCTGGGGGAATGTTCCATACCGGCCCCGGGCTCTCCGGAATCCGCGGTCCAGGCCGTCACCCGGGTCCTGATCGCCCGGGACGGCCCGGCTCGGCATTCCCGAAGCGAGCCTCCGTTCCCGGGTCCACTCGGGCGCTGTTCAGCCGTGAAGCCGGGCTCATCCTGGCGGACACTCCTGGTTATTTTTTGCGCACCAGGGCGTTCAGGGCGGTTCCGTCGAGGTCAAACGGCCTTGCCATCCGTCGGTTTCTGCGCAATGAGGGCCCCGCGCTGACGCCTCATAAAGGGCTGTCTCCCTCGTCTCCACCGGAGCCTCGATGAAGATCCACGAGTACCAGGGCAAGGAAATCTTCCGGAAGTACGGCGTGCCCACGCCGAAGGGCATCCTCGCGCTGTCGCCCAATGAGGCGGAAGCCGCCGCCAAGCATCTCGGCACGCCCGTGGTCGTGGTCAAGGCCCAGATTCACGCGGGCGGCCGTGGCAAGGGCGGTGGCGTGAAGCTGGCCAAGAGCCCGGCCGAGGCCAAGGACCTCGCCAAGCAGATGCTGGGCATGAAGCTGAAGACCATCCAGACCGGGCCCGAGGGCCAGACGGTCCACAAGGTCTACATCGAGGAAGGCCTCGCCATCGGCCAGGAGCTGTACCTGGGCGTGACGCTGGACCGCGCCACCAGCCGCATCACCTTCATGGCCTCTCGCGAGGGCGGCGTGGAGATCGAAGAGGTGGCCGAGAAGCACCCCGAGAAGATCCTCCGCGAGGCGGTGGACCCGGCGGTGGGCTTCACCGACTTCCAGGGCCGCAAGCTGGCCTTCGGCCTGGGCCTCACCGGCCCCACGGTGAACAAGTTCGTCCAGTTCTGCTCGTCGCTCTACAAGATGTTCATCGACACGGACGCCTCGCTCGTGGAGATCAACCCACTGGTCATCCTGAAGGATGGCGGCGTGGTGGCGCTCGACGCGAAGGTGAACTTCGACGAGAACGCGCTCTACCGGCACAAGGACCTGCTGGAGTACCGCGACCTCGCCGAGGAGGAGCCGCGTGAGACGCAGGCCAAGGAGTGGGACCTGGCCTACATCGCGCTCGACGGCAACATCGGCTGCATGGTGAACGGCGCGGGCCTGGCCATGGCCACCATGGACACCATCAAGCTGGTGGGCGGCACCCCGGCCAACTTCCTGGACGTGGGCGGCGGCGCGAGCAAGGAGAAGGTCACCGCGGCCTTCAAGCTCATCCTCGCCGACCCGGCCGTGAAGGCGGTGCTCGTCAACATCTTCGGCGGCATCATGAAGTGCGACGTCATCGCCGAGGGCATCATCGCCGCCGCCAAGGAAGTCCAGCTCAAGGTCCCGCTCGTGGTCCGGCTGGAGGGCACCAACGTGGAGAAGGGCAAGGAGCTGCTGCGCAACTCCGGCCTCGCCATCACCCCGGCGGACAACCTGCGGCAGGCGGCGGAGAAGGCCGTCGCGGCCATCAAGTAGTCCGGCCCGCTTCCGCCAACACTTTCCAGAAGGAACGCCATGAGCATCCTCGTCAACGAAAACACGAAGGTGGTCTGCCAGGGCATCACCGGCTCGGCGGGCTCGTTCCATGCGAAGCAGATGCTGGAGTACGGCACGAAGCTCGTGGCCGGTGTGACTCCGGGCAAGGGCGGCACCGACTTCGAGGGCAAGGTCCCCGTCTACAACACGGTGGCTGACGCCGTGAAGCAGGCCGGCGCCAACACCTCCGTCATCTTCGTGCCGCCGCCGTTCGCCGCCGACTCCATCATGGAGGCCGCCGACGCGGGCATCTCCCTCATCATCACCATCACCGAGGGCATCCCCGTCAACGACATGGTGCGCGCCAAGCGCTACCTGCAGGGCAAGCCGGGCGTGCGCCTCATCGGCCCCAACTGCCCGGGCGTGATTACGCCGGGCGCGAAGTGCAAGATCGGCATCATGCCGGGCCACATCCACAAGCCGGGCCGCATCGGCGTGGTGTCCCGCTCCGGCACGCTGACCTACGAGGCCGTGCACCAGCTCACCCAGCTGGGCCTGGGCCAGTCCACCGCCGTGGGCATCGGCGGCGACCCGGTCAACGGCACCGACTTCGTGGACGTGCTGAAGCTGTTCAACGCCGACCCGGAGACGGACGCGGTCATCATGATTGGTGAGATCGGCGGCGACGCCGAGGAGCGCGGCGCCGAGTACGTGGCCCGCGAGTTCACCAAGCCCATCGCCGGGTTCATCGCCGGCCAGTCGGCGCCCCCGGGCAAGCGCATGGGCCACGCCGGCGCCATCATCTCCGGCGGCAAGGGCACGGCCACCGAGAAGATGAAGGCCATGGAGGCCGCTGGCTTCCTGATGGCGGCCAGCCCCGCCGAGCTCGGCACCACGCTGCAGGAGGCCCTCAAGCGGGGCGCTCCGAAGAAGCGCTAAACCCCAACGAGTACGAGAGGAGCCAGTCACATGGCCATCGAGCGCACGCTGTCCATCATCAAGCCGGACGGTCTGGAGAAGGGCGTCATCGGGAAGATCATCAGCCGCTTCGAGGAGAAGGGTCTGAAGCCGGTCGCCATCCGGCTGCAGCAGCTCTCCCAGAAGGAGGCCGAGGGCTTCTACGCCGTCCACAAGGCCCGGCCCTTCTTCAAGGACCTGGTGCAGTTCATGATCTCCGGCCCGGTCGTCCTCATGGTCCTGGAGGGTGAGAACGCCGTCCTCGCCAACCGCGACATCATGGGCGCCACCAACCCGGCCAACGCGGCCCCCGGCACCATCCGCAAGGACTTCGCCACCAGCATCGACAAGAACACGGTGCACGGCTCGGACAGCCTGGAGAACGCGAAGATCGAGATCGCGTACTTCTTCCGGGAGACCGAGATCCAGGCCTACCCGTACCAGAAGTAGCCGGCCGGCCCCTCGCGGGCCCCGGTGTGAAGAGCCGCGGCCTGGAGTCCTCGCCCGAGAAGGCGCGGGCCCGGGCCGCTGTTCTTTCAAGGAAGTGCCCAATAGGGCCCTGGAAGCGTCCACCAGGCGGGGAGGGGAGCGAGGGCTCCTTTGACTTGCCGTGCCCAGGTGTGGGAAGGGACGCCTTCGGTCCTACCGTTAAAAGCCCAACGACGATGTCCGAGACCTCCGCCACATCCCTGCCTGTCACCGAGCCCCTTCCGGCGCCCGCGCCCGCGAAGCGCGTGGACGTGGCCAGCCTGTCGCTGGAGGCGCTCACCTGCTTCGTTACCGAGACGCTGGGCGAGCGCGCCTTCCGCGCCCCGCAGATCTACCGCTGGCTGCACCAGCGCGGCGCCACCTCGTTCGACGAGATGACGGACCTGTCCAAGGCCCTGCGCGAGAAGCTCAAGGCCGTGGCGGACATCGTCCCGCTCGTGAAGGACGTGGAGCTGCGCAGCATCGACGGCACCATCAAGTACCGGTGGAAGACGCATGACGGGCGCTACATCGAGTCCGTCTACATGCCCTCCGAGGACCGCAAGACGCTGTGCGTGTCCACCCAGGTGGGCTGTGCCATGGCCTGCGGCTTCTGCATGACGGGCACCATGGGGCTCAAGCGCAACCTCACCCCGGGCGAAATCGTGGCCCAGGTGCACGCCGTCAACCGCGAGGTCCGGAAGAACGAGGGCCTGGAGACGCTCCGCCCGCTCAGCAACCTGGTGTTCATGGGCATGGGCGAGCCCCTGCACAACTTCGAGAACCTCAAGACGGCGCTCTCCATCCTCCAGTCCGAGGACGGGCCCAACTTCAGCCACCGGCACATCACCGTCTCCACGGTGGGCCTGGTGCCCATGATCGAGCGCTTCGGCCAGGAGACGGACGTCAAGCTGGCCATCTCGCTCAACGCCAGCACCGACGAGCAGCGCAACAAGACGATGCCCGTCAACCGCAAGTGGAACATCGCGGCGCTGCTGGACGCCTGCCGGAAGTTCCCCCTGCGGCAGGGCCGGCGCATCACCTTCGAGTACGTGCTCATCAAGGGCTTCAACGACGCCGACGAGGATGCCCACCGGCTCATCGAGCTGCTGAAGGACATCCCGGTGAAGGTGAACCTGATCCCGTACAACGAGAACCCCGGGCTGGGCTTCCACACCACTGGGGAGGAGCGGGCGGAGCAGTTCCGCGCCATCCTGGCGGACCACCACATCGCCGCCTACATCCGGAAGAACCGGGGCCGGGACATCGCCGGCGCCTGCGGGCAGCTCGCCAACCGGGGCGATGCCGCTCCCGCCGACGGCGCGACATAAGGTCCCGAGCTTCCTTGACAATCCCGCGGGGGCGGCGGTAAGAGCGCCCCCCTTTCCTCAAGCTGTCACCTGTACGCTGGAGCAACTCATGGCCGTCGTCCTCCGTCTCGCCCGCGCGGGCGCCAAGAAGAAGCCGTACTACCACGTGGTCGCCACCGACTCCCGGAACCCCCGGGACGGCAAGTTCATCGAGGCCGTCGGCGCGTACGACCCGAACCTCGAGCCCCCCAAGGTGGAGTTCAACGAGGAGCGGCTGAACTACTGGCTGAAGACGGGCGCGACTCCCTCGGAGACGGTTGCCGACCTCATCAAGGTCGCCGCCAAGGCCAAGCCGGCCACTCCCGCGGTCTGAACCACGCTTCGCTGAGCGGACGTGGAGCAGCTTCTTACCTATCTGGCGCGGGCCCTGGTCGATCAACCGGACCAGGTCGGCCTGCGCGTGTCCGAGGCGGACGGTGCCCGGCTCTACGAGCTGAAGGTCGCCCCCGAGGACGTCGGCAAGGTCATCGGCCGTGACGGGCGCACCGTGAACGCCCTCCGGACGCTGCTCAACGCAGCCGCCCAGAAGTCCGGGCAGAAGGTCCGCCTGGAAATCCTCGACGACCGGCGCAATGCGGCCAGCGCGCCCAATGGCGCGGCCGCGCCGCCGGCTGGACCGGACGCCTCGCGGTGACGCCTCAACCGCTCCTCGAGCTCGGCTACGTGGCGCGAGCGCACGGGCTGCGCGGCGAGGTGGCCATCCGCACGTTCGACCCGGCCTCGGAGGCGCTCGACGTCGTCGAGCGCGTCTTCGTGCGCACCCGCTCCGGGGAAGAGCGCGAGCTCTTCCTGGAGGAGGTGCGCCCCACGCCCAAGGAGAACATCATCGCCTTCGAGGGCGTGGAGTCGCGCACCGAGGCCGAGGCCCTGGTGGGGTCCAAGGTGTTCGTCTTCCGCGAGGACCTGGAGCCCCCCGCCGAGGGTGAGTTCTTCCAGGGCGACCTGGTGGGCCTTACGGCCGTGGACGAGTCCGGCGCCGAGCTGGGCCGCGTGGAGGAGATCTGGGCCACCGGCGAGGTGCCCAACCTCGTCATCCGCGCGCCGAAGCGCCCGGAGCTGGTGGTGCCCTTCGCGGACGACTTCGTGCCCACGGTGGACATCGCCGCCGGCCGCATCGTCATCCGCCCGCCCGAGTACGAAGAGGTCGGCCGTCCGGGGCAGGCTCGCGGGGCGGCCGCCGCTCCTGAGGCCACGGGCGGCGAGGACGCGGGCCCGGAGGACGGCGAGGGCTCCGGGGACGCGGAATGAGCACGCCGTTCCCCGTCGAAATCCTCACGCTCTTTCCCGGCATGGTGTCCGGGTACCTGGGGGCGAGCATCCTCGGGAAGGCCCAGGAGAAGGGCCTGCTGTCCATCACCGTCACCGACATCCGCGAGTACGCCGAGGGCAAGCACCGCGTCACCGACGACGCGCCCTACGGCGGCGGCGCCGGCATGGTGATGAAGCCGGAGCCGCTGGTGGCCGCGATTGAAGCCGCCCGCGCGAGGCTGCCGGGCGCCCGGGCCCTGCTGATGAGTCCTCGGGGGCCGGCCTTCACCCAGGCCACGGCGCGCGAGCTGGTGCGCCACGAGGCCGGGCTGATCCTGGTCTGCGGCCGCTACGAGGGCGTGGACGAGCGGGTGATGACGTACCTCGACGGGGAGCTGTCCCTGGGCGACTTCGTCCTCACCGGCGGCGAGGTGGCCGCCCTGGCCGTGGTGGACGCGGTGGCGCGGCTCGTGCCCGGAGTGCTGGGCAACGTGGACTCGTCCGTCACGGAGAGCTTCGAGGAGGGGATGCTGGAGCACCCCCAGTACACCCGTCTCTTATACACA
>NZ_JABBJJ010000016.1 GCF_012933655.1 Pyxidicoccus fallax | reverse complement strand
TCCCAGCCCCCCGGCGCCGCCTTGCTGGAGGAATCATTCCTCCACGATGGCCCGCCTCGGGCGCCCCCCTTGCTGGAGGAATCATTCCTCCACGACGGCCCGCCTCGGGCGCCCCCCTTGCTGGAGGAATCATTCCTCCACGACGACCCGCCGGGGATGCCGCCTCGCCGGAGGAATCATTCCTCCACGACGGCCCTCCTTCCGGAGAGGGCTGACATGCCAGGAAGGATGCGGCTCGCGCCAGGGAATGCCCTCTGGCAGCTCATCCGGTTGCGTGCCCTTCGGTCCATCCATGAGCCGAGGCGAGGGCTGACACGCGCGCGGGCTCGGGAGTCACGCGGTGCCGCGGGACGACGCCTTGACCGCCATGGAGGCTGCGATGGGGCACCAGGCACCACGCTCACGATGAGGGAGGGCGCCTCCGAGGACAGGAAGATTCCCACCTCGAACGAATCCGAGGCGCGGAAGATGCGCCATGGAAACAGAAGGGGCGGCGCCGGAATGGCGAAGGGAGCCGCAGGCAATCCTCGCGGCCTTACCGGACTTCCCTGAAGCAGGTTCGCGTCCTCCGGGTACCTGGCTCACCTGGGCCGACACCCGAGGCCGGCAGCCGAGGGGGCAAGGCGCCCCGCGTCAAGCCCTCCCGGGTCGTCCCCGGGTGACGGGGGAGGTTGACGCTCGGGGGAGGGAGAAGTGTCATGCGCGGGCGATTTCCCCGCACGGGACCTCATTCCATGACCGACCCCCGCAAGACGTCGAAGCTTCTCGGCGCGCTCCTCGTCTCCGTGGGCGCGCTCCACGCGACGCCCTCCCTCGCGGCACCCACGCCAGCGGCCACCCCTGTCCCGGTGCCCAACGGCGGCTTCGAAATTGCGGGTGGCACGTCCGGCCTGCCCGCCTTCTGGACCGCGAAAGGGCCGGGCAAGGCGACCGGCTCCGCCGAGGCGAAGGTGGAGGGAGCCCGCGGCCTGACCATCGAGAACCCCCAGGGTGGCGCTGAGACCACCGTCGAGTCCGAGGCCATGAAGCTCCAGGTGGGCCAGCTCTACCGGGTCAGCGCCTGGGTGCGCACGCGCGGCGTCCAGGCGGACCCGCTGGCGCGCTACCCCACGGCCCATGGCGCCTGTCTCTCCATGAAGAGCTTCCCCTTCACCAACTGCACGCCCGCTCCGGCTACCGAGTCCGGCGGTCGCGTGTCGGCGCTCTTCTTCGCCACCCAGGCGTCGGACCGCGTGCAGCTCCACCTGGGCCGCAACGGCAAGGCGACGGGCACCGCCTGGTTCGACGACGTGCGCGTGGAGAAGGTGGACGACATCACCGCCTACGTCCCGATGGAGTCCGTGCGCTGGTCCGGCAAGGGCTTCCGCTATGACGACGGCGGGTGGATCTACGTCCACATCGAGGGCGAGCCCTACGAGCGCGGCTCGCAGCTCGGCGAGCTGACAGCCCGCGAAATCGTCGCGTACATGGAGAAGCTCGGCATCCAGAAGGACAAGACGGATGCGGCCAAGGGCTGGAGCCACGCGCGGCTGCTCGCGGACGCGCTCTTCCTGCGCAAGTACGACGCCGAGTACCTGGAAGAGATGAAGGGCATCGCCGACGGCGCCAACAAGGCTGGCGTGAAGTTCAAGGACCGCGAGCTGGACCTCGTGGACATCGTCACCCTCAACTCCGCGGTGGACGCGGGCCAGCTGGACGAGGCCAACCGCGCCACGCCCACGTCCTTGACGGGCCGCACCTTCCTCAAGGCCGAGGACGAGACGGAGCGCGCCGGCAAGGGTGACCACTGCTCCTCGTTCGTCGCCACCAAGTCCGCCACGAAGGATGGCCGCGCCATCATCGGCCAGATCTTCATGTGGAACGGCTACACCGGCGTGCACTGGGACGTGATTCTCGACGTGCAGCCCACCAAGGGTCACCGCTTCGTGATGCAGACCTTCCCGGGCGGCATCCACAGCGGCGCGGACTGGTACGTCAACGCCGCGGGCATCGTCATTGGCGAGACGACGGTGGGCCAGACGCCCTTCGACATGAACGGCTCGCCCCAGAGCAACCGCATCCGCAAGGCGGCCCAGTACGCGTCCAGCATCGACGACGTCGCCCGCATCATGAAGGAGGGCAACAACGGCCTGTACACCAACGACTGGACCATGGCCGACACCAAGACGGACGAGGGCGCCTGCCTCCTGTTGGGCACGAAGAAGACGCGCCTGTGGCGCACCGGCAGCAAGGGCAACGCCTCGGACACGCCGGGCAACCTCAAGGACTTCATCTGGGCCAACAACAACAACCGGGACCTGGAGGTGCGCAAGGAGTACGTGCCCAACCCGGACAACGCCCCGGTGGACCTGACCTTCAACACCTGGAACCGCGACATCGCCTTCTGGGAGTACTACGCGAAGTACGGCAAGAAGGGCTTCGACCTGGACACGTCCATCCGGATGCTGGCCTCCAGCCCCATCAACCGGCCGCACGCGTGTGACGGAAAAATCACCACGTCCGAGATGGCCGAGAAGCTGATGTTCCTGGCCCACTACGGCAAGACGACGCTGCGCGAGAAGATGATTGGCAGCCGCTTCATGCCGGACCTGCCGGGCGCCACGCCGCACCTGTCCCTGGGCTACACCGCCTTCAGCCCCGTCGTCGTCGCCGACCGCCTCAAGGAGGCGCGCAAGAGCTGGAAGGCCCCCGAGGAGCCCGCCGCGCCGAAGCGCGACCTGGCCAAGGTGAAGGACGCCATCCACTTCGACGCCAAGAAGCTGTGGGCCAACACGGTGTTCCCCGCGTCGGACGCGGACAACTGGCTGGCCAGCGGCACCGCGGCGTACTGGAAGCTGCTGAAGGACCTGCCGGAGGCCGACGACAAGGCCTTCGAGCAGCAGCGCGACGCGCTGGCGGAGCTGAACGCGCGCTTCCTCTTCCTCTCCACGCGCGAGGCGGACGCGGCGCCGGTGAATCTGAAGACGGACTACGGCCGCTATGGCGCGTACACGCTGCCGCGCATCAAGGGCACCGTGGCGCTGCACCAATTGCGGCTCTTCTTGGGCAACGAGGCCTTCGCCAAGGCGATGAGCGCCGTGCACACGCGCTACGCGAACAAGGAGCTCACCACGGCGGACTTCAAGCGCACCGTGCTGGAGGCCACCAACAAGGACGTGGGCGCCTTCATCGCCCAGTGGCACGAGCGCACCGGGCTGCCCCAGCCGAAGATTCGCGCCACCGCCGCCCAGGTGAAGGACGGCTACGAGGTGACGCTGAAGGTGGAGCAGCCGGCCGCCCGGCCGTGGCACTTCGTCACGATGGTGGAGGTGCGCACCGCGAAGGGCTCCACCTTCGAGCGGGTGGAGGTGAAGAGCGCCAACGAGACGTTCACCTTCCGCACGGCCGAGGCGCCGGTGCGCGTGGTGTTCAACCCGTCCAACGACATCCCCGTGCCGCGCGAGCGCTTCCAGGTGCTCTACAACCAGACGGACGCCTGGGAGCGGCTGCTGCTGGTGCACGGCACCGCGCGCCAGACGGAGTCCATGCGCACGCTGGCGCTGGGCTACCGCGAGTCGCTGGCGGATGCCTTCACGGAGCTGTTGCCCCCCATCAAGCAGGACGGCGAGGTGACGGACGCGGAGCTGGCGGACCGGGACCTCATGCTCTTCGGCGGCGCGGAGGACAACGCGCTGCTGGCGCGGCTGGCCGAGGAGAAGAAGCTCCCGGTGGAGCTGGGCCGGCGCTACTTCCGCTGGCAGGGGAAGACCTACGGCCGCCCGGATGACGGCCTCGCCCTGGCGCTGCCCAACCCGTGGAACCCGAAGCGCACGCTCTACGTGTACACGGCCAACAGCGCCCTCCAGCTGTGGCGGATGACGCGCTCCTTCCAGCGCAACCTCCAGGGCTGGGCCCGCTTCCAGGGCGCGGACGTGAGCGCCAAGGGCTTCCACGACCTGGAGAACCTGGCGCAGGACGTCACCGTGACGCCGGCCCCCGCGCCGGCTCCGGCTCCGGCCCCCGCGCCGGCGCCCTCCGTGCCCGGTCCCGTCATGGGACAGCCGTAGTCGCACGCCGAGCAACGGCCCGCCCGCGCTGCCCGTGGGGCGGGCCCTCGCGCCCGGAGGGCCGCTGGGGAGCCAACCCGAGGAATAGGGACGACGCCCGGATGTTTTTCCTGTCCGCCTGGATGGACGACGGCCATCCAGGTCCGGCAGCATCCGCCGCCTCTTTTCCCCCTCTCGGAGCCACATGAGCCCCAAGAAGCCCTTTGCCCGTAATGCCTGGGCGTCCAGCGCCCTCGGCACGCTGCTCCTCGCAGGCTGTGCCACCACCCCGCAGCAGCCGGCCCCTGGCGCCGAGGCCACCGCGCAGGCGCCCGCCGCCTCCGCCTCGGCGCAGGCCGCCACCGAGACGGTGCGCTCGCTGGGCGTGGAGCTGAACCACCTGGACCGGAGCGTCCGGCCCCAGGACGACTTCTACAAGTTCGTCAACGGCAACTGGCTGAAGACCGCGTCCATCCCCGCCGACCGCGCCCGCTACGGCACCTTCATCGAGCTGGCGGACAAGGCCGAGCTGGCCATGCGCGCCATCATCGAGGAGGCCGGCGCCGCCCAGGCGCGTCAGCCCGGCTCCACGCAGCAGAAGGTGGGCGACCTCTACAACAGCTTCATGGACACCCAGCGCATCGAGGCGCAGGGCCTGGAGCCGGTGCGCGCGGAGCTGCAGCGCGTGAAGGCGCTGAAGAGCGCGGCCGAGCTGCCCGAGCTGTTCGCGGAGTTCATGCGTGACGGCGTGCAGGTGCCCTTCGGCATCTACGTGGGCCAGGACGCGAAGCAGGCCACGCGCTACATCGTCTACGCCAGCCAGAGCGGCCTGGGGCTGCCGGACCGCGACTACTACTTCAAGCAGGAGCCCCGCTTCGTCGAGACGCGCGCCGCGTACGTCGCGTACATCGAGAAGCTCTTGACGCTGGCCGGCGAGAAGGACGCGAAGAAGGCGGCGCAGGCCATCCTCCAGCTGGAGACGGCGCTGGCGGAGATGAGCTGGGACCGCGTGAAGAACCGCGACCGCGAGGCCACCTACAACCTCAAGACGGTGGCGGAGCTGGACGCGCTGACGCCGGGCTTCCCCTGGGCGCGCTTCCTCAAGGCCGCTGGCGCCGAGTCCACCCCGGCCGTCATCGTCCGCCAGCCCGACTACTTCCAGGCCATGTCCGGCCTGCTGAAGAAGACGCCGCTGCCGGTGCTCAAGCAGTACCTCACCTTCAAGGTGCTGGACGAGCGCGCCCCGCTGCTCAGCAGCGCCTTCGACACGGCGAACTTCGAGTTCCGCGGCAAGACGCTGCAGGGCATGCAGGAGAACCGCCCGCGCTGGAAGCGCGCGGTGGAGGTGGTGAATGTCTCGCTGGGCGAGGCCGTGGGCCAGCTCTACGTGGAGCGCCACTTCAGCCCCGCGTCCAAGCAGCGCATGCAGGAGCTGGTCGCCAACCTGCGCGAGGCCTTCCGCAAGGGCATCGACGGGCTGGACTGGATGAGCCCGGCCACCAAGGCCCAGGCCCAGGCCAAGCTGGCGAAGTTCAACGTGAAGATTGGCTACCCGGAGAAGTGGCGGGACTACTCCAGCCTGGAAATCACCGCCGGTGACCTGGTGGGCAACGTCCGCCGCGGCGACGCGTTCGAGTTCAACCGGCAGATGGCGAAGCTGGGCAAGCCCATCGACCGCGCCGAGTGGCACATGTCGCCGCAGACGGTGAACGCCTACTACAGCTCGACGATGAACGAGATTGTCTTCCCGGCCGCCATCCTCCAGCCGCCGTTCTTCAACCCCGAGGCGGACGACGCGACGAACTACGGCGCCATCGGCGGCGTCATCGGCCACGAGTTCAGCCACGGCTTCGACGACCAGGGCAGCCGCTCGGACGGCGACGGCAACCTGCGCGACTGGTGGACGGCCGAGGACAAGGCCGGCTTCGAGAAGCGCACCGCCATGCTGGTGGAGCAGTACAACGGCTTCAGCCCGCTGGAGGCGATGAACGTCAACGGCAAGCTGACGCTGGGTGAGAACATCGGCGACCTGAGCGGCCTGACGGTGGCGTACCAGTCCTACAAGCTGTCGCTCCAGGGCAAGCCGGCGCCGACCATCGACGGCTTCACCGGCGACCAGCGCTTCTTCCTGGGCTGGGCGCAGATCTGGCGCGGCCTGTACCGCGACGATGCCATGCGCCAGATGCTGCTGACCGACTCGCACTCGCCGCCGCAGTACCGCGTCAACGGCGTGGTGCGGAACATGCCCGAGTTCTACGAGGCCTTCGGCGTGAAGCAGGGCGACGCCGCGTGGCTGCCGCCCGAGCAGCGCGTGAAGGTCTGGTAGTCCCTTCCGGCCGGAGCAGGCTCGCCGCGCGTCACTGACGGACGCGCGGCGAGTCGGCGCGTGGGGGCGGGTAGGGCGGTGAAGGCCGCCTGGAAAGCGAGGGGGCGCGGGTGGACAGTGCTCCCCGGGTGCTTAGGCTGGGCGACACTCCTGATAGAGGTCCCCGCGTGAACGCCCTCGTCCTCCGCCTGGTCTGCGGCCTGTTGTTTTCCGCCCTCGTACTGGGGGCCGTCGTCCGGCCGCCCGACAACCTCACGCAGGGCCTGGGGATGATGCTGCCCGCGGCCATGCTGCTGGGCGTCGCCCTCAAGGGGCCGCGCCGCTCTGTCATGCCGAAGAAGAAGCGCGCGCCGATGCCGCTCCCCAGCGATTTGCCGCCGGGAGTCTGAAGGCTCAGCCGAGCCGCAGCTCCATCTCGATGTCCGCGCGCGCGTAGCCCGCCTCGCGCGACACCTCCTCACCCTCGCGCGTCGTCACGAAGCCGTGCTTGCGGTACAGCCCGAGCGCGGGCCCCAGCTTCGTGTTGGACACGAGGTACACCCGGCTCGCGGCGTGTGACTTCGCGAACCGGAGGACTGCTTCCATCAGCGCGTCCCCCAGGCCCAGGCCACGGGCCTCGGGGTCCACCGCCATCTTGCACAGCTCGTAGACGCCGTCCGCCTCGCGGCGCAGCGCGCACGTGCCCAGCACCTTCCCGCCGGAGAGGGCGAAGAACACCTCGCCCCCAGTGGCGACGAAGGTGCCGTGCGGGTCCGCGAAGCTCGCCACGTCCGCGGGCTCGAGCTGGAAGTGCTGCTCGATCCACCCGCGGTTGAGACGCGCGAAGTCCTCGCGGTAGCGCGCATCCCAGGTGACGACTCGCGGACCCTCGGACATCTCAGGCCTTCTTCGCGGACGGCTTGTTGATGTTGGCGAAGAAGTCGTTGCCCTTGTCGTCCACCACGATGAAGGCCGGGAAGTCGACGACTTCAATCTTCCACACGGCCTCCATGCCCAGCTCCTTGTACTCCAGGACCTCCACCTTCTTGATGCAGTCCTGGGCGAGCCGCGCCGCGGGGCCGCCGATGGAGCCGAGGTAGAAGCCGCCGTGCTTCTTGCAGGCCTCGGTGACGGCGGGCGAGCGGTTGCCCTTGGCCAGCATCACGAAGCTGCCGCCCTCGGCCTGGAACTGGTCCACGTAGGCGTCCATGCGGCCCGCCGTCGTGGGGCCGAAGGAGCCGGAGGCGTAGCCCTCGGGCGTCTTCGCCGGGCCGGCGTAGTAGACCATGTAGTCCTTGAGGTACTGCGGCATGCCCTGGCCGGCGTCGAGGCGCTCCTTGATCTTCGCGTGGGCGATGTCGCGCGCCACCACCATGGGGCCGGTGAGCGACAGGCGCGTCTTGATGGGGTAGCGGGACAGCTCGGCGCGAATCTCGCTCATGGGCTTGTTGAGGTCGATCTTCACCACCTCGCCACCCAGGTCCGAGTCGGTCGTCTCGGGGAGGTACTTCGCCGGGTCCGCCTCCAGCTGCTCCAGGAAGATGCCCTCGCGGGTAATCTTGCCGAGCACCTGCCGGTCCGCCGAGCACGACACGGCGATGGCCACCGGGCAGGACGCGCCGTGGCGGGGCAGGCGGATGACGCGCACGTCATGGCAGAAGTACTTGCCGCCGAACTGCGCGCCGATGCCCATGCGCTGCGTGAGCTTGAGCACCTCCTGCTCCAGCTCCACGTCGCGGAAGCCGCGGCCCAGCGAGTTGCCCTCGCGCGGCAGCGTGTCCAGGTAGCGCGCGGAGGCGTACTTGGCCGTCTTGAGGGCGAACTCCGCGGAGGTGCCGCCGATGACGATGGCCAGGTGGTACGGCGGGCACGCGGCGGTGCCCAGCGAGCGGATCTTCTGGTCGAGGAAGGCGAGCAGGCTCTGCGGGTTCAGCAGCGCCTTGGTCTCCTGGTACAGGTAGCTCTTGTTCGCGGAGCCGCCGCCCTTGGCCATGAAGAGGAACTTGTAGGCGTCGCCGTCGGTGGCGTAGAGCTCGATTTGCGCGGGGAGGTTGTTGTTGGTGTTGACCTCCCGGTACATGTCCAGCGCGGCCATCTGCGAGTAGCGCAGGTTGGCCGTCTGGTACGTGTCGAAGACGCCGCGGGAGATGGCCTCCTCGTCATTGCCGCGGGTGAGGACGTACTGGCCCTTCTTGCCCATGACGATGGCGGTGCCCGTGTCCTGGCAGGAGGGCAGCACGCCGCCGGCGGCGATGTTGGCGTTCTTCAGCAACTCCAGGGCGACGAAGCGGTCATTGGAGGACGCTTCGGGGTCCTTGAGGATGTGGGCGAGCTGGCCGAGGTGGCCGGGGCGCAGCAGGTGCGCGATGTCGCGCATGGCCTGGCGGGTGAGCAGGGTGAGCCCCTCGGGCTCGACCTGGAGGAAGGTGCGCCCTCCGGCCTCGAACGTGGAGACATGGTCCTTCGTGAGCAGCCGGAAGGGCGTCTCGTCCTTGCCCAGCGGCAGCATTTCCTGGAACTGGAAGTCGGTCATCGCGTGGCCTCTGCGAGTGTGCTGAGGGGGGTAGGCGTAGCGCCGATGCCCCCTGGATGGGTAGCCGGAAGGAGCCCGGCCGGAGGGCGGGCCGGGGCGGGAGGAGAATCTCTCCCCATGGGAGCTACAAGCAGCGGTGGAGGGCGCTTCAGTCCTCGACGGGCTCGAAGTCGGCCTTGGTGGCGCCGCAGTCGGGGCACATCCAGGTATCAGGGATGTCCTCGAAGGCCGTCCCGGGGGCGATGCCGGAGTCGGGGTCTCCCAGCGCGGGGTCGTAGATGTGGGTGCAGATGGTGCAGCGGTAGCGCCTTTTCATGTCCGCAGGATAACGCCGGTGGAGGGCGGGGAGGGGGACGGAGGGTCGGCTGGTCGTCAGCCCCCGAGACGACAACTCGCGCGCGGGCCCGTTTGTGCGATGCTGTAGCCCCCCGTGGCTTCCCTCACCTCTCAGGCACCGCTTCTCGTCATCATGGGTCTGCTCGCCATCAACGCGCGCGCGGCCGAGCCTTCGTCCGTGGAGCAGCGGGCGCGTGAAGACCTGGACCGGCAGCTCCAGGAGATGGTGAAGACGCCGCCGCCGGAGGTGGTCATCTCCTTCGAGGGCCTTCCGGGCGCCGGCACGGGGAAGGGCTACAAGCTGGTGGAGGCGGACTTCTCCCTCAACGGCCAGCCGCTGGCGGTGCCCGGGCCGGACAAGCTCAACGCGCCGGGCCTGCACCGGCTGGCGGCGGTGAAGGTGGAGGAGGGCTCCTTCACGCTCGTGTCGCGCGTCACGTACACGAATGACGCGTCGTGGAACCTCTTCAGCGAGGAGAGCGGCTTCCTGTGGAAGCTGACGGCGTCGGTGACGTTCCAGGTGCAGAAGGGGTTGCGGGTGAAGGTGAAGGTGATGCCCGGCATCAACCCCACGGCGCCGGACCCGCGGCTGAAGCTGAAGCTGTCGCATGATGTCTCGGCGGAGATGACGGCCCCGCTGGCGGTGTCGGCCCTTCCGGAGACGCCGGACGCGGGAACGCCCGCGAAGGTGGCGCAGACGCCTCCGCCGCCGCCTGTCACGACGCCGGTGCAGCCGGTGTCGGGGACGCAGCCGGCCTCGGGGACGACGGCGGTGGTGGCGGCGGTGGAGCGGCCGGAGCAGACGGCCGCGGCGTCCGCGCGGATGCTGCTGAAGGTGTTGGCGGGGAAGAAGCCGCTGGCGGCCACGGTGTACGTGCGCGGCAAGGGCGCGCCGAAGCAGGTGCTGACGGACGCGAAGGCGCGCACGCCCACGCCGGTGATGCTGCCGCCCGGCGAGTACACGGTGGACGTGCTGTCGAAGGGCTACCTGGCGCAGACGCGCAAGGTGAAGCTGACGCGGGAGGCGGAGCCCACGGTGGCCTTCACGCTCGCGAAGGCGCCGGCGAAGAAGACGCAGCAGGCCAGCGTGAAGAACGAGCGCGTGGAGCTGCCGAAGGAGCCGAGCTTCGCGGAGACGCAGTCCACGCCGCGCAAGGGCACCACGGCGGGGCTGGCGCTGCTGGTGGACCTGCTGGTGCGTGACGAGTCGCTGCGCCTGCGCATCGAGGGCCACACGGACAACCGCGAGGGCCCCGCGTCGTCGCGCAAGGCGCTCTCCGAGTCCCGCGCGAAGGCGGTGGCCGCGCTGCTGGTGGCCGAGGGGCTGGATGCCTCGCGCATCGAGACGGGCGGCATGGGAGACACGAAGCCCAAGGCGCCGAACCTCATTCCGAAGGGCCGCGAGCTGAACCGCCGCGTGGAGTTCGTGCTGCTGCGCACGAAGTAGGGGCGGGCGCCTCGAATTCTCCCCACCCCTGCCTTCATCGTCGACATCTTCCGGTAGACTCTCTCACTGCAGCGTGCTCCGGGCGCGTGTGCCAACGGACGGTGCTGCTCTGGAGGGGGGCCATGCAGAGTTCAAAGGAACCGGTTCGTAACGAGTACCTGGACCAGGTGCGGGAGCAGCAGCAGCGCCTGGAGGTGGACCTGAAGGCGCGAAAGGTGATGGCGCCCATGCAGGCGCAGGCGAACGCGCTGCCCCTGCGGCGCGTGGCGGGACCGGCGGCCGTGGCGGAGCGGACGGGCAACGCGGTGGACGTGCGCGTCACCGGTTTCTGGCGGTGGAAGACCGTCATCGTCCCGCCGAATGCCTACGTCGTCCACACGCGCCGAGGCCATGCGCAGCCGCTGCACATCGGCCTCGGCGTCTCGTTCCGGTTCGACCCGGCGCGGGACTCGTTCCTGGTCGCGCCGGGAGCGATGCAGACCATCATCATCAACGCGCACTGCATCTGCCGCGAGTTGCAGGGGCTGCTGGTGCAGGGCTACGTGCAGTGGATCATCGAGGACTTCGCGACCGCGTACCGGAAGCTGGATTTCACCGACGCGGAGGACCCGATGCGCGTGGTGAACGTGCAACTCCGCGAGCAGGCGGAGGCGGCCATCAAGGACAAGGTGGCCACGATGAGCATCGACGCGGTGCTCTCCGACAAACAGCCCATCATCGAGGAGCTGACGGCACGGCTGCGGCACGTGGCGGAGGGCGGTGGGGGCGGAGACAAGGGTCTGGGGCTGCGCATCGTCACGGTGCAGATCAAGGAGGCCGTGGTGAGCTCCGCGCGCCTCTGGGAGAGCCTCCAGACACCGTTCCGTGCCGAGCGGGAGCGGATTGCCCGGCTGGCGGCGCTGGGAACAGAGGAGGCCCTGGCACAGCGCGAGCTGGAGGTGGAGCAGGCGCGGGAGCGGATGCGGCTGGAGAGCGACGGCGAGCTGGCCATGCTGCGGGCGCACAAGGAGTCGGAGGCGTACGACCGCGAGCAGACCGAGAGGCTGCGTCGTCAGCAACGCGAGGAGGAGGACGCGCGGCGGCTGGCGGTGGAGCGACAGCAGTCCGCGCTTCAAGGCGCGGAGCTGGAGAAGGCGCGGCTCGCCGTGGAGGCGGAGCTGACCCGGCTGAAGCAGGAGGCCGAGGCCGCGAGGCTCAAGCGGGAGGCACTGGCCGCCACGGAGGCCGGGGATGTGCAGCGTGCGGCGAGCAACCGCCAGTCCCGCGTGGAGCTGGAGTTGCTGGAGGCGCGGCAGGGCATCCTCAATGGGCTCACTCCCGCCAATGTGCAGGCACGGCTGGTGGAGCTGCTGCCCGCCATCGCGGAGAAGCTGCCGAAGCCCCAGGAGCTGCGTTCGGTTTCCATCGGCGGGAGCGGAGGCACGCAGGACGGCCAGGGCGTGGCCACGCTGGTCGCTCAGATGATGGCCCTGATGAACATCCTGAAGGCCGAAGGCTCTGCTCGCGGGACTGCTCAGGCCCCGGTGGGCGGCACGGCCGTGCAGGAAGGGAAGGGCGGCCATCCGACGCCGCTGGAGCCTCGTTGAGGCACGGGATGTCACTCGCTCCCTGAGACGAACCACTCCCACGCGTCCTCATCCACCGCGAGGCCGTTCCAGCGTCTCCACGCGAGCACCTCCGCGCGCCATGCCTCCAGTCCTCCCCGGATGGGCCAGGCGCGGCTGACGGTGCCGCGCTCGGGCGGCTCGAAGTTGCGCACCAGCATGCGGTTGACCCGGTCGATGACCTCCGGTGTCGCTCCGGCGCGGAGCTGGAACTCCGCGCTCATCAGGGCGCCCGTCTCGCGGACCTCGCTCCGGGGATGCCGTGGCTCGATGAACGGCCACAGCCCCAGCAGCGGCGGCTCCACGCCTTCGAGCAGCGCCGCGTGCACGCGGTCATGCCCGTCCAGCACCAGCCACTTCGAGAGCAGGTCCACGTAGAGCAGCAGCACGGGCGGCAGCGTTCCGCCCCGCGCGTGCTTGCGCCAGCTCTTGATGCGGCCCTCCTCCGCGGCGGAGGGCGCGCGTAGCGGCAGCACGGCGCCGGGCCGCTGCTTCGGCTCCTCGTCCCACCAGCGCTCCTTCCAGAACGGCGCGAAGTGGAGGACCTCCTCCAGCGAGTGCGGCGGCGAGAACGGCTGGCCGAATCCCCACTCCATGGGGCTGATGGCATGGCGCGAGGCCCTGTCCGCGGGGATGGCCCGGAGGGGCCGCAGGCACCACTGGCCCGCGTACAACACCGTCGCCGGTGCCTCCACGAGCGCGCGGCCCGTGCGCCACGCCCAGGCCTCCCACCACGCCGGAGTCCCCGGTGCGTGCGTCACGCTCCGCACGTCGGGCGCGGACAGCGGCGGCAGCCCCCACGGAGCATGGGGCGTGCCCCGAAGGAAGGCGCTCTGGTCCCAGTAGGAGTCGATGCGGAACCACAGCAGCGGCTGGCCTCCGCTCATCAGGCGCAGCCGGTAGCGAGGCGCCGCCTCCAGGTGCAGGGACGGACGCTGGAGCCAGCGGCCCGAAGCGGGCACGGCCAGCCGCAGTCCCGGTCCCGCGACGGGCAGGCCCTCATCGTGGATGTCGTCAGGGCTGATGGCCACGCCTGGCTGCATGTGTCCTTCCTTCTTGTCCTCTCTCGAGGTGATTCGGCAGCCGCGGATGGAGGGGACGCACGCATCTCCCTCATTCTGACCCAGGGCAAGGCGTTTCCGCCCACGGCTTCGAGCTCGAGCCTCGCACGACCACGCCTCACGCCCGGTGACACGTTGGCGAATCGCCGGTGTTCCCTGTGAGTCCATCACAGCGGAGACATACCCATGGTTAGCAGACGCGTCGTCGCGTGTCTGACGAGTGCGCTCGTACTCGGCGGATTCCCTGGATGCACGGATACGGCTCAAGCCGATGCGCGGGCACGGGAAGTCCAGCCCACGGCTGAGACAGACTCCGTCACCCAGGCTCAATCCGAGATGCACGGCACCCATACTGGTAGACGGCTCTTCAGTCAGGCCTTCCCCAACACCAACGGCCGCTCCTGCGCCACCTGCCATGTTCTCGACGAGAGCACGGTCCTGCGGCCGGAGAACGTGGTGGCGCGGCTGGCCTCCACTCCAGGGGATCCGCTGTTCAATCGCATCGACGCGGATGACCCGAGCGCGGCCGTGCCCACCTATGAGCATCTGAAGAAGGGCCTCGTCCGCGTCGTCCTGCCGCTGCCCGCGAACATGGACGTCATTGACTACGACGGCCATGTCATCACGCCCG
Source organism: Pyxidicoccus fallax (assembly GCF_012933655.1). Lineage (GTDB taxonomy): Bacteria > Myxococcota > Myxococcia > Myxococcales > Myxococcaceae > Myxococcus > Myxococcus fallax. Next base: position 63,984 of record NZ_JABBJJ010000016.1, on the reverse strand, counting down.
CGGACCGGAAGGTCGCGGTCTGGCGCGGGGTGCCGAGCATCCAGGACACGGCCATCACCGGGGCGTTCCAGTACGACGGCCGCGAGGCCCACCTGGAGGAGCAAGCCCAGTCCGCCATCACCAGCCACAGCGAGGGCGGCACGGTGGCGCCCGCGCACCTGCGGGCCATCGCGGACTTCCAGCGGGGCGAGTTCTCATCGCCTCGCGCGCGGTTCGTCTCGGACTGGCTGGAGCTTGGAGTCCCGCGCGCGCGGGTGCCCGTCCCGGAGGACTTCATGCTGCTCACGCCTCAGGAACGGCGCGGCCGGGAGGTCTTCAAGCTCGCCTGTCAGGGCTGCCACGGTGGCGCCACCCAGACGGACATCACCCACGCGGGCCTGAACGAGCTGGCGAGACAGGGGCGCGTGCTGAAGCCCGATGGCAACGTCGTCTTCACCGTCATCCCGGGTGTCGGGCCCGTTCCCGCGGTGACTCCGCGTGCGGACGACAAGTTCTTCAACGTCGGCTTCGCGTTCTTCTCCTACCTGGGACAGATTGGCCAGTTCCCCGCGTTCAACGCCTCCGTGGAGCTGCCGCGCTACCGCTTCCGCTTCTACACGGACGGCACGCGCCAGCAGCAGGTGACGGACCTGCCGCCCATTCCGAAGACGCTGAGCGGCGACCCGTACGATGGAAACCCGGCGCTGGACGAGAACGGGGCGCCCATCGTTGGCCCCAACCTCATCCCCCAGTGGTTCACCACGGATCCGGGCCGTGCGCTCATCACTGGAGACCCGCTCGACTTCGAGACCTTCGACATGCCGTCGCTCCGCGGCGTCGCGCGCACGGCGCCGTACTTCCACGACAACAGCCACGCGACGCTGCGAGATGTCCTCGATACCTACAGCCAGTTCATCCTGCCCTTCACCGCGCCGCTGAACCTACCCCCGGTCCACCCGCCGGAGACGCCCAATGGACTCCCCGAGTCGCTCAGCCCCGCGCAAAAGGAGGACCTGTTCCAGTTCCTGAACAGGCTCTGAGCCACCCGGCGGGAGCGCTACGAAGGAGAGACGTCGTATTCGTTCCAGCGGGGCAGGGGTGGAGGGATGTCCTCGACGGGGTGTCCCTCCTGCCGTGCGAGGTGGTACCGCAGCACCCGGAGCATCAGCGGCGAACTCCAGCTCCGTGTCGCTGCATCGAGCAGCGCGGACAGGTCCTCGTTCGACCTCAGTCGCGAGAGAGCCCAGACCACTTCATCCTCCCCCACGATGCGCGACCCGCGGGCGAATGAGTCCTCCTCGGCGAGCAGCTTCATCAGCACGGGCCGGCTGGCTTCCGCATCCACGCGCGCGAGCCAGTGCACCGCCTCGGCGCGCAGTCGCGGCTCGGAAGGTTCGAGGGCCTCCTGCCGCAGAAGTGGGAGCCACTCGCGCCGGCCCTCGCGCGCGAGGCATGCGGCCGCCCCGAGGCGCACTCGCGGATGGTCCGAGTGGACCAGGGAGGTGAGCCGGTCGCACCAGCCAGCCCCCGTCTCGCCCAACGCGAACAACCCCGCCAGCGCGAAGGCCCGGGCCTCGTCGTCCGGGCCTCGCAGCGCGGCCAGGAACAGCGCACGGTCTCCCGGCTCCGGCTGACGGGCCGCGCGCAGGAGCACGAAGCGCACCAGGGGCGCGTTGTCGGGATACCTCGAAGCGACGTGGGCCCAGCGGATGACCCTGGCACGGTCATGGTCGAAGAGGGCGTTGAGCAGCTCGCGCCGGACCTTCTCCGAGAGGTTGAAGTCGCAGAGAAGGGAGGCAAGGAGCGGGCGGGCCTCCCGCCATTCCACCAGCAGGCTCACGGCCTGGGGGAATTCATCGGGCAGTGGGCTGATACGGCGTTCACGGTACTCCCCGACACTCGCCGCGCGCATGACGCGTCGCAGGCGGCGCAGCAGCGCATCCAGCCCGAAGTGAGCCAGCAGCTCCGGAGGCGGAAGCAAGAGGGACTCCAGGGCTCGGCGGTGGAGCGAGGGCGCCACGCGGAAGAGTCGCCCCAGTTCCTCCTCCGACAAGTCCCACCGCTCGGGCCGTATCAGGTCCTCTGCCTCCAGTTCGCGGAGCCACTCTTCGATGAGGCTCCACGCCTCCGGCCGCGCACGGTGGGCCACGGCCACATCAAGATTGGCGCGACGGTCGTACACATCTCCCGCCGCGAGCACCTGACGGTCGGACGTGTACCAGCGCGTGTAGAGCCGCTCCACGAGGTGGGAGGGAAGGTGGAGGTCATCCGCTGACGCCAGCACCCGTGCCCGCTTGTAGGCAGAGGCCTCGTGCAGCGTGGTCTCGATGACCGAGAGGGTCTCCTCCGTCGTCGCCAGGGGAATGAAGTCCTCCAGGGTCGGAGTGCAGGGCCCCAGGTGGGTATGCCCCCCGCAGCCGTGCGGCGACTCCCGCGCGAGGAGCCGAGCGAGCTCCGGGCCAGAGAGCCGCAGGCCGAGCTTCACTCCGTTCCACAGCGCCACGTTCTGGACGGAGTAGTCCTCCAGGTCGGAGAACAGCAGGGCGCGAAGGAGCGGAACGTCCTCCGGGCCACCGAAGATGCCGAGCAGACTGACGACCCGTTGCCGGAGCTTCGAGTCCGTCGAGGGCGTCGTTTCGAGGAGGGACAGCAACTGTGCGCGGATGCTCTCGCGCGAGGACCACACCAGACTGGGGATTGAGGACAATCCAGACGCCGAGTTGGGACCGGCTGGCGAGACCGGCTGCGAGGATGCAGGAACGTCCATAAGGTAGCGGGCGCGTGGCCCCACCGCAACCCGGGTCCTGGAGGTTCATCGAGATGAGTGAGACCGACCTGGTGCGTGCGCTCGCGGCGGTGCTGCCGCCCGAATCGCTCGTCACGGACGCGGACGTGCTCGAAGCGCACCGGCGGGACCAGGCCCAGTGGGCTCCGGCCGGCGTGCCCCGCGTCCTGGTCCGCCCGGCCTCCACCGCCGAGGTGCAGGCCGCGCTTCGCGTCGCCTCGGCGCTGCGCGTCCCCGTGGTGCCCCGGGGCGCGGGCTCGGGGCTGTCCGGTGGCGCGAACGCGGTGGATGGCTGCATCGTCCTCTCGCTCGCGCGGATGAACCGGGTGCTGGAGGTGGACCGGCGCGGGATGTTCGCCGTCGTGCAGCCCGGCGCGCTCAACGCGGCGGTGAAGGCCGCGGCGGCGGAGCAGGGGCTCTGGTACGCCCCCGACCCGGCGAGCTGGGAGTTCTCCTCCATCGGTGGCAACCTGGCCACCAACGCGGGCGGCCTGTGCTGCGTGAAGTACGGCGTCACCGGCGATGCGGTGCTCGGCCTGGAGGCGGTGCTCGCGGATGGCTCCGTCGTCCGCACCGGCGGGCGCACGATGAAGAACTCCGCGGGCTATGGCCTCACCCGGCTGTTCGTCGGCTCCGAGGGTACGCTGGGCGTCATCACCGAGGCCACGCTGAAGCTGCGGCCCCGTCCGCCCAAGGCGACGACGCTCGTGGCCTCATTCCCCACGCTCGTCGGGGCCGGGGTGGCGGTGACGGAAATCATGGCCTCCGTGCGCCCGTCGCTCCTGGAGTTGATGGACCGCGCCACCGTCCGCGCCGTCGAGTCCTTCGGGAGCATGGGCCTGGACGTCGATGCGGCGGCGCTGCTGCTGGCCCGCTCCGACGCGGGAGGAGGGCAGGGCGTCGAGGAGTTGGCTCGGATGGCCGCCGCGTGCGAGGCCGCCGGTGCCACCTTCGTCGCGCAGTCCGCCGACGAGGCCGAGGGCGAGTTGCTCATGCAGGCGCGCCGGCTCGCCTATCCCGCGCTGGAGAAGCAGGGGGCCACGCTGCTCGACGACGTGGGCGTGCCGCTCTCGCGCATCGCGGACCTGCTGGCCGCCGTCGAGCAGATTGCCTCGGAGCGGGGTGTGCTCATCGGCACCTTCGGCCATGCCGGCGACGGCAACATGCACCCCACGGTGGTCTTCGACCGGAACGACGCAGTGGCGCTGGAGCGGGCACGGGCCGCCTTCGATGACATCCTCCGCGCCGCGCTCGCGCTGGGCGGCACCATCACCGGCGAGCATGGCGTCGGGGCGCTCAAGCGGCCCTTCCTGGGCGAGCAGCTCGGCCATGGCGGGCTCCGCCTCCACCACGCCATCAAGGGCGCGTTGGACCCGCTCGGCATCCTGAATCCCGGCAAGGTGTTCTGACTTCCCGGCCGGCCCCCCTGGTGGTCGGCATGTTCACCGGACGGGCTCTCCGTGGAGGGTGGCCGCCGCCCAGGCGTTTCGGTTACGTCTCCTGATGCGTGTCCGTGCCAGAGTACGCGCCCGGAGAGACCCCATGTCCCGCCTCGTTCCACTGCTTGCCGCCGTCGTCCTCGGAGCCCTCGCCTGTGAGCGGAAGGCTCCTCCCGCCGCGCCCGCGGCCCAGCCTTCCGCCGCCCAGCCGCGGACCGCCTCGGAGACGGGGCCCATCGTCATCGGCACGCTGGGCAGCCTCACGGGCTCGGAGGCCTCGTTCGGCACCGTGGTGCGCGACGGCATCCAGTTCGCGGTGGAGGAGGTGAACGCGAAGGGTGGGGTGAAGGGCCGGAAGATCGAGCTGCGCTCCTATGACACCCAGGGCCGCATCGAGGAGTCCGTGGCCGCGGCGCAGCGCCTGCTCACGCAGGACCGGGTGATGCTCGTCCTCGGCGACGTGACGTCGTCCGGCTCGCTGGCCATCGCGGACGCGGTGCAGGCTGCGCGGGTGCCCATGGTGACGCCCTCGGCCACGCACCCGGACGTGACGAAGAAGGGCGACTACATCTTCCGCACCTGCTTCATCGACCCGTTCCAGGGCGGCGCCATGGCGCGCTTCGCCCGGGAGAACCTCAAGCTGGACACCGTGGCGGTGCTGCACGACGCCAGGAATGCGTCCTCGCTCGGGCTGAGCGAGGCCTTCCAGGAGGCCTTCAAGAAGCTGGGGGGCAAGGTGGTGGCGGTGGAGGCCTACTCCAAGGGCGACACCGACTACCGCGCGCCGCTGCTGGCGGCGAAGAAGGCGAAGCCGCAGGCGCTCTACCTGCCGGGCTTCTACAGCGAGGTGGGAGTCATCGCCCGCCAGGCGCGCGAGCTGGGCATGACGCAGCCGCTGCTGGGCGGAGATGGCTGGGAGTCCGACCGCATCTTCGAGCTGGCGGGTGGCGCGCTGGAGGGCGCGCACTACTCGTCGCACTACGCGGAGGACAACCCCGCGCCGGAGCTGCAGCGCTTCATCACCGCGTTCCGGGCCCGCTATGGCCGCTCGCCCGAGGCCGCGTCCGCGCTCGGCTACGACGGTGCCCGCGTCGCGCTCGCGGCCATGGAGCGGGCGGAGTCCCTCTCCGGCCCGGCCATTCGCGACGCGCTCGCGGCCACGAAGGACTTCCCCGGCGCCACGGGCACGCTCTCGATGGACGCCAATCGCAACCCCGTGAAGCCGGCCGTCATCCTGACCATCCGCGACGGCAAGCGGCGCTTCGCCGCCGCCGTGACGCCCTGACCTTTCCTTCCGAGTGGGCTAGGATTTCTGGATGAGCAGGGTTCTTGCCTGGAGCCCTGCTCACGTCCATGTCGCGCGACCGTGGCGGGGGGCCCGGCGGTCTCGCGTCGTCCCGGAAGTCCCACGAGGAAAGGAAGCCCATGCTCGACGTTCGCTCAGTGGCGTTGCTGGCGGGTGTGTCTCTTCTCGGTTCGGCGTGTGGAAGCGCCGAGCCCGAGCTGCTCTCGGAGGAGCAGGTGCAGGACGTGTCCTTCGAGGAGTTCCTGGCGACGGCGTACGACGAGCCCGACTCGGACGTGTACGTCGTCAACGGCGACGAGGCCGTCCAGGGCCTCGCCGGGCTGCGCGAGTACTTCCAGAAGCGCGTGGGTGGAGGAGGGGCGCCGGGCACGAGCGAGGGCGCGCTGACCGCGCAGTGCTCGGGTGGGGTGTACAACAAGTGGTCGGCGAGCGCGGCTCGCGGCCTCACCTACTGCGTCAGCAACACCTTCGGTGCCAACAAGTCGCGGGTCATCACCGCCATGGCCACCGCGACGGCCGCGTGGGAGGCCGCGGCCAACGTCAACTACACCTACCTGAGCCAGTATGACGGCGACTGCACGGCGGCTCAGGCTGGCGTCGTGTTCGATGTGCGGCCCACGACCAACACGTCCTATCTCGCGCGCGCTTTCTTCCCGAACGCGACCCGCTCCGGCCGCAACATCCTCATCAGCACCAGCGCTCTCGGCACCATCGCGCCGTACACGCTGGCGGGACTGCTGCGGCACGAGCTGGGACACACGCTCGGCTTCGTGCACGAGTACGTCCGCGTCAGCACCTCGGGCTGCTACGACTCCAGCACCGGCGCGTGCCCGCTGACCGCCTATGACCCTGCTTCGGTGATGCACTACCCGCAGTGCGGAGGCACCAATACGGGGGACTTCTCCCTCTCCATGCTCGACCAGCAGGGGGCTCGAGCCTACTACCCGTAGGCGCGCCTGCTCTCACCGGCGCGTGCTGCCCACCACCCGGGCGTGCCGCGCCGGCTTCACCACGTAGGTGCCCGTCTCCGGCTCCACCGAGGTGACGGGGACGAGCCGGCTCTCCTCGAAGTGGGTGTACGCCGGCTGGAGGCTGCGCCAGAACGCCAAGCGCGGGTCCGTGGCCGGGCGGCCTCTCTCCAGCGCCTTCAGACCTTCCGCGTCGAGCCGGCGCGGGAAGATGTGGATGGGGACGTCCCGCTTCGTCTTCGCGCGGGTGTCCAGCACCATCACGTACAGCTCCTGGATGGGCTCGTTCTCGATGGCGATGCAGCCAATGCTCACGCAGTCACCGTGGACGAAGATGTTCCCTCCCGGGTCCGCGGCCGTCTTGTGCTTCTTGTCCGCCGCGTTCGGATAGCTGACCCGCATGGACAGGTGGTAGTCGCTCCAGGGGTTGAACAGGTCGATGGTGTAGAAGCCCTCGGGTACCTGCAGGTCGCCCCGCTGGCGCTTCGGCCCCAGCTCTCCCGACGCGGCGCAGAAGGGATACGTCTTCACCTTCACCAGGGGGCCCGCCTTCGCGCCCGCCCACACCTCCAGCTCGCGCTCGTGCTTGAAGGCGCGCACGTACATCCGCTCCGGCGGCCACGCCACCCCGGCGGACTTGAACAGCGCGGCGATGACGGGCGTCTTGCTCTTCCTCGCGGCGGCGACCCGAGGGGGCTCCGCATGGGCGGAGAGCGCGAAGAGCATCAGCAGGCAGGCGGCGGCGTTCCTCATGCCGCCTGGGACACCCCGGCTCCCCCATCCGTTCCCCGCGTCAGCGCGCATACCGCTCCCTCCTCAGGGGCCTCCAGCGGTAGGCGCACTCGGTGAGGTGCAGCACCGAGTCCAGCCGCGAGCCCGGGGCCAGCGGCCCTTCGTCGAAGTATTCGCAGTAGAGCTGCACGGGGGTGACGAAGCGCGCGTTCCACGGCTCGCGGTCGATGGTGAGCACGTAGACGTACCCCTCCGCCACGCCGAGCGCGTCGTAGCACTCCACCAGGGGCTCGTGCAGTTCCTCCAGCCCGCGCCACACGCTGCCCGCCGGAGGCCGCGTGCTCGGCCGCGTGTCGAAGACGCCCACCAGCCGGCCGCCTGGAAATCCGGGCTCCGGGTCCACCGTGGTGGTGAGCAAGTCTCCTTCGCGGGCCATCACCATGTGCGCCTCGCCGAACTCGTGGAACTTGAACTCCTTCAGCGCGTTGCCCACGCGGCGCATCACCGGGTCGTTCGTCTCGCTGCGCACGAAGTAGCCGCCCCGCCGCCAGTCGCCGTTCGCGTTCCGGTAGCGCACCGCCGCGCGGTAGCTCACCTGGTAGAAGCACACGCCCAACAGCGGAATCATCCCCTGGGGCCGCATGTCCCGCAGGGACGACATCAGCACCTGCACCCACGCGCTGCCGTGGAATACCTCCGGCTCCAGCGGCGCGGGCAGCAGGCGGGCCAGGCGCTTCGGCTCCACCGCGTAGTTGAGGGAGACCGCCTCCACCCAGTGCGTCTGCACCTGGGTGAGCCAGGGCACCGACGGGCACTCCTCCATGCCCGGCGTGGTGGGGCTCGGGTCATGCGCCCCTTCGATGGCCGCGTGCACCGCGCGCAGGGCCTCATGGCCCGCCGGGCTCAGGGACCACAGGCGCCCCTCCACGCGAACCAGCCCCGCGCGGGCGAGGCCCCGTAGCACCGCGCCCGCGTCCGTCACCCCGGCGTCCGTCAGCCGCTGGCGGAGCGACGCCTCGGACTCGCCGAGCGGCTCCGCGGCCAGCGCCACCAGCGCCGCGAGCGACTCCGGGCTCATACCAGCCGCGCCCCGGTGTTCCCGGCGGCCAGCCTGCGCATGCGGGCGCGGTGGAGGACGAGCCCGCCGCTGAACTGCGTGGCGAACCACAGCCCCGCCAGCACGAGGAACGCATGGTCCGGAAAGCGCGTCATGACCAGCGCCGCCACCGTGAAGACCCCGGCCAGGACGAACCAGACGCGGCCCATCAGCGCCCCCATCATGGAGAACGCCGTGGCGAACAGGACGCAGGCCACCGCCGGCATGAAGAGCCGGTCCAGCCCCAGGAGCCAGTTGAGGAACGCCACCACCACCATGCCGCCGATGAAGGTGGTCCAGATGGCCCAGATCTGCCGCTCGACGAAGGAGCGCGTCCCGGCCGTCTGCCCGCTCTTGAGGACGAAGATGCTGATGATGTTGAAGGTGAGCGCGCCGCCCCAGAGGAAGACATAGGGGCCCGGAGCGCGGTGGCCCAGGCTCCAGAGCCAGTGGGTGGCCGCGAAGCCCGCGGCGTTGACGAAGCCATGGAGCATCCAGATGACGCCCCAGTTCTGCAGGGCGGTGTCGTCACGCGCCTGGGTGACGACCCTTCGGATGAGCTCCAGCGCCTGGTTCGCTTCTTCGCGGTTCATCGTGCGGCGCAGTCTACGTCAGCGCGGGGCGTCCCGCTGGCCCCCCCCGTCTATGGGAGGGAGTCCAGCCCGGCGAAGAGGCGGTCCACGTCCCCGGCGGTGTTGTAGTGCAGCAGCGAGGCGCGCACCGCGCCGTCGGGCATGAGGCCCAGCGCCTGCATGGTCATCGTCGCGTAGTAGTGGCCGGCGGCGACGCCCACGTCCCGGGCCGCCAGGTGCTCCGCCACCGCGCGCGGCGTGACGCCCCGCACGTTGAAGCAGAAGGTGGCCACCCGCCCCCGGGGCTCGCGCGGGCCGTACAGCGACACGCGAGGGTGGGAGAGCAGCCGCTCCAGCGTGGACTCCAGCAGCGGGCGCTCCAGCGCCTCGATGCGGCGGAAGGCCGCTTCCAAACCGGCGCGCCCCGGCTGCCCTCCGCCCAGCACCTGCCGCACGTAGTGCAGCGAGCCCAGCCACCCGGCGAGCCCCTCGTGGTTGGCGGTGCCCGGCTCGAACTTCTGCGGGCTGTCGTCCGGGACGAACCACAGCTTGTCCGCGGGCAGCCCTGGCAAGAGCTCCCGGCGCACGTACAGGCAGCCCAGGTGCGGCCCGAAGACCTTGTACTGGGAGAACGTCACGAAGTCCGCGCCCCACGCCTTCACGTCCGGCAGGTGGTGCGGGCTGGCGTGCACCGCGTCCACGATGAGCCACGCCCCCACCGCGTGCGCCAGCTCCGCCGCGGCGGCCACGTCCGGCGTGGTGCCCACCGAGTTGGCCGCCGCCGTCAGCGCCACCAGCCGCGTGCGCGGGGTGAGCAGCGCCCGCAAGTCCGCCGGGTCCAGCCGCCCCTCGGGCCAGTGCGCGCGCCACGTCTTCACGACGACGCCCTGCGCCTCCAGCATCCGCCACGGCGTCGCGTTGGACTCGTGCTCCAGCTCGGAGATGACCACCTCGTCCCCCGCGCGGAACAGGCGCGAGAAGGCCCGCCCGAGCTGGAAGGTGAGGGAGGTGGCGCTCGTGCCCAGCATCACCTCCTCCGGCTCGCAGTGGAGGAACTCCGCGGTGGCCGCCCGCGCCCGCGCCTTCAGCTCCGTGGCCGCCACCGACGCCGCGTAGGGCTGCCCCACGTTGCAGCTCCCACTGGAGAGGAACCGCGAGATGGCGTCGATGGTGTCCGTGGGCACCTGGGCTCCGGCGGCATTGTCCAGGTAGCTGAAGCCGGAACGCAGGGCGGGGAAGTGCTCGGCGAAGGGGGATGGGGTCATGGCGTGTGGGGCGCATCGTACGGCCCGTGTGGAGTGGCCGCGGGAGGGGGGACGGAGTCTCCAAAAAGCGGGCGCGAATTTCGAATCACGAATTTCGAAGGACGCGCGACCTGACCTTGAGACAGGCATGGAAGTCTCGGTCAGTTTGAATACAAAGCATTTTAAGAATTCCCTCCCATCTTCTCATAAACAGAAAAATCTTGTATCATTGAACCGTCTTCCCCCCCCCACAGCACGTCGTCCCCCATCTGAGTCAGGAGCGAGGATGTCTCACCTGAAGAAGTGGCAGCGGTTGTTTGCGGCAGCGGCAGTCGTCCTGAGCGGGCCGGCCCTGGCGGGGGAGAAGGACGACCCCAACGGCCGCAGGCGGGCGATGGACGAGTGGTACAACGAGTCCTACGGGAAGAATTACGGCAAGTCGAAGAAGGGCGGGCCGTGGTCGGCGGAGTTCCGCAAGCACATGAACGCGGCCGCGGCGAAGGAGCGCGAGACGTACGGCTCGCTGCTGCCGGGCACGAGCACCTCCATCACCGCCTCGGGTGATCCGACGGCCTCGCTGGCGGCCACCGGCACGACGTGGGTGAACATCGGCCCCACGAAGGCCAACTACGCGCAGAACGGCAGCTACACGCTGAACAAGACGGACACGGGTCGCGTGCGCGACATCGTCATCGACCCGGTCAACCCGTCCATCATCTATGTCGCCTTCTCCGGCGGCGGCGTGTGGAAGACCACCGACGGCGGCGCCACCTGGACTCCGCGCTCCGAGACGCTGGGCAGCCTGTCCACCGGCTCGCTGGCGATGGACCCCAACAACAACAACACGCTGTACCTGGGCCTGGGCGACCCGTTCGACGGCACGGGCATCGGCCTGGTGAAGTCCATCGACGGTGGCAACACCTGGTTCAACCCGGTGTACCTCGGCAGCGCCACGGAGATTCCGGACCTCATCGTCGCGCCGGGCAACAGCAACATCGTGCTGGCCACCACCAACGCGGGCCTGTTCCGCTCGGTGGACGCGGGCGCGACCTGGACCGCCATCTCGCTGAACACCGGCTTCGCTGGTGCCCCGTACGGCTGGTCCATCGAATGGGCCGGTGGCACGAGGTTCGTCGCCGCCATCGACGCGGACCCCGCGGCGGCCAGCGGCACCTACCAGGGGCAGATCTGGGTCTCCAACGACAACGGCGCCACCTGGACGCGCGGCACGGGCGTCACCATCAGTGGCGGCATCGAGCGCATCACCGTCGCCGCGGCGCCCTCCAACCGCAACACGCTGTACGCGCTGGCGGCCAACCCCAGCGGCGGCATGGCGGACATCTTCAAGTCCACCAACGGCGGCACCAGCTGGACGGCGCTGGGCGCGGCCGGCAAGCGCTACAAGAATGGCAACGCCGAGGGCCGCACCGTCGGCACCCTCTTCAACGGCCAGGGCTGGTACGACCACATGCTGATCGTCCACCCGACCGACCCGAACCAGGTCTACATCGGCGGCGCGCTGCACATGGCGAAGTCGACGGACGGCGGCGGCACCTGGTCGCAGGTCTCCAACTGGCTGGGCCAGTTCAGCCTGCCGTACGTGCACGCGGACTTCCACGCGGCGGCCTTCGACGCGTCCGGCAAGCTCTACGTCGGCAATGACGGCGGCATCTTCGTCACCAGCGACGGTGGCGCCACCTTCAGCGACGCGCTCAACGTGGGCATCGCCTCACACCTCATCTACGACATCGGCATGTCCGGGGCCAACCGCAGCGCCATCATCGCGGGCCTGCAGGACAACGGCACCCGCGTGCGCGTGGGCGACACCGGCGTCTACAACCAGGAGATTGGTGGCGACGGCTTCGACTGCGAAATCCACCCCACCAACGCCAACCTGATGCTGGGCTCGCTGTACTACGCGCGCATCCAGCGCAGCACCGACGGCGGCCTCAATTGGGTGTCCGCCTGCACCGGCATCACCGAGTGCAACAACAGCAGCTCCGCGCCGTTCACCACCCGCCTGGCCCTGGGCGCGGCGGACGCCACGGGCAACACCGTCTACACGCACACCAACGCCAAGGTGTACAAGTCCACGAACTTCGGCAGCTCGTGGACGGCGCTGGGCGTGAGCGGCATTGCCACGGGCGCCGTCATCCGCAACGTGGGCGCGGCGAAGTCCAACGCCAGCGTCGTCGGTGTGGTGGCCAGCGGCGGCCGCGTGTTCCTCACCAACAACGGCGGCACGTCCTGGACCACCGCCGCGGCGCTGCCGAACAACGGCCTGAGCCTGAGCGACATCACCTTCGACCCCACCAACGCCAACACGATGTATGTGGGCTCGGTGGCGGCGGACGGGACGAAGAACCACCTGTGGAAGTCCACGGACTTCGGCGCCAGCTGGACGGTCATCGAGAACGGCCTGCCCGCCGGCGTGCCGGTGAACACCGTCACGGTGGACCCGGGCAGCAACACCACGCTGTACGCCGCCACCCACCTGGGCGTGTACCGCTCCACCGACGCGGGCGCCTCGTGGACCCGCTTCGGCGCCGGCATGCCGCTGGTCAACGTGACGGACGTCCAGATTCTGCCGGACTCCAGCCTGGTGCGCGCCGCGACGTTCGGCCGCTCCGTCTGGGAGCTGCGGCCGTAGTCATCGCGTCGTCTTCCTGAGGCACCGCGGGGCCCGGACATCGCTCTTCGCGCGTCCGGGCCCCGTCTTTTTTCCGGAAGGGACTACGTCGTCTCGCGGGGCTTCGTGGGGGCGAGCTGCTGCACCCGCTGCAGCAGGTCCTTCAGGGCGAAGGGCTTCTTGAGGAGGCCAATGGAGTCGAACTCTGGCGGCTTCACCGACGGGTCGATGGCGCTCATGATGAGCAGCGGCAGCTTGCCGTGCTCCGGGTGGCGGCGGATGGCCTTGATGGTCTCGTAGCCGTTCATCACCGGCATCATGATGTCCACGATGGCCAGGTCCGGGCGGGTGCCGTCCAGGCTGCGGAGCGCCTCGCGGCCGTTGGCGCAGATGACGACGTTGTAGCCCTCGTCCTCCAGGATGGACTTCACGGCCTCCGCGATGTCGAGTTCGTCGTCGACGACCATGACGGTCTTCATGACCGCCTCCGGCGCAGCAGGCCCCTCTTGGGCTTCTTCTTCCCGGACGGCGCGCCCATGGGCGGCTTGACGTTGTCCGTCGCCTCGCCGCGCAGCCGGGCCTGGCCGGTGAGGACGGCCTCCGCGCTCTGGAAGGTGTCGGCGACGATGATGCCGTCGTCGGAGATGGCGAACTCGCGGATGCCGCTGTCGTACTGGCTCTCGCGCATCTTCATGATGGAGATGAGCCGGTAGAGCTGCGAGCGCAGCTCCAGGTAGCGCAGGAAGATGATGTTCTCCACGTACGCCGCGGCCTCGGGCTGCGGCGTCTCCACGCCCGCGGAGAACAGCGCCGTCTCGTCGGAGTAGAGCGTGGTGACGTCCAGCATGCGCAGCTGGTGGGACAGGGCGGAGAAGAAGCGCGGCATGCGGTCCGGGTAGACGGCCGCGGACCGGAAGCCCGCCACGCTGTCGACGAACACCCGCAGCCGCTTCACCTTGCGCTCGTGGATGCGCTCCAGCAGCCGCTCCGCCAGCGAGTCCATGTTGTGCTCCAGCGGCGGCTGCCACTGGATTTCGATGAGCCCCTTGTCCACGTACTTCTTCAAGTCCCCCATGCCCACGCCGGCCGCCTTCTCCAGCAGCCGGGGCGGAGTCTCATAGAAGCCGAAGTAGACGCCCGGCTGTCCCTCGCGGGCCCCCTGCAGGAGGAAGTGCAGCCCCAGCAGCGTCTTGCCCGTGCCGGGTGCGCCCAACAGCAGGGTGGTGGAGCCGGACAAAAGCCCGCCGCGCAGCGACTCGTCCAGGCGGGGGATGCCGAAGGGCATCCGGATTCGGTCCTCCCGGCTGGACTCCTGGGGGTTGGAGAACTGCACCTCCGTGCGCGGGTGGATGACGATGCCCCGCTCGGAGATTTCCATCTCGTGCTTGCCCAGCAGCGAGTCGCTGCCCCGGAACTTGAGCGCCACCAGCTCGCGTACGGCACGGGGCCCGGACAGCCACAGCGACAGCTCGAAGATGCCGTCCACCGCGGTGGTCTCCGGGTGGACTTCCCCCTCGTGGTGCGGGGACAGCAGCAGGGTGGTGCAGCCGATGATGGAGACGAACGTCTGCAGCTCCTGGAGGAAGCGCTTGTAGGACAGGTCCGTGCGGGCGAACTCCCTCGCCGCGTCCATTCCGTCCATGATGAGCAGCGTGGCCTCGTGCTGGCGCGCCGCCCGGCGGACCAGCTCCAGCAGGCCCTTGAGTCCCTCCGACTCCAGCTCCCGGTAGCCGCTGATGTAGTGCAGCTTCTCGGGGATGACCTTGGAGTCGAAGAACGTCATCTCCTCCAGGTTCGTCAGCATGCGGGCGTGGGACTCGGTGAGCAGCGTCACGTAGAGCACCTTCCCGCCGTGCTTGACGTGGTAGAAGGCAATCTGGTGCGCCAGCACCGTCTTGCCCGAGCCGGGCGGTCCCAGCACCGCGTACGAAGCGCCCTTCAGCAGGCCGCCCTTGGTGATGAAGTCCAACCGTGGGACGCCGGTCTCCAGCCGCTCCTGGCCTGCCCTGCGGTCCTTACGGTCTTCGCCCTCTTCCGACGACACAAATGTCCTCTCTTTCCTCAGTACCGTTCCGTCCGGTGCCGGGGGAGCAGCACCTGGAATGTCGAGCCCCGTCCCGGCTGGCTGTCCACGGTGATGGTGCCCCCATGGGCCGTGACGATTTCCCTCGCGATGTAGAGCCCCAGCCCCAGCCCGTCCGCGCTCCCCGTACCCGCCGCCCGCTCGAAGCGGTTGAAGATGCGGGCCTGGTCCCCGGGCGCGATGCCGATGCCCTCGTCCTTCACGATGAGCGCCACCGTGTCCTCGCGTTCCTCCACGCGGATGGACACGGGCTTGCGGTCTCCGTACTTGAAGGCGTTGGTGAGCAGGTTGCTCACGACCTGCTCCAGCCGCAGCCGGTCCCCGAAGAGGATGACCGGTTCCGAGGGCAACTCCAGCCGCGGCTCCACTTCCGCGGCCCGGGCCTGGACCGCCAGCCGCTGGGCCACCTCCCGCACCGTCTCCACCAGGTCCAGCGCCGCCACGTCCAGCTTCAGCCGCTGGGTGCCCACGCGCGACACGTCCAGCAGCGTGTCCAGCAGTTGCTGCAGGCGCACGAGCTGCCGGATGGCGGGCGCGGTGCTCGCCTCCACGGTGCCCCGGGAGATGGTCTCCGCCGGGGTGCGCGAGAGATGGTGCTGCACGCGCTCCAGGTGGAGCCGCAGCGCGGTGATGGGCGTCTTCAGCTCGTGGGCGGCGATGGAGAGAAACTCGTCGCGCACCCGGACGGCGGCCTGGGCGCGGACCTGCAGCCGCAGGAGTGCCTCCACGTTGGCGAGCAGCTCCTCGTCCCCGATGGGCGTCGTCCAGTAGGCATCCGCGCCCTGGGCAAGCCCCCGGACGCGGTCCTCCCGGCTGACGGCCTTCGAGGAGAGGTGGGCGATGAGCAGGTCCCGCGTCTCCTCCCGCGCGCGCAGGCGCCGGCACACCTCGTACCCGTCGATGTCCGGCATGCGCACGTCCAGGAGCACCATGTCCGGCCGCCCCGCCGCCAGCCGGAGCGCCTCCGTCCCCGACGTGGCCTCCACCACGTGGTAACCCCCCCGCTTCAGCGTGAGGGCGGTGAGGTACAGCACCGAGGGCGTGTCGTTGACGACCAGGATGGTGGCCTTCGGGCGCGCCTCTTCGGTTGTGGTGCCAGGTTCACTCACTGAAGTTCCCAGGGACCAAGAGTGTGGCCGGCCCGCGACGGGCGGAATCCCTCTTCAGCATGCCGGTTGCAAAAAAGCTGCGGTGTTCTGAACATCCCGGCCCCCCTTCATGCTTCGGTTGGGACTCAAAATACCCGGCCCCCATCCGTGGCTTTTCGAATAAAGGCGGGCCCTGGTCGTCCATCATCACGAACAGGACAGCGGGCCCAGACAGAGCCCCGAGGACACCCCATGAACCGCATCTCTTCCGCGCTGGTCGCCGCCCTTCTCTTCGCCGGCAGCGCGCATGCCCAGGAGCGCCGCAACCGCGTGGAGCGCGCGCAGGACCGTCAGGAGCTGCGCCAGGACCGGCGCGAGATGAGGGACGACCGGCGCGATGTGGAGGAACTGCGCGGCGTGCTCGGCCGCTTCGACAGCGCCTGGAGCCGCCGCAGCGAGCGCGAGATGTCCGCGGTGGAGGCCACGCTGCGCAAGCTGCTGCGGGCCGAGCTGGCGGAGAGCCGGGCGGAGCTGGACGCGGACCGGGCCGAGGCGCGGCGCAGCTACCGCGAGGTGCGCGGCTCCGAGTGGGAGGCCCGGGACGACAACCGCTGGAGCCGGCGCAACGCGGATGACCGGAGGGATTTGCGCGACGACCGGCGTGACGCGCGGGATGACCGCCAGGACGTGAGGGCGGAGGAGGCGGCGCTGCGCACGCGCCGGGCCATTGCCCGCGAGCTGGCGGCCATCGAGGGCATGCGGCACGGCGGGGCGCTGCACCGCAAGCGCGAGCTCATCGTGGAGCTCATCCGCGTGGGCGAGAAGGAGGTGCGTGGCAACCACGAGGAGATGCGCGAGGACCGCCGCGAGCAGCGCGAGGACCGCCGCGAGACGCGGGAGGACCGCCGCGACCCGTGGGGCTCCCGCCGCCACACGGCGGATGGCTGGCGCCGCGGGTAGTAACGCAGCCCGTCGGAGGCTGACATTCGTCCGGGGAAGGCGCGAATCTTCCTTCCTCCAGAGTCGGACGCGGTGTTGGATGCCCGCGCATGGGCATCTGGTCGAAGAAGAGCATCGCCCAGCTTCAGGGCGATGAAGGCGCCGGGCACGAGCTGCGACGCACGCTCACCGGCTTCCAACTGACGTTGCTGGGCATCGGCGCCATCATCGGCGCCGGCATCTTCGTGGTGACGGGGACGGCGGCGGCCCAGCACTCCGGGCCGGCCATCATCCTGGCCTTCGTGCTGGCGGGGCTGGGCTGTCTCTTCGCGGGGCTGTGCTACGCCGAGTTCGCCGCGATGATTCCGGTGGCCGGCAGCGCGTACACGTACGGCTACGCCACGCTGGGTGAGCTCATCGCCTGGATCATCGGGTGGGACCTCATCCTCGAGTACCTCTTCGCCGCCTCCACGGTGGCGGTGGGCTGGTCCGGCTACTTCACCGCCTTCCTCCGGGACTACCTCCACATCCAGCTCCCCCGGGAGCTCGTCACCGCGCCCTTCGAGGTGGCGGCGGGTTCGCACATCCCCCATGCCACCGGCGCCATCATGAACCTGCCGGCGGTGTTGCTGGTGGGGTTGATGACGGTGCTGCTGTTCGTCGGCGTGCACGAGTCGGCGCGGGTCAACAACATCATCGTCGCCGTGAAGGTGACGGTGGTGCTGCTCGTCATCGGCTTCGGCGCGTTCTACGTGGTGCCCTCGAACTGGACGCCCTTCATCCCGGAGAACACGGGCACCTTCGGCCACTTCGGGTGGAGCGGGGTGCTGTCGGGCGCGGGCGTCATCTTCTTCGCCTTCATCGGCTTCGACGCGGTGTCCACCGCGGCGCAGGAGACGCGCAACCCGCAGAAGGATCTACCCACGGGCATCCTCGGCTCGCTGGCCGTCTGCACGCTGCTGTACGTGCTGATGGCGGCGGTGATGACGGGCCTGGCGCACTACACCACGCTCAACGTGCCCGAGCCCGTGTACGTGGCCATCTCCAACGCGGGGGCGTCGCTCAACTGGCTGCGGCCCATCGTCAGCCTGGGGGCCGTCGCCGGCCTGGCCTCGGTGGTGCTCGTCATGTTGATGGCCCAGCCGCGCATCTTCTACGCGATGTCGCGCGACGGGCTGCTGCCCCCGTTCTTCGCGCGCATCCACCCGCGCTTCAAGACGCCCTATGCCTCCACGCTGCTGACGGGCGTGGTGGCCATGGTGGTGGCGGGGCTGTTCCCCATCGGCCTGCTGGGAGAGCTGGTCTCCATCGGCACCCTGTTCGCCTTCGTCGTCGTCTGCGGCGGCGTCCTGGTGCTGCGCTACCGCCAGCCGGAGCTGAACCGGCCCTTCCGCACGCCCTTCGTTCCGGTGGTCCCGGTGCTGGGCATCGTCGTCTGCATGTCCCTCATGATTGGCCTGGGACTGGAGACGTGGCTGCGCCTGTTCATCTGGCTGGGCCTGGGGCTGGCCATCTACTTCGGCTATGGCCGCCGGCACTCGCGCATCGGCCATGGCGAGCGCGCCGCCGTGGGGCCGCCGCCGGCCGACCTGGGCGGGCCGCTGTAGACGCGCGCTGACGCGTCAGGCCGGGTGCAGCACGATGGGCAGGGTGGCGGGGCCGCGGACCACCAGCGTGCGGTGCCACGTCATCGGCTCGGGGCCGCGCTCCAGGCGGCCCACCCGGTCCAGCAGCGCCTCCAGGGCCAGCCGCCCCTCCATGCGCGCCAGCTGCGCGCCCAGGCAGAAGTGGACGCCGTGCCCGAAGGGCAGGTTCTGCGGGCCGGGGCGGTCCATGTCGAAGCGGTCCCCATTGGGGTACTGCGCGTCGTCATGGCAGGCCGAGCCGATGAGCACGAGCAGGCGCGAGCCCGCGGGCAGGCTCACGCCTCCCAGCTGCACGTCCTGGGTGGTGACGCGCGGAGCGGCCTGCGCGGGCGGCTCGTAGCGGAGGATTTCCTCGATGAAGGCGGGGATGCGCGAGCGGTCGGCGCGCAGCCGCGCCAGCAGCTCCGGCTGCTCCAGCAGCACGACGAGGGACGCGCCCAGCATGTGCACCGCGGTCTCGATGCCGCCCACGAGCAGCAGGGAGCAGAAGGCGATGAGCTCGTCCTGGGTGAGGGCCTCGCCCTCCACGCGGGCGCGGACGAGGTCGCTGAGGATGTCCTCTCCGGGCTCCTCGCGGCGGCGATTCAAGAGCCCGCCGAAGTAGCCCCTCAGCTCCCGCACGGCGTCACGCGCCAGCTGCTTGCGGTCCTCCTCCTCCGGACGGACGGTGGTGACGCCGCCGGTGATGAGGTCCGCCCAGCGCTTGAGGCGGCCGTGCATGGAGGACTCCACGCCCAGCAGGTCGCCGATGACGCTGGCGGGGATGCGCAGGGCGTACGGCTGCATGATGTCGAAGGGCTGGTCCAGGGGCAGGGCGGCCACGGCCTCCCGCGCGAAGGCGCGCACGCGCTGCTCCATGCGGGCCATGGCGGGGGCGCCGAAGGCGCGCGAGACGAGCACCCGCAGCCGCCCGTGGTGGGGCGGGTCCATGGCGAGCATCGACTCGGAGAACGGGTTGCCGCCGAGCCAGGGCGGGTTGGTGGCCGCGCCGAAGCCCTTGGAGGAGAAGACCTGCGGGTTCTTCAGCACGTGCATCACGTCGTCGTAGCGCGTCACCGCCCACATCCCACCCGGGTCCACCTGGCACACCGGAGCGTTGCGGCGCAGGTCCGCGTACGCGGGGTACGGATTGGTCTTCAGCTCGGGTGACAGCAGGTTGTAGCGGGCGGTCATCTTGGGCGTCTCGAAGGTGGGGCCAGACAGGTGGAATACGCAGCGAAGCGCATTTCCTGGCCACGCGGTAGAAGTCCCCCGAGGGGCGGAGTCTCCCGCTCCCCTGCCCAGGTGACGCCCATGAAGACCTTCGCCTCCGCCTGCCTCGCCATGCTGCTGCTCCTGCCCGCCCTGGCGCTCGCCGCCGCGCCGAAGAAGGGTGCCAGCCCCGCGCCGTCGAAGCTGGTGCGGGTGGTGCTCCAGACGGAGAAGGGCGACATCGAGCTGGAGCTCGACGAGGCCCGCGCGCCGGTGACGGTGCGCAACTTCCTCACGTACGTGGACGCGGGCCTCTACGACGGCGGCGTGTTCCACCGCACGGTGAAGCCGGACAACCAGCCCCACAGCCCGGTGAAGATTGAAGTCATCCAGGGCGGCATCGCCCCCGCGCGCCAGTCCGAGGACAAGGCGCCCATCCCCCTGGAGCGCACGAGCGTCACCGGCCTGAAGCACCGCGACGGCACCGTGTCCATGGCGCGCGACACGCCGGACACCGCCACCTCCGACTTCTTCATCTGCCTCGGCGACCAGCCCGAGCTCGACTTCGGCGGCAAGCGCAACCCGGATGGCCAGGGCTTCGGCGCCTTCGGCCGGGTGGTGAAGGGCATGGACGTGGTGCGCGCCATCCAGAAGGCGCCCGCGAGCGAGCAGAAGCTCACGCCTCCGGTGAAGATTCTCAAGGCCTCGCGCAAGCCCGCGGCCTCCAAGGAGTGAGGGACGCCCTGGGTTCGCGCCCGTAGGACGGAAGCATGCTCACCGGCCCGCCACTCCACGGCGGGTGAGACGGGGGTTGGCCGCCTGCTCTCGGGGCTTCAGCGGGCCCCGGGCATGTGCATGATGTAGGGAGCGTTGGTTCTGGAAAGGGTCCGCCACCGGACGGGCTGGCAGGCGCTTCACGGCCGGCTGGCCCCACTCATGAGGACACAGCCCATGAAGAACAAGAACTTCCCCGGCAAGCCGTCGACGACGTCGAACTGGCGCCCGAAGTGGCCCAAGAAGCAGGGCAACCCGGTGCCGAAGATGACGCTGGTGGCGGGGAAACGCATCGGCGGGGCGCTGCGGGCGGAGCAGGCGCGTCAGCAGAAGCGCCGCGACAGCCGCTGACACACTTCTTTACACGGGGCGGGTGGCCCGGGAGCACGGCCGGGATTAGAGACGGGCCATGGCTCTTTCAGGACTCCGACTCGAGCGGGCGCGCGCCTCCAGGCAGTTCACGGACGGCCGCTTCCGCAACACGGCGCCCGTCGGCCCCGGCCTCCAGGGCAACCCGCTGCCGCTGCTCGGTGAGTACTTCTTCAACGGCACGCAGCGGACGCCCCCGGCGCCCCTTCCGGTGCTGAGCCCGCTGGAGGCGTGGACGCGCCGGCCGGGCAGTGGCTTCCGCGTGACGTGGCTGGGCCACAGCACGATGCTGCTGGAGCTGGATGGCGCGCGCATCCTGACGGACCCCGTCTGGGGCGAGCGCGCCTCGCCCATGTCCTTCGCCGGGCCGAAGCGCTTCCACCCGGCGCCGGTGCCGCTCGACGCGCTGCCGGAGCTGGACGCGGTGCTGCTGTCGCATGACCACTACGACCACCTGTGCCGCGCCACCGTCGCCGCGCTCGCGAAGCGGCGGGTGCCGTTCGTCACGGCGCTGGGCGTGGGCGCGCACCTGGAGGCGTACGGGGTGGCGCCGGAGCTGATTACCGAGCTGGACTGGTGGGAGGAGACGCGGGTGGGGCCGGTGGGCTTCACGGCCACGCCGTCGCAGCACTTCTCCGGCCGGGGGCTGGGGGACCGCAACGGGACGCTGTGGGCGTCGTGGGTGCTGACCACGGACCGGCGCCGCGTCTTCTTCAGCGGGGACACCGGGCTGACGCCAGAGTTCGAGGAGATTGGCCGCCGGCATGGGCCTTTCGATTTGGTGATGCTGGAGGTGGGCGCGTTCCACCCGAGCTGGGGAGGCATCCACCTGGGCCCGGAGAACGCGCTGAAGGCGCACGCGATGCTCGGTGGCGGCACGCTGATGCCGGTGCACTGGGGCACCTTCAACCTGGCGCTCCATGCCTGGGACGAGCCCGCGGAGACGCTGGTGCGGCTGGCGGAGGAGCAGCGCGTGCGGCTCTTCACGCCGCGCCTGGGCTCCGCCGTGGAGCCCTCTCACGTGGAGGCAGTCACGCCCTGGTGGCGCGAGGTGGGCGCGGTGGAACTGGCGATGCGGCCGGCTGCGGGCGGGTAGGGGACCTCAACCCTGGGAGACGCGCCGCACGCCCTTGCGGAGGAGGAGGCCCGGCACGCCGCGGCGCTGGTCTCCTTCCAGCACCAGGGCCTCGCCCTCCACCGAGACACGGCATGCGAGCCCGCGCTGTAGCGCCTGGCCCCAGGCCGCGAGCGCATCGGGAGGCAGCCCCAGCTCTTCCACCCGCGTCACCTCGGCGCCGTCGCGCTCTCGCCGCGCGAGCCGTACCACCGCTCTCTCCGGGCCATCCGGTGGTGGCTCGGCGGGGAAGTCCTCCGCGCGAAGCTGCGGGGTCTTGCCCGGGAGCGCGTCCCGCAGCTCCGCGAGTTTCGCGAAGGGATTGTTGAACCCGCCCGGCGAGGGCTTTCCGGACGGCGTGCCCGCGGGCTTCGGCTCCGGCGGACCTTTGCGTGTGTGGCGTGCCATTCGCCGTGGGAGTCTGCCAGAGCCCCGGCAAGCGCGCTTCAGTAGGGCGCGAGGCAGGGCCGCACCTCTCAGGGCAGGGCGAGCGTCTGTGCGTTCCTGAAGACGTTCTCCGGGTCGTACTTCTGCTTGATGCGCTGGAGCCGCCCGAGGCGGTCGCCGTAGTAGGCGTGGTGGAAGCGGTCCAGGCGCGTATCCGCATAGCCCTGGTACACGTGCCCGTTGGCATGACGGAGCACCGTCTCTCGCGAAGCATCCACCCACGCGCGCCCATGCTCTCGGAGCGCCTCCGTGGACCGCGAGCCTACGGTCGCGGTGTGGCGAAGCATCATGCGAGCGCCCCGGTGGAGGAAGCTGGAGGACGCATCCGGCCGCGCATACGCGCCGCCCCAGGGAATGAGCTCCAGCTCGCGGAACTGCGCGTAGCGGCGGTCCGCCTCGAACTGCTCCACGCACGCCCGGATGGACTCGGGGCTCAGGGGCGCATCGAAGAAGTTCGACCGGGTGAACTGATAGCCGGTGTGCCGGTAGGGGAGGCTGGGCAGCCACGCCGGTGAGACCTCGTGGTCCAGCAGCCCGACGACGTAGTCCGCCGCCTCCGCCGGAGCGAGGTTCCACAAGCGCAGGTCCTTCGCCAGGGGTCCCAGCCAGCGCGCCAGGGTCTCCCGGTGTCCCGCGACGCGCGCGTCGCTCCCGAGCAGGACGCCGAACAGCTCCACGTGGCACGGAGCCTCCGGATCATCCGGCGCCACGAGGCCCAGCTCCAGGTTGACGTCCGGGTCCGCCTCGGGCGCGTGGTGCTGCCAGAGCGCCATCAGCGCGGCGGCCTCCGTCAGGGGCCAGCGGCCGTTGCAGACCGTGAGCCCCTCCAGGGGGAACGTCCGCAGCGTCAGCTCGGTGACGATGCCCAGGCCGGCGGTGCCGGAGCCTCGCAGCGCCCAGAAGAGGTCCGGCGCCTCGTCCCGGCTCGCGTGGACCTCGCTCCCGTCCGCGAGGACGACCCGCAGCCGCTCGACCTGGTCGCTCGTGAGCCCGTGGCGGCGGCCCAGGAACCCGAAGCCCCCCACGAGCGAGAGTCCTCCCATGCCGACCCGGGGGCACCCGCCCGTGGGCACCACGCGCCCCTCGGTCGCGAGGCTCCGGCTGACATCTCCGGACAGCGCGCCCGGACCCACGACGGCGACGCCGTCACGGCACGTGACGTGATTCAGCTCCGCGAGGTCGACGATGACGGGCGCGCGGGTGGACAGGTCGGCGAAGCAATGTCCTCCGCTGCGCACCGAGAACGGCAGCGCGTGCTCGCGGAGGAACTCCAGCGTTCGCCGCACGTCCGGAGTGCTCCGGCAGCGGACCAGGGCCTGGGGTGGCGCAATCGGCTGGCCCGCGGCGAACTGCTTGTTCGCGAGCACCAGCCGCTCATCGCCCGGGGTGATGACGGTGCCCTGGAGGACTCCGCGAAGCGGGGACCAGTCGACCTCCCGGGCACGCCCGTGGGCTTCCATCGCGGTCATCATCGTCAGGCGCTGTCCTCGTCCAGTCCGTGCAGCTTCGTCTGCAGGCGGTAGAGCTCGGCATAGCGCCCGTTCAGGCGCATCAGCTCCTCGTGGCGGCCCTGCTCGACGATGGCGCCGCGCTCCAGGAAGTAGATGCGGTCCGCGTTGCGGACGCTCGCGAGCCGGTGCGTGATGAGAATCACGGTGCGGTTGCGGGCCATCTGCCGGAGCGACTCGTACACGGCATGCTCGGCCCTGGCGTCCAGCGGCGCCGTCGGCTCATCCCAGATGACGAGCGGCGCGTCCCGGTACAGCCCGCGCGCCACCGCGAGCCGCTGCCACTGTCCGCCGGAGAGGTCCTGGCCGCCCCGGAACTGACGCGACAGGAGCGTCTCCCAGCCTTGCGGAAGGCTCTCGATGACCTCCAGGGCGCGGGCCTGCTCGGCGGCCTGGTGCAGCACGCGCGCATCCGGGTCCACCCGCTGGTGTCTGCCGAGGCGGACATTGTCCCGTGCGCTCCGGGGCCAACGGATGGGGTCCTGCAGCACCATCACCACGCGGTCCGCGAGGCTGTCGGGCGCCATGTCCCGCAGGTCCACGCCATCCCACGTAATCCGCCCCGAGGTCGGCGGGTAGAGCCCGGCAATCAGCTTGGCCAGCGTCGTCTTCCCCGAGCCATTCTCCCCGACGAGCGCGATGCTCTGCCCCGCATCGATGGTCAGCGACACGTCACGCAGCGCGGGGCGGTCCTCCCGGTCCGGGTAGTGGAAGCCCACGCCGTGCAGCTCGATGCGCTGTGGGTTCTCCGGCGCCTTCACTCCGGTGGCGGGCCGGGCGCGCCGCGAGGACTGCTCGATGAACTCGCGGTAGTCGCTGATGTACAGGCCCTTCTCGAACAGCCCATGCGCCATCTGCATGAGCTGGGTGAGGGCCGTGCTCGCGCTCCGCACCGCGATGACCGCCGTGCCGGCGACGGCCAGGTCCAGCCAGTGGGCCCGCAGCATCATCCCGAGCGCGACGAAGGTCGCCACCAGTCCGAGCCCCGAGAGGAGCCGGCCGAACGCCGTTGCCCGCGCCTCGGCGACGCCCATGCGGACCAGGTGGTCCTGGAGCGCCACGGCGGCGCGCCGGTATTCGGAGAGGACGTAGTCCTCGGCCTGGTTGGTGCGAATCTCTGGCGCGGCTTCGCGCTGCGTCGCGAGCTCGGCCATCATGTGGACCTGCCGCGTGAGCGAGATGGTCGTCGCCATGCCGGAGTACTGCAGGCGCGCCGCATGGAGCGCGGCCCAGCCCTCGGGCAGCAGCGCGACGACGAGGATGGGCAGCAGCAGCGGATGCAGCCAGAGCAGCGCGAGCGCCGCGCCGCCCACGGAGAACGCCGCGCGGAAGGCATCGACGAGGCAGGTGGTGGCGCCCTCCAGGTGCATGACGCCCCGGTCCCGGGCCCGGTGGAGCTGGTCGTAGAAGCCCGGGTCATCGAAGGACGACAGCTCCACCTGGAGGCTCACGCGGAAGAGGTCCTCCTCCGCGACGCGGTACACCCGGGGGACGAGGTGGGCCCGCGCGATGGAGGTGGCCGTCTCCATCCCCATTCTCGCGAGCTGCACGCCGCCGAGCAGGAGCAGCGTGGGCAGGGCGGCACGCAGCCGCTCCACATCCGGCCCCCCGGACAGCAGCTGCCCGAGGACGCTCGTCGTCAGCAGCAGCCCCCACGCGGTGGCCGCTCCGGCGAGCACCTGGGCGCCGAAGACCACGAGCGTGGACCGGGGCGCGGCCCGGCGCAGCACGGTGAGCACCGGCTGGATGGACAGCGACATGCGCCGCACGAGCGCCAGCAGCCCATGGCCCGGCGGCGCGGCCCCGTCGATCCGCCAGTACGGCCTCTCGAGTTCGGCCTGGGGGGCGTCCGCGCTCAGGGGATTCCTCCGCCGACCGTCAGAATCGAGGGCAGGTCGTTCTCGGGATGCGCCCGCAGGAGCTGGTAGACGACACCGCCCAGGCCGGGCAGCAGGCCGGGGACGAAGGCATCTCGCGCCATGCCGCACGAGGGCCCGTGCTCCTCGATGCTGGTCAGGACGGTGCCCAGCAGGTGCTCTCGCGTCAGGCCCTCGGGGCCCTCACCGGCGGCAATCGCGCGGTCCAGCACCTCCCACGCACCCAGGTCGCCGTGGCAGGCACAGTGGTTCCAGCCCAGGCCCTGGCGCCACGTTGCCGCGGCGGCCCGGCGCAGCATGAGTCGCGTATGCGGATTCTCCAGCGCCGGGTCGAGGTCGGCGTGAGCCAGGCCGATGCCCACCGAGCCGTGACACCACGCCGCGGCCGTCTTCAGTCCTTCGAGCAGGCGCAAGTCCAGCCAGTTCTGCTCGCCCTCGTCGAAGAGAGCTTCCTCGAACGCGAAGGCCGCCCGCGCCGTCTGCGCATGCCGGGGAGAGCCCGTGGCCCGGGCGAGCCGCGTCAGCGCCCAGCCGATGCCGGTGACGCCGTGAGCGAAGCCGCCGACTCCTTCGGGCCAGCTCTGGTGAACCCAGTAGACCCCATCCCCTTTCTGCTTCGCCAGGTCGCATAGCGTGTCACCCAGCTCGCTGGCCATGCGCAGGTGCCGTGCGTCTCCCGTCTTCCGGGCGAGCGCGAGGAGCGGCCCAATCGCGCCCGCCTTGCCGGAGAGCACGTCGTGGATGTCGTCGGCCGCGGCGGCCTCGGGAATCCCCTCGGCGAGTGCGACGGCGCGCGCCACGCCGTCACCGCGGTCGAGTCCCCACCCGGCGAGGACGAGGCGCGTCCAGAGCTGCGAGCCGAGGCCGATGTAGCCGCCCGGTGCCTGGGGCCTCAGCTTCACGCCCTTGCTCCGCTGGAGGGCGGGCCGGGCCTCGGCCAGGTCCAGCGTGCGCAGCGTGGCGGCGAGCAGGTCCTCCAGTCCGTCCACCGGGTCGGCCCGGCCCGCCGCGGCCTCGCGCAGGTACGCGCCCAGCAGGAGCGCCACGCCGGAGGTGCCGCCATACAGGTCCTGCTCCAGCGGCTGCACGGACCAGCCGGTGGGCCGGAAGATGGGCGCAATCCAGGTGACGGTGCCGTCCTTGCCGCGAATGGAGGTGGAGGCGAGGTCGCTCATGATGCGCGCCACGACGCGCCGGCGGGAGCGCTCGACGCTGTCCACCCGCACCTGCTCGGGTCGGCGCGGCACCTCGTCCGGTCTCCATCCATCGTTGATGTACGCACTGACCAGCGCGGACTGGATGACGTTGCGCTCCAGCTTGAAGTCCGCCGCGCGCCAGTGCTCCAGCGAGGCGTCCACCAGGTTGCGCGGCGCCAGCCATGACGTGCCGCGGGGACCCTCCAGCCGGCCCTCGGAGGCCCGCGTGGTGAAGATGGGGATGTCGCCCACGAGCAGTTCTTCCACCTCGGCCTCGATGACGGCCGGGTCTGAGGGCGCGGTCGACACGTTGACCGCCATCTTCGCCAGCAACTCCTTCGCTCGCTGACGGGGCGGCGCCTCTTTGTGGAGCGAGACGGGATGCCACAGCATGCGGGCCAGCTCCGAGTAGACCTCCGTCGTCCGCGTCACGACGCGGATGCGGCAGGGCTCGAAACGCTCCAGCATGGGCCGCAGCCTTCCCCGGGTGTCCAGCCGCCGCAGCGTCTCCGTCATCTCGCCGAAGCTCGCGAGGACCTCGGGCCAGTACCGCGCCAGGGCGGGCTCCGGGCTGGGGTGATTCTGGGAGACGGGCGCCTCGACCTGGGTGGCGCCGATGCGCGCCTCGTCGGTGCCGGCCTTGACGACGCCGGGCTGCCGCAGCCGTGGCTGCTGGCCGGGGAGCATTCCCACGGCGGAGCTGTCCACGCCGCGCCAGCCCAGGCCCTCGCCACGGCCGGGGAGCAGGCCGATGGAGAGCACGGTGCCGGAGACGAGTCCGGCCGCGCGGTCCAACGCCTCGCCCAGACCCGACGGATTCGGCGGGGGCTTCGGCGTGAAGAGCGTCTCGCAGTCCACGATGACGGGACTGCCCCCATGGGCGATGAGGTTCTCCGCATGCAGGTCGCTGCCGCCCAGCAGCCGCATGATGGCGAGCCAGTGGCCGATGCCCCGGTAGAACGCGAGCAATTCCTCGCCGTCGGAGGCGTAGCGATGCGGGACGAACTCGGCCCAGCCATGCTCTTCGCGCATCACCACCGAGGGGACGCGGAGGGTCAGGGGGCCGTCGTGGTGTCCGGCCAGCTCGGCGACGAAGTCACGCAGGGCCACGTCGATGGCCAGAGAGCGCGGCTTGTAGACCAGCCGTCCGCCGTCACAGTGGAGCAGAGAGACCGTCTGCCCGCCGCAATGACTGTCACCCGCGCCGAAGCCGAGGCTCCTCAGCTCACCCGGTGGGTTGCCACACAGGGCGGCGAGGCTGGCGCGGTCGGCGGCCCAGCGCTCCGCGAAGCGCAGCGAGGCCGTGCAGCGGTTGCGGACAATGGTTTCGACGCGGGGAAGCAGGGTGGGGTAGGGGCCCGCGAGCCCATCCCAGAAGTCACGTCGCGACGAGAGCTCCAGGAACTGGGCCCAGCGCTGCTCCGCGTCCGTGCCGGTGAGACGTCCCGTCACCCGCGCGGCGTTCAGCTCGAGGACGAGCAGCCGGGTGAGCTTCCTGGAGAGGACGGCGTAGAGCGAGTCACGCGTCGCGGTGACGACGGTGTCGCGCTCGCCGGAAGACAACCCAGTAACTCGCTCAAGCCGGGCTGCCAGCTCTTCCACGGCGGGCAAGAGCTGGCAACCCAGCGATGCGTCGAAGTTACTGGCGCCTGTATCAGACGCCGTCATGTATCAGCAGCAGTCGAGGGTCCGGGAGCCCGTGCAGGCCGTGCCACACCGGCCGCTGATGGTGCCGGTCTCACAGATGATGTCCGCCTCCGTGAACTCGCCGCCGATGAACAGCGGGCCCGCGGGGTTGTCCATGCTCGCATCGTTACGCCACTGCTCCACGAGATCCATGCCCTGCGACGTGGTGTCCATGTTGCTCTCCTTGGCTTCAGTTGACGAACGTGCCGTAGGGATGAACAGGGCGGGACGGAAGCAGACCGACCTGTGCGACTGCTGGCCTACACCAAGCGCACGGCTCATACCTCCGACACAAAATGAATCATAACCGCGTCTTCCGGGTGAATCAATGTTGCCGAGAATACCGTGTTGTTGTTGCTCGGATTGATACGCTGCACGGACTTCTCGCTGACGCAGCGTGGCGTCGCGTCTCACCAGATACCTGGAACGGCGGGATGCGAGCGATTGAGCGGCTCGCGCGACGTCAGATGTTGATGCGGGAGCTCACGGTGCGGATGTCGAGCCCCAGCGCGGCGAACGCGGCGGCGTGGGCGCGTAGCAGTTCCACGAACCGCGGATGCACGTCCTGCTCCTCGTTCGACAGCAGGAAACCGTAGTTCGTCCTGGAAAGCATCCAGGAGATCCACAGCATCTCCGTGGCTTCGCTCGGAAGCGGGGCGACGTCCAGGTCCTCCTCGGTGGAGAGGGCGCCCCCCTTTCCCCAGCGCAATCCCAGACAGGCGTAGAGCACCTCGCCGGCATCCTCCCACTGGAGGTTGTTGGCCCACGCGTGCCGGAAGGTGGCGAAGAAGATGACGTAGCGGCACAGCTGCTTGAGCGCGTCCAGCTCGCCGGGCTGGGGCAGGTCGGTCCGGGTCACCGCGCTGACGGCGCGGGGCGGGGGCTCGGCGGCCTTCGCGTCCAGGTCCATGCGCTCCGAGCGCACGAACCAGGGCGCGGGCTTTCCCGGCACCCGCGCGCGCAGGTAGCGGCAGACGAAGGCCGGCACCGAGTGCGTGACGAGGTCCTCCGAGAAGCGACGCACCTCCGTCCACTGCGCCTGAATCTGCGCGTCGTGCTCGGCGAAGAAGGCGTCCACGTGCTCCCCGAGCAGCCGCCAGAACAGGTTGGCGGCGTGGGCGTAGCGGTGCCCCTCACAGACGGGTGCCGCGGGCGCGAAGCCCCGCCAGTCGTAGCTGCCCATCAGGTGCTCCAGCCGCGCCTCCACGCCCCGCTGTGTCAGCGCGCTGGCGCGAGTGATGTAGCCGGTGGGGCCCACCAGGAAGCCATTGGCGGAGTGGTTGATCAACACCACCTCGCGCAGGTGGGGCATGAGCAGCCAGCGGACGGGATTGCGCCGCAGGTTCCGGTGCGCGGCGATGGCGTACTGCTCCACGTTGAAGTGGCACTGGGCCAGGTGGTTGCCCAGCTCCGTGTCCAGCGTCGCGCTCACCCGCGCCATCCGCTTGGCGGCCTCCCAGGCGGCGCCGTCCGCGGGCGTGAAGCTCCGCCGCGTCACCGGCGAGCCCGGCGCGGTCGCCCCGGGCTCCCGCATTCCCAGGATGATGCGCACCGGCAGGAGCCGGCCCTCCACCAGCCGCAGCCGCACGTCGACGTCGGGCAGGCAGTGGAGGCCGTCCTGCTCGTAGGCGTTCCACGGCTGGTAGAGCCGGAAGGCGTTCGCGTCGCCGGGCTGCTCCGGATCCCTGTCCATGATGGACGAGAACATGCCGTTGAGCAGCCGCTCGCCGAAGTAGGCGTCGCTCCGCGAGGAGCCCGGCTCCTGCCGCTCCATGCGGACCGTCATTGGCTCGGGATAGTCGGCCTGGATCTTCGTCAGGCTCGGCGGTTGTCCCAGCCGGACCTGGAGCAGGTGCTGCCGCTTGACGAGCTCGATGGGCGCGACGGCCTTGAGCATCGCCAGCGAGCGCCCCGGCGCATACTCCGTGGGCGGCGTTCCTTCCTCCACGACGTGCAGCCGCGCCAAGGGTGTCGTGGGGTCGTACTCCCAGTAGGGCAGGCGGACCGTCCCGAAGTCGTGGTGCAGCCCGCCATGGTCGTCGGGGCCCCGCTGCGAGCCGATGCGCCGCCAGCTCTCCACCACCCGGCCATCCGGGCGGAAGGTGTGCTGCGGCTCGAAGATGCGCAGCTCCAGGTCCGGCAGGTCGCCCGCTCCGGCGTCGGCGGGGTCGTAGCGAATCTCGAAGCGCCCCTCCGCGTCCGTGAAGCCCTCGCCCAGGTAGTCATCCGGGCCGCCGAGGTCCCGGTCCCACAGCTCGACCTTCAGGTGATGCAGGGGGATGGGGCCATGAGGACCGTCCTGCTCGAACGCCAGACGGCCCCTGGCGAGGGCAGGCAGGCTCGACGGCTCGCGTACGGCGCGAGGCGCGCGAACGTGAGCAGCCAGCTTCCGGCTGATGGCTCGCCGCTGGGGCAGGTCGAGCCCCGAGTACCACCGCGCCAGCTCCTCGGGTTCCAGGAGGTCGGTGGCTTCCTCACGCTTGAAGCCCAGGGAGGACATCAGGCGACGCAGCGCCACGAGCATCAGTTCCGTCCTCGCGAGGCGTGTTCGAGGACGAGGCCTTGGAAGGCAGACAGCAGGCACATGTGAGTGCTTCTAGCACGGATGGCTCCAGGTGCCCGACTTGCCAGTCCCGCGCGCGCCATCCTATACGCAAGGGCCTGTGGTGATTCCGGGAACCCCCATGAGCACTGAATACAAACTCGTGATTCGCACGGGCTCGCGGCTTGGCGCGGGAACGGACGCGACCATCTCCGTGATTCTGGTCGGCATGCAGGGCGAGAGTGGGCCCCACGTGCTGGACAAGCCCTTCCGCAACGATTTCGGAATCGGTGCGGAGGATGTGTACACGGTGCGGGGCCCGGACGTGGGCGAGCTGCTCCTGCTGCGCTTCAGCAACACCGCGAAGTTCGAGGACGACTGGCTGCTGGAGACCGTCCAGGTGACCTCCGGCGTCAAGCTGTGGAACTTCCCCCACCACCGGTGGGTGCTGGGCAACTCGACGGTGGAGGTGCTTGAGGGAACGGCGCGGCTCGCACGGCAGGTGCGCAACGAGCGCGAGGCCACGGCCCGTCAGGCGCAGCTCCGCGCCCGCAAGGAGATGTATGGCTGGCGTCCGGCCGAGGAGACGGTGGGCCTGCCTGGCGCGCTCGACATCCGCAAGGAGCGGCCGCTGCCGAAGGACGAGCTCTACCGGGGGCTCGTGGAGGGCAG
Organism: Pyxidicoccus fallax; assembly: GCF_012933655.1. Classification (GTDB taxonomy): domain Bacteria; phylum Myxococcota; class Myxococcia; order Myxococcales; family Myxococcaceae; genus Myxococcus; species Myxococcus fallax. The sequence goes on along the minus strand of NZ_JABBJJ010000016.1, from coordinate 32,102 downwards.
CTACGAGGTGGTCATCGCCAAGACGCTGGCGTCCATCCAGCTCCACCTGCCCATGCTGGCGAAGGTCTGGGACGGGCTGGTGGACATCTACGACTTCTTCAAGGGCATCGAGCTGCCCCACCTCGCCCAGCGGTGGAAGGACGACTACGAGTTCGCGCGGCAGGCCGTGCAGGGCATCCACCCCGTCCACATCACGAGCATCACCGCCCTGCCGGAGGGCTTCGCGCTCACCGACGACGCGGTGGCGGGCCTGCTGTCACCGGGCACCACGCTGGCCCAGGCCCTGGAGGCGCGGCGCGTCTTCCTGCTCGACCTCGAGATTCTCGAAGGCATCCAGATGTTCCGGAAGGTGGACGAGCACGGCGTGGAGGAGCGGCGCTGGGCGCCCGCGTCCCGGTGCCTGCTGTATTGGGATGACACCCACAGGCTGCGCCCGCTCGCCATCCAGCTCGGCCGCGACGCCGCGAAGGACCCGGTCTTCACGCCGAACGACGGCGAGTACGACTGGCTGGCGGCGAAGATCTTCGTGCGCTGCGGCGAGGGCAACGCCCATCAGATGGTGGGGCACGCGCTGCGCACGCACTTCGTGGCGGAGCCGTTCGTCATGGCGACGATGCGCAACCTGCCGGACCCGCACCCCGTCTACAAGCTGATGCGCCGGCACTTCCGCTACACCCTCGCCATCAACGACGGGGCCCGCAAGGGGCTGCTCGCCGAGGGCGCCGTGTTCGACGACTTCATCGCCACCGGCGGCCCGGACAAGGGGCACCTGCAGCTGGGCAAGAAGGGCTACGAGCGCTGGAAGCTGACGGACAACAAGCCCCGCGTGGACCTGGCGCGCCGCGGGGTGTTGGACCCGGCGGTGCTGCCGTACTACCCCTACCGCGACGACGCGCTGCCGCTGTGGGACGCCATCGAGGAGTACGTCGGCGGCGTGCTCGGGCACTTCTACCGGTCCGACGCGGACCTCGTGGAGGACGCGGAGCTCCAGGCCTGGTGGGCGGACCTCGTCGAGCGGGGGCTGCCCGCCGACAAGCTGCCCTGCGCGGAGCTGAAGCGCGTCTCCGACCTGGTGGACATCCTCGCCACGCTCATCTTCACGGTCAGCGTCCAGCACGCGGCGGTGAACTATCTGCAGTACGAGCACTACGCCTTCGTGCCGAACGCGCCGCTGTGCATGCGGCAGGCGCCTCCCACGCGGAAGGGCGTCATCGGCGCGAAGGAGCTCGCGGAGATGCTGCCCACCCGCTCGCAGACGCTCTGGCAGGTCGCCATCGGCCGGGCGCTCTCCAGCTTCGGTGACGACGAGGAGTACCTGTTGAACGAGGGCGGCTGGCGCGAGGTGTACTTCCAGGAGTCCGAGGTGCTCGCCGTCCAGCAGCGCTTCCAGGACCGGCTGCGCGCCCAGCTGGAAGCGGTGAAGGCCCGGAACGCGACGAGTGAGGTGCCCTACACCGTCCTGCGGCCCGACCGCATCCCCTGCGGCATCACTGTCTGAGACGTGTGAAGGAACCCATGCCGAACCTGCTCTCGCGCGGTCTGTTCAATCTGTTCTTCGGGGCCCGGCGCAAGGCGCTGCAGGGGCTTCCCGGCCCCCAGCCCGGCGTGCTGGGCAACGTGGGGGACTTCCTGGGCGTGCCACCCTGGGACGTCTGCGCGCGGTATGGGCGGGAGTATGGCGGCGTCACGCTGGTCTGGATGGGCCCCAGCCCCGCGCTGGTGCTCAACGACCCCTCGGTCATCGAGGAGGTCATGGAGACGCGCCGGCTCGAGTTCGAGAAAGGCAACGTCAACGAGCAGGTGCGCCCGACGGTGACGGACGACACGTCCTTCATCGCGAAGCAGGGCGAGGACTGGGCTGGCAAGCGTCGGACGGACCCCATGGCGCAGCCCTGGTCCGGTGACTGGCTGGCGGCCCAGGTGGGGCCCCTGCGGGCGTCCATCACCCGCTCACTGGAGGCGCTCCTGACGCAGGGCCCGCTGGACCTCACGCCCGCGCTGCGGCGGCTGACGTTCGACGCGCTCGCGGTGACGCTGGTCGGCGAGCACCTCCCGGACCCGGCCTACGACGACTTCATGCTGCTGGCGAAGGGGGCGGACGCGCGCATCAAGGCGAACCTCCCCCTGCGCTTCGTGCGCTTCCCCAAGGGCTACGAGGCCGCGAAGACGCGCTACTACGGGCAGTTCCTGGAGCGCGTTCGCGCGGCGCGGCGGACGCCCACTCCGGGCGGGCAGGACCTGCTGTCCTGGACGCTGCGCGAGATGCCGGAGATGGATGACCAGGTGCTCGCGCACCTGCTGGGCTCCAGCTTCTACGGCGGCGTCTTCTCCTGCAGCACCACGCTGGTGGGGGCCTTCCACCAGCTCCAGAAGTCCCCCGACGCCGAGGCGCGACTCGCCGCCGAGGCCGCCGCGCTGGCCGAGGCGCCACCGAGCTGGGAGGTCCTGCGCGGCGCGCGCTGGACGGAGGCCGTCGCGTACGAGGCCCTGCGCATCCTTCCGGCGGTCCGCATCTTCACCCGCACGCCGAGCGCCGACACGAAGCTGGCGGGCGTCACGCTGCCGGCGGGGACGACGCTTCTCATCTCGAACCAGCACCTGCACCGGGACCCCGCCCACTGGACGGCTCCGGACACCTTCGACCCCTCGCGCTGGCTGGACGGAGGCACGGCGAGGGATCCGCTGGGCAGTGGCCACTTCTTCCCGTTCGGCCGGGGCCCGCGCGCGTGCGTGGCCGCGCCCCTGGCGATGGTGTTCCTGCAGACGGCGCTCGCCACCCTCGCCGCGCGCGCCAGGGTGCACGTGGACTCCACGGAGCCCTTCGAGGAGGACTTCTTCTTCGGCGTCGTCCTACCGAAGGGCGTCACCGGGAAGTTCGTCGCACGCCCGGTCGTTACGGCCCGTCAGTCGGTGGGCTAGGACCTTCCCCCCTCGCAGCGAAAGCAACATGACCCTGTTTCGACATCCGAGTGATCGCATCCCCGTCCTGTTGTTCGCCTGCGTGTTCGCCCTGGACCTGACGGTCTACTTCACGTCGCGGAGCGCCTGGTTCCCCGTGCTGTGGCTCCTCCTCTGGGTGATTCCCAAGGGGTGGATCTGCGCGTGGAACCACCACCACCAGCACGTGCCCATGTTCCGGCATGCGCTGCCCAACCGCCTGCTGGAGGTGATGCTCGCGTTCCAGACGGGGGTGACGTCACATGCGTGGTTCCTGCACCACGTGCTGGGCCACCATCGCAACTACCTGGACCAGGAGAAGGACGAGGCCCGCTGGAAGCGCGCCGACGGCACGACCATGGGCGAGATGGAGTTCTCCATCATCACGACCCTGGTGGCCTACCCCCGCGCGTTCGCCGTGGGGCGGCAGCACCCGCGCTACCTGCCCGTCTTCCTGGGGATGGGCGCGCTGCAGGTGTTCCTGCTGGGCCTGCTGTTCTGGCACGACTGGTACAACGCGCTCTGGGTGTTCCTGCTGCCCATGTGCGTGTCCCTGTTCGTCACGGTGTGGGCCACGTACTTCCACCACGTGGGGCTGGACACGAACGAGCACACCCACGCGTCCTACAACATCCTGCACCGGGGCTATAACCTGATGACGGGCAACCTCGGGTACCACACGGCGCACCATGTCCGGCACGGGCTGCATTGGTCCCAGCTCCCGGAGCTGCACGCGCAGCTGGCCAAGGACATTCCCGCCACGCACTACCGCCAGCCGGGCATTCCCTTCGTCTGGCGCAATCCCGAGGCGAAGGTGGAGGTCGCGCCCGTCGCCGGCGAGGTCGCGGGCTGACGCGCCTACGCCGCCTCCCGGAGGGCCCACGCCGCCTCGGGCGAGAGGACGAACTCGCCGCCGTCGCGCACCACCCAGCCGGCGATGTCCACGGCGGGGCCCCCCACCACCTCGAGCTGGCCGGACGCCTGGCGGATGTCCACGCGTCCCAGGTGGGCGCAGGCGCTGACCTTCACGCGCACGTCGAGGTGGGCCAGCGCCCGGGCCAGCGCCCGGGCGTGCAGCTCCCGTCCCTTCTCCACCAGCCGCCGCGGCGTCGCTGAAGCGCCCTCCAGCAGGTGCACGCCCAGCAGCGTCAGGCCCGTGCGTACCGCGAGGAGGAAGCCCGCGCTCCGCAGCTCCTCCTCGACGCCGTCGAGCAGCTCGGAGGTGGTGGCGTACGCCCGGTCATCATCCCCTTCGGGCGCCACGGTGACATGCAGGGCCAGGGCGTGGGCGCCACGCGTGTGGGCGGCCAGCCGCTCGGACGAGGGAGGGAACACGGCGTCCCGCAGCGCGGCCAGGAAGGACGCCACGTCCGGGTAGCGCCTGCTGGCGTCCTTCTCCATGCAGCGCAGCACCACGGCATCCAGCGCGGGCGACATCGGCACCCGCTCACTCGGCTTCGGCGGCGGCATCTCCAGGTGCAGCATCTCCAGCTCCACCGGGTCATGCGCGTGGAAGGGATGGGTGGCGGTGAGCAGCTGGTAGAGCAGCACGCCCAGCGCGTAGATGTCCGTGGCGGGGCCGATGGGGTCTCCACGGAGCTGCTCCGGCGCCATGGCGTGCAGGCTGCCCAGCCGCTGCCCCGCCACCGTCAGCCCTCCGAAGCCGGGCTCGGGGCGGATGAACTTGGCGATGCCGAAGTCCAGCAGCTTCACCCGCGGCAGCTCGTTGCCCTCGGACAGCACGGCGACGTTGCTCGCCTTCAAATCCCGGTGCACCACCCCCGCTCGGTGGACGGCCTCCAGCGCGGCGCATACCGGCAGGAGGTAGGCCAGCACCCGCTCGGGTGACAGCCGCCCCTGCTCCCTCAGCACGTGGCTCAGCGTCCGGCTCGGCAGCAGCTCCATCACGAGGTAGGGCCTGCCGTCGCGCAGCAGGCCGAAGTCATGGATGTCCACCACATTGGGGTGGCGAATCTGGTTCACCACCCGCGCCTCGCGCACGAAGCGCTGTAGCATCTCGCGGTTGTCGGCCAGGTGGGGGTGCAGGACCTTCACCGCCGCGAGGCGGCCGAGGATGCGGTGCTCCGCCTTGTACACCGTGCCATGGCCGCCCTGACCCAACTCCTCACGCAGATGGTATTCTCCCGCCAGGGTGCCTGGCTTGAGCGCGCCGGGTCGGGGGGTGTCTGCGAAGACTCGCGTGAATGAAGCCTGTACAGAGGGCTGCGTGGCATCTTCCATGGCATCTCCGCTGACGTGGGAAACGCCTCAAGCAAATACCTCACATGAAAGCATGACAAGGCATACAGCCCCGGCGAACGAGGCTTCCGGCCCAGGCCCTCCAGCGGGGACTCCACGCGCGGTTTGGATTGGAAGCTGGAAGACAGCGAAGCGCGAAGTCCGGGGATAAGCCTTCGCCTGACGTGAAAAGCAGCCGAGCAGGGTCTAGCCTGTCGGTAGTGGGGGAGGCGCCCTCCCGGGGATGAAGGCGTCTTGAATTGAGAGAAATTGGAGGCTGCCCATGGTGAGCACTGAGTGCGCCTCGGCCGACTTCGGCCTGCTGGGCTACCGCGTTGACGAGGTGTTGGCGCGAGGGGGGTTCGGCCTGCTGCTGTCGGCCCGACGGGAGCGCGACGGCGCGCCGGTGGCCATCAAGGTGGCCCATCCCGAGAGCCCGCTGGGCTGGTCACAACTGACCCATGAATCCCAGGTGCTGCGAGCCATCGGGCCGCCCACGGTTCCGGAGGTGTACGAGGCGGGACTGCTTCCAGGGGGCCGGCCCTACGTCGTCATGCGGCGGCTGGAATGGCCCACGCTGGCCGGGTGGCTGAGGCGCAGCGAGGGGCCGCTGCCGCGCGAGGTGTTCGCCCCGTGCGCGCTCGCGCTGGCGGAGGCCGTGTCCGTCGTGCACGCGCGCGGCTTCCTGCATGGCGACCTCAAGCCGGAGCACGTGTATGTGGATTCGGCCGAGGCGCGGGTGTGTCTCATCGACTTCGGGCTGGCGAGGCCACTGGCAGCGTCCGTGCCCGTTCCGTCCTTCCTCCTCGCGAGCGGTGCCTTCGCGGGGACCCCCGAGTACATGGCCCCGGAGCAGTGCGCGGGCACGCCGTCCCTGGACGCGCGCGCGGACGTCTATGCCCTGGGCGTGCTCCTCTATGAGTTGCTCACCGGGCGGCCTCCCTTCGCCGGCACCCAGACGGAGGTGTTCCAGGCCCACCTGTCCCTCCGGCCTCCGGGGCTCGCGGGGCGGGCGGCCGTGCCGGAGGCGCTGGAGGCAGTGGTGCTGCACTGCCTCGCGAAGGAGCCGGAGCGGCGCTTCGACAGCGCGGAGGCGGTGCACCGGGCCCTCCGGGATGCCCTGGCCGGTGGCGAGCGGCCGTCCGCGCCGCGCCCCCGCGCGCCGGAAGTCCCGCTTCGCTCCGAGGCGTCGAAGCTCGGTCGCCGCACCGTCGCGGTGCTCTTCTTCCACTCCGGCGCCACGGCCGTCACCCTCCAGAAGCTGCTGGCCGACTTCGGTGGACACCTGGCCTTCTACGAGGGCACGCGCTTCGTCGGGGTGTTCGACCCGAACACCGGTGAGAATCCCGCGCAGCGCGCGGTGCGGGCCGCGGAGGGGCTCGCCGCGCACGAGCTCGCCCCCGCCGCGCTGCTGGACGTGGCGTCGGTGACGGTGCAGCAGGCGCCCGGTGGAGCGCCGCGGTACTTCGGTGGCTCCCTCACGCGGAAGGACCGCCATCCAGAGGAGGGCGACCCGGCCACCCTGCTGCTGACTCCCGCGGCGATGGAGGCCCTGCCGGAGCTGCCCTGCCAGCCGCTCCCGGGCCGTCCGGGCCTCTTCCTCCGCGCCCCGCGCCCCGCGCCGAGGCAGGACCTCACGTCGCCCTTCGCGGGGGCCGAGCCTCCCAGACTCGTGGGACGCGACGCGGAGCTGGCGGAGCTGGTGCGGAGCGCGACGGCGGCGCTGGAGGAGCGGGCGCCCACGCTGGCCGCCGTGCTGGGCGAGTGGGGCGCGGGCAAGTCGTGCCTGGGCGCGAGCCTCGTCCAGCGGCTGAGGCAGTCCTTGCCGGGGGCGCGGGTGTGCGCCCTGCGCGCGCGTCAGCCCGCGCCGGGGGCGCCCGAGGGGACGCTGCGTGCCCTCATCAGCGGGGCGCTGGGGGCCTTTCGCGGGGAGGGGACGTCGGCGAGGGACGAGGGGCGCGCCACGCTCTTCCAGTTGCTGGGCGCCGAGCTCGGCGCGGAGCTGTGGCCGGTGGTGGCCGCCACGCTCGGGTGGCTTCCTCCCGACGCGGGCGCGCTGCGGGACAGGGCCGTGGCCCCGGGCGCCCTGCACTCGCTGGCCGTGCGCGCCGCTGGCGAGCTGCTGGCCGCGCGCGCCCGCCGTCAGCCCCTGTGCCTCATCATCGACGACGCGCAAGAGGCCGGTGAGACGGCGCTGGACGCCCTGGAGTACGCCACGCTGGCCGAGTCCGGTCTGCCGCTCTGGGTGTGCGTGCTGGCGCGCCCGGCCTTCCAGCGCCTGCGACCCGAGTGGGGCGCTCGCGCCGCGCGCAGCCCTGTCCTGCCGCTCGGCCCGCTGCCACGGGACGCCGCGGTGGCGCTGTGTCGCGACCTCCTGGTGCCGGCGGAGAACGTCCCCATCGAGGTGCTGGAGCAGCTGGCCGAGCGCGCCCGCCGCGGCCCGCGCCTGCTGGTGGAGCTGGTGCACGGCCTCAAGCGGCAGGGGCGGGTGCTCCAGCGCCCCGGCGGGGGGAGCTGGTACCTCGTCACGGACCAGCTGGACGAGGTGCCCGAGCTGCACCTCGTGGAGTGGCTGGCGGAGCGCGAGCTGCGGGCGCTGCCGTCGACGCTGTCGGCGCATGCCCGGCTGTGCGCGCTGCTGGGCCCGGGCTTCACCGTCGCCGAGCTCGAGGGCGTGGTGCGCGAGCTGGAGCGGGACGGTGGCGCGGCGGACTTCCCGCTGGACTCGCGCTACGCCACGCGCCGGCTGCGGGAGCTGGGGCTGCTGGTGCCCCAGCGGCAGGGAGGGTACTGCTTCCGCGACGAGCTGCTGCGCGCGACGGTGGCCCGCGAGCTGCCCGAGGCGGACCGCGCGCGCATCCACCGCGCCGCCTGGCGCTACTACCAGGGCGAGCCGCTCGCGGCCGACCGCCAGCGCCTGCCGAAGCTGGCGCGCCACGCCGCCGCCGCCGGCCTGCGCGAGGAGGGCGCGACCCTCTACGCCCTCCTGGCCGAGTCGGCTCGCGGCCGTCACGCCTATCTGGAGGCGGAGTCGACCTATACGCGCGCGCTGGAGTTGCTGCCCGCCGAGGACGCGCGGCGCCGGCTCGATGCCCTGCGTGGCCGGGGCCTGATGCGCTACCGCGTGGGCCGCTACGAGGACTCGCGGGCGGACTTCGCCGAGGCGCGGGAGCTGGCGCGGCGCCTGGGCGCGGATGGCGACGAGGTGGAGCTGCTGCTGGACGAGGCCATGGCCCTGGACTGGACGAACGACTACGCCGCCTCCGGGGCGCGGGTGGAGGAGGCCCGGCGGCTGGCGCGGCAGCGGGGCCTGCGTTCTCCCCAGCTCCACGTGCGGCTGCTCCTGGGCCAGGGGCGCGCGCGGCTGCGCGGTGGCGCGTGGGCGGAGGCCTGTGTCCAATTGGAGGAGGCCGCCACCCGCGCGCTCGCCCTGGGGGACGCCGGCTATGAGTCCTGGGTGGTGTCGCTGCTGATGCTGGCCGCCATCCTCCCCATGCTGGGCCGCATCGACGACGCCGAGCGCATCTTCGAGGAGCTCATCGCCGGCTGCCACCGGCGAGGGGATCGGCTGCACCTGGGCAGTGCCCTCAACAACCGGCGCAACCTCCGGGTGGCGCGCGGAGACCTGCCCGGCGCGCTGAAGGACCAGGAGCAGTTCATGCGGCTGGGCCGCGAGTTGGGAATGGTGGGGTGGGAGTACTTCGCCGAGTACAACATGGGCGAGTTGCTCTACCAGTCCGGAGCCCCGGAGGCGGCCCTGCCGCACATCCTCCGCGCCGTCGCGCTGGAGCAGCGGCACCGCGAGGTGGCCCCCCGGCCGTGGGCCCTGCTCCTCCACGCGAGGGTGCTGGCCTGGATGGGAGAGGACGCGCGGGCGAGGCAGCGGCTCGCCGAGGTGCGCCAGGGCGTGGCGTCCACCGGCATCCCCCTGAGTCCCTCCGAGGACGTCCTCCTCGGCCTGGTGGAGCTGGCCACCCGGGAGTCGAGCCCCGAGGAGTGGCGCGCGCTCCAGGGCCGCGCCGACGCATGCTCGGTGGAGCAGGAGCCCCTGGAGGTGCTGGAGCTGCAGGCCCTGGCACGCAGGAGGCGGGGGGAGCGCGAGGCGCCGGTGCGGCTGCTGGAGGAGGCGCTGCGCCGCGCCGCCCGCATCCCCAACCTCATGCAGGCGCGGCTGCGGCGCGGCCTGGAGCAGGTGCGCGTCCGGGCCGTGGGGTGAGGCCCGCGTGCCGCGTCACGGGCAGTTACCGCAGTCGCTCTCGCAGGCGTCGTACCGGTTGCTGCCGGTACGAGGGTCCGGGTCGCACGACTCGGTCAACTGGCAGACGCCGTCGCCGCACCGATAGATGTCCGCGGGCCGGATGCGGGTGGTGAGGGGCTTGTAGGTGACTCCATTGAAGACGCAGGACGTGTAATGGGTCTTGCTTTCGTCCAGGTCGCAGATGCTTTTGCAGGTGCCGACGTGCCGGATGGGCGGGCACTCGACGCTCGCACCGTTGCCCTGGGACGCCAGACCGCAGGCGCGGGCGCTGCTCTCCATGACGGTGAGGTTGCGGTCATTGCAGGCGAAGACGCCCGCTCCGTTGATGAGGTTGCCGAAGAACGCGGCCTCCTTTTCGGAGAACACCGTGGCCTCCGACTGCGTCACGGGCAGCAGGGTGCCCACGGCGGTAGCCCCGCGGACGGAGACCTCCATCTGGATGCCGTACTTGTTCACGTGGGCCGCGAGGCACCCGGTGATGAGCTGCTCCTCGACCGGGGTGATGGGCTGGCCGCTCGCCCAGCCAGGGGTGAGGCCCAACAGCCCGGGCCAGGTGTAGGTGATGCCCGTCGAGGGGGCCTGGTAGGTGAGCGAGCTGCCCTCGGCGTAGGCGCAGGCCACCACGTACTTCATCACCATGTCGGAGTACGCCGACGCGGTGGAGTCGAACCAGGTGCCGAAGCTGGCGGTGCTCACCCCGTTGGTGCTGAGGCCGTTGGTGATGAGCCCATTGGTGATGAGGCCGTTGGTGATGAGCCCGTTGGTGATGAGCCCGTTGGGTGACAGGCCGTTGGCGGACTGAAGGGAGTCGTCGGAGGCGTGGATCGGCCTGCCTTCACCGGGAAGCTCCTCCGGAGGCAGAGCCTCGCAGCCGAGGGTGCCGCACCAGAGCGCGGGAACACCCAGGAGTACAGTCACCCAGCGTCCCACGGCTGTCCGTGGTCCTCCTGGGAAATTCCCGCGTTGGCTCCTGTCGTCTCGGCTCATGAGTCCCTCTCCTGTCTGGTGTTACAGCCAGCAGGGTAGCGGGCGTGCGGGACGGAAGCGGCGGGTGCACCTTTTCCCGATACGGGGTTCGCTTCAGCGGAGGACATTACAGGCGCAACGACGTTGCGCAGTCCGTGAGGGAATGGCCCCGCGGTCCGGGTCCATCCCGAACCGCCGATCCATGGACGGTGGATGCTGATAGGGAGTGGCTATCAAATCACGATGAAAGTTGTATTGGCGGATATGAGCCGCCGGCAGCATCTTCACGTGCATCCTTGTGACAGCAGCAGGAGACATCTCGATGGTCATGGCATTGGCGGGACTCGGTTCAGGTGCGCTGCACGCGTTGTCGGGACCGGACCACCTGCTCAGCCTGGCCCCTTTGTCGGTGGGCCGGCGGCAAGGTGCGTGGCGGGTGGGGCTGCTGTGGGGCATCGGCCACGGGCTCGGGACACTCGCCGCGTCCGCGGTGCTCCTGATGGCGCTCTCCGCCGTGCATCTTGAGGGCGCCGAGCGCTGGGGCGAGCGCGTGGCCGCACTGGCGCTGTTCGGCATGGGTGTCTGGGGCTTGAAGCGGCGCTCGCTGAGCAGCCAGCCAGAGGCGGCAACGCGGGGCGTGCTCGCGGTGGGCCTGGTGCATGGCCTCACCGGCGCGGCGGCGCTGCTGCTCATCCTGCCCGCCACGGTGTCCGGCTCGGCCATGGACCGCGCCCTCTTCCTGGGCGGCTTCTCCATTGGAAGCACCCTGGCGATGGCGGCGCTCACGGCCGGCATCGCCACCTTCTCCCAGGCGCGGGGGCTCTCGGCGACGCTGAGCGCCAAGGTCCCCCGGCTGGCCTCCGCGCTCTCCATCGTGTTGGGGAGCGCGTGGATGGTCGGCAGTCTCTGAGCTTCAGCGCAGGCCGGGCACGCCCAGGGCCAGCCCCGCGCCCAGCACGGCCATCTGCAGCGTCCTTCGCATGGAGGTGAGTCCTCGTTCGTGGGAGATCCGTGCCGGCCTCGTCAAAAGGAGGCGACCGGGTCGGAGTCGGTATTGCGCTCCGGCTGCCGCGGCGCTGCCGTCACGGCCGGAGCGACCACCCCGTGCCAGGCCACGTGAGAGGTGTGCACGGCGTCCGGTGTGAAGGTCGTATAGTCCAGGATGTACGGACGCCGCGTGTCCGGGGGCCGCGCCATGCCCGCCAGCTCCGCCGGGCCGCCCGGCCTCACCGCGCGGACCCGTCTCTTCCATTCCGTTTCTGGGCACATGTCCCGCTCCAGGTTGTCGTGTCGCACTCCGCTTCAGGAGCCATGGGATACGAAGACCCGGTCTTTTTCCGGCCATGTCCCAGCGGGCTGCCGGGAGAAACCCATCACAGCGCAACGACCTATGACTCCGCGCGCGGGTGCGGTAGGCCGGAGGGCATGTCCCTGAACATCGCCATCCTGGATGACTACCAGCGCGTCGCCCGTGGACTCGCGGACTGGGCACGGCTGCCCGCTGGCAGCGGACTCCACATCTTCGACCGGTACCTCGCTACCGTGGAGGAGCGGGCCGCCGCGCTCCAGCCCTTCGACGTGCTCGTGCTCATGCGGGAGCGGACGCCGTTTCCCGCCGCGCTCATCGAGCGGCTGCCGAACCTGAGGCTGCTCGTCACCACCGGAGGGCGCAACGCGGCCATCGACCTGGAAGCGTGCCGCGCGCGGGGCATCACCGTCTGCGGCACGGGCAACGTGGGCGCGCCGACGGCGGAGCTGGCCTGGGGGCTCATCCTGGCACTGGTGAAGCGCATTCCGGTGGAGGACCGCGCCCTGCGCGCGGGCGCATGGCAGACGGGGCTCACGGAGGGGCTGGCCGGCAAGCGGCTCGGGCTCGTGGGGCTGGGCAAGCTGGGGAGCCAGATGGCGCGGGTGGGGCAGGCCTTCGGCATGGAGGTGGTGGCCTGGAGCCAGAACCTCACCGACGCGCGGGCGGCGGAGGCCGGCGTGCGCCGGGTGGAGAAGCGGGAGTTGTTCGCCACCTCGGACGTCGTCAGCCTGCACCTCGTGCTCGGGGAGCGCACGCGAGGTGTCGTGGGGACCGAGGAGCTGGGCGCGATGAAGCCGACGGCCTGGTTCATCAACACCGCCCGCGCCGGGCTGGTGGACGAGCCCGCGCTGCTGGCGGCGCTGCGTGAGCAGCGCATCGCCGGGGCCGGGCTGGACGTCTATTCCGAGGAGCCGCTGCCCGCCGGCCACCCGCTGCTGGCGCTGCCCAACGTCGTGCTGACGCCGCACCTGGGCTACGTGACGCGGGAGAACTACGCCGTCTTCTACCGGGATGCCCTGGAGGACATCCTGGCCTGGCACGCGGGCGCGCCGGTGCGGCTCCTCACCTGACCTCGGACACCTGCGTGTGACGCTTGGGGGCGCGCTCGCTCGCGAGCGCCGCCAGCTTCAGCACGGCCCGGGCGTGGCCTCCATTCAGGTCGTCCGCCGGGAAGACGTCGAGCGGCTCCTCGGGAGGGATGCCCCGGGCCTCGAAGAGCTTGCCCTCCGCGTCGAGGTACTCCTCGTTGGACAGCTCCATGCGCCAGCCGTTGGGCAGCGGCTTCACGAGCACGTCGGAGAAGGCGCCGCGCGTGGCGGTGCCCACGTGGGTGACGTTGGGCAGCGCGCGCATGGACAGCGTGAAGACCTCTCCGGCGCTCACGGTGATGTCGCTCGTCACGACGTAGACGGGGCCGAGGAAGCGGGCCCGGGTGGTGGGCTCCACGAGGAAGGCCTGGGGCTTCACGTCCACGTTCCGGGGACGCTTGGTGTAGGCCCGCGCCTCCCGCGAGGTGAAGCGCGCGGCGATGTCCCGGCCGATGACGTCATAGCCGCCGCGGTTGTTGCTCACGTCGACGATGACGGCCCGGGCGTGATGGAAGGACTTCAGTGCCTCGTCGAGCGCCTCGTTCAACGCGCGGCGCTCCTCCTCGAGGGAGGCCTCTCCCTCGACGAGCCCACCCATGGTCAGGATGTTGAGGTACCCGATGTCCCCGTCGATGAGGCCATGCATCACGCGGTTGTTCGCCGCGACATGTCCCTGGCTCTTCAGCACCGTCTGGAGGACTCCCTCGCGCCAGGCGCCCATCCACGCGCGCTGGGCCTCCTTCGGGGACAGCCCGGCCTTCTGGCCCGCCTCCAGGACGCGCTTCGTGGTCACCCCCTGGCCCTCGCTGAAATCGAGCGTCTCGCCGTCCACCTCCGCCGACAGGCCCGTGTGCGCATCGTCCAGGCCCTTCAGCAGCTCCGTGAAGACGGCGAACAGCGCGCGCGGCTCCGTGGCGTCCGTTACCTTCGGGCGGAGCGCCGCGACGCGCTCCTTCCAGGGGTGCTCGTACTCCTCGAAGAAGCCGTAGTGCTCGGAGAAGGTCGCCACGAAGAGGTCGAACAGGCGCGGCGGAGACCAGGAGGCGGATGCGGCCGCGCAGGCCTCGGGCAGGGCCCCGAGCTTGTCGAAGACGTAGCGCGTCTCCCCGGGAAGGCTGGCCAGGGACAGGACGTCCGGGGCCTGGTTCACCTCCGGGTCCACGAAGGCGAGCTCGGCGAGCATGCCCTCCTCGCCGAGCGGGTCCGGGTAGCAGCCAGCCTTCGTCTCATGGAACAGCCGGGCGCCGTCCTCGGACACGGACAGCACCACGCCGTAGCCTCGTGAGCGCCACACCCCACGCGCCCGCTCGGCGGTGCGCCCGTTCTCGATGAGCGGAACCGTCGGCTCGCGGAACTCGCACGCGGTTCCCCGGAAGAGCGAGCAGCCCGAGAGACCCGCGGAGAGGACGAGGACGGCGGCGGCTGAGACAGAAAAAGCCGGGTGTTTCAAAGGGCCCTCACGGATGAGGGCCCGACGCTACCGTGAAACCCCGCGGCGCCGTCACTCCGCCTTCTTGGGCGCGGCGGCGGACTCCACGACGCGGTGGACGGGGTACAGCTCGCCCGCCGCAATCATGTTGTCGAGGAACTGCCAGCGGCAGAAGCCGTCGTCGGAGTGGGGCTCCAGCAGGTACACGGCGAGGGTGCCGGCGCGCTGCGCGGTGGGGACGTACAGCGTCCCGGCGGGGAACTCGCGCGTGGTGCGCTCGGGGGCGACGGTGAGCACCGTCTCGAAGCGCACGGGCTTGGGCTTCTGGCTGAGGGGCACCTCGGCCTCTCCGGGGGGCGGCACGTTGGCGGCCACGTCGGGGCTGAAGGTCTCTTCGCGCCGGGCCACGCGGTAGCTGTCCACGGTGAAGCTGCGGGTGTCCGGCAGGCGCTCGAAGCGGATGCCGTGGCCTTCCAGGCGTGACGCCAGCTCCGCCGGGACGAGGTACGCCGCCGGGGTGCTCACCGCCTGCGTGGGCACGAAGGTGCGGTAGTGCGGAATCTTGTACACGCGCTTCTTCTTCCCGGGGTAGCGCCGCTCCGCGATGCTCGCCTCGTCGTAGGCGAGGATGCGGGCGGTGTCGCCCGGCTTCGCGTACGCGGGGTACTCGAAGGCGAGCGCGCCCTTGTCGTCGCGCGTGGCCACGCCGTAGTTGATGCCCACCAGCGTCTGCACGTCGGGCGACTCACCGCGCTCGATGATGCGGGCCTCCTCGGCCTCGGTGATGGCGCGGTAGGCCTTGGCGTTCTTCGCGGCGTCGCGGATGAGCTCCAGGAGCCACGCGCGCATCACCGCGCAGCGGCGCGGGAAGTCGATGTAGCTGTACGTCTCCAGCAGCACGTCCATGCGCCCGAGCAGCCCGCGGTAGTGACTGCCGAAGCGGGGCAGGGCGGGGTAGGTGTGCCAGCCGGAGTTCGGGTCGCCCTCCTGCTTGTAGTTGCCGTACCAGAAGCTGTCGAAGTCGTGCCGCTTCTTCACGGCCTCGGCCACGCGCTCCAGCATCTCCCGGTTGTACGCGCGCAGCTCGGAGAAGAGCGGCTCGTTGGAGTGCGACGTGTCGTAGGTGAGGTCGAAGCCGTGGATGCTGCCGTCGGTGGTGTGGCAGTCGATGAACACGTGCGGCCACCACGTCTGGTACAGCGCGGCGAGCGCGCGCGTCTCCGGGGCCTCCTGCTTCGTGTTGTCGCGGTTGAGGTTCCAGCCCTCGCCCGTGTAGCGCGTGCCCACGCCGCCCTCGGGGTTCACCTGGCCCTCGAGCTCCTTCAGGTTGAGCTTGCGGTTGTTGGGGCTGATGCGGTCGTTGCCGTCGGGGTTGAAGTTGGGCACCAGCACGAGGCACAGCCGGTCCAGGATGTTCTTCCCCAGCTTGGTGAGCGTGAGGTCGCGGGCGAGCGCGAGCACCGACTCCTTGCCCTCCACCTCGCCGGCGTGGATGTTGGCCTCGATGAGCACGATGGCCTTCTTCTGCTTGCGCGCCAGCTCGGGCGTGAAGCAGTTGCGGTCGCTCACGATGAGCGCCATCAGGGGCTGGCCCTCGCCGCTCTTCCCGAAGTCGACGCGGCGGACGAGCTTCGTGCGGCGGCAGAGCTCGTCCACGAAGGCGAGCACATCCGAGTGACGAGAGGTCTGCGTGTACTTGGACGCTTCAGCGCGGGTGAGCAGCTCGGTCATGGCCGCGCATCCGAGCGTTCCCCACGCACAGCGTCAAGCACTTGCGTACGGTAACTGGTGCACGGTGCGCTCGGCCCCCGGGTTGTCCGGGCAGTGGCAGTGAAGATCTTGGCTGTCATCATGCCTCGGGTCTGTGTGTTGTTCGGGTTGTCGACGTTGCTGGTGTTGCTGGGGGGACGGACGCGGGAGGCCCATGCGCAGACGCCCGCGCCGGTCGTCGTCTCCTTCACGTTCGACGACGGCCGGGCGAACCAGGCCGAGGGCCGCGCGCTGCTCGCCCGCCATGGCATGCGGGGGACGTTCTATGTGAACAGCGGGCGCATCGGGCAGTCCACCCGGCTGACGCTGGCGCAGCTCCAGGCGTTCCAGGCCGAGGGGCACGAGATTGGCGGGCACACCGTCAGCCACCCGCGCCTGACGGACCTGGACCCCGGAGAGCAGGCCCGGCAGATCTGCGACGAGCGCGTGGCCCTGAGCGCGGCGGGCCTGACGGTGACGTCCTTCGCGTACCCGTACGGCGCGCTGGACGCGACGACGCGGCGGCTCGTCATGGAGTGTGGCTACAACTCCGGCCGGGACAGCGCGGGGCTCCTGTCGCCGGGAGGCTGTGCGAACTGCCCGGTGGCGGAGCTCGTTCCACCGAGAGACCCGTATGTGATTCGGGTGTTCAGCTCCGTGGACTCCACCACCACGCTCCAGGACCTCCAGGACGCGGTGACGCGGGCGGAGCAGGGGGGCGGTGGCTGGGTGACGTTCGTCATCCATGACGTGTGCGACGGCTGTGGTTCGCTCTCCATCACCCCGGCGACGCTGGACGCCTTCCTGGCGTGGCTCGCCCCGCGTGCCGTCCAGGGCACCACGGTGCGCACCGTGCACGAGGTGATGGGAGGCCCCGTCCATCCGCCGGTGCCCGGACCGCCGCCTCCGGAGCGCCCGGACGCGAGCCAATTGCTGTTCAATCCCTCGCTGGAGGAGGACGCCAACGGCGACGCCCTCCCGGACTGCTGGATGCGCAAGAGCTACGGCGACGTCACGGCGGTGTGGAGCGAGCCCGGGGACGCGCCGGACGGGAGCCGGGCCGCGCAGGTCACCATCACCCGCCATGTCTCCGGCGACGTGAAGCTCATCTCGTCGCAGGACCTGGGCGCCTGCGCGCCGCCGGCCCGGCCCGGGCACCGGTATCGGGCACGCGCCCTGTACCGGACGGACGGCCCGGCGCGCTTCGCCGCGTACTATCGCACCGCCGCCGGAGGCTGGGTCTGGTGGGCGCAGGGGCCGCTGCTGCCGCACAGCGCGTCATACGTCACGGCCGAGTGGACGACGCCTCCGGCGCCCGCCGAGGCGACCGCCATCAGCGTGGGGCTGTCCCTCATCGGCCCGGGCACCCTGGCCATGGACGCGCACGCCCTGGAGGACCTCACCCCGCTGCGGCCCGTCATCCGGTTCGGGGACACCTGGAAGTACGAGGCGAGCGGCCTGGACCCGGGCGCCGGCTGGTACCTGGCGGGCTTCGATGACTCCGCCTGGGGCTCCGGCGCGGGGCAGCTCGGCTACGGGGACAGGGACGAGACCACCGTACTTCCCGCTACGACTCCGGCCCAGACGAGTGTCTATTTCCGCAAGAAGGTCACCCTGGACGGGCCCGCCGTCGACGTCACGTTGAGCGCCATCTTCGATGATGGCATCGCCGTGTGGGTGAACGGCACGCTCGTGCTGACGCGGAATATGGGTGTGGGCACCGCGCACGCGAAGTACGCGACGGCCTCCGCGGAGAACGAGCGGGTGGACGTCACGCTGCCGCCCGAGGTCTTCGTGCAGGGGGAGAACACCGTCTCGGTGATGGTGAAACAGAACGGCAGGACGTCGCCGGACCTGTCGTTCGACCTGAAAGTGGATGTCGCGCGGGCCCCACCTGGATGAAAGCACGGATTGTCCTCCTCTCCGTGAGCCGTTAAGTGTGGGCCATGCCCACCTCGTCTCGCATCCTGATGGCGCCTCCAGGACTGGAGCGTGAGCCCGTCGGGTCTCCGGAGGTGGAGGGGGGCAACGTCATGGACTCGCGCGCCACCGCGCCGCGCGTCCTGCTGGTGGACGACAACCCGGCCAACCTGCTGGTGCTGGAGACCGTGCTCGCGCCACTGGGCGTGGGACTGGACAAGGCCGCCTCGGGCCGGGAGGCGCTGCGCTACCTCATGCGGGAGGACTACGCCGTCATCCTCCTGGACGTGCAGATGGAAGGGCTGAGCGGCCTGGAGACGGCGGCGCTCATCAAGCAACGCGAGCGCACGCGCGACGTGCCCATCATCTTCATCACCGCGTTCCAGTGGAGCCAGCAGGAGGTCCTCGCGGCCTACGGCTCCGGCGCGGTGGACTTCCTCACCAAGCCCTTCGTGCCCCAGGTGCTGTGCGCGAAGGTGTCCGTCTTCATGGACCTCTACCGCGCGCGGCAGGAAATCCAGCGCCAGTCGGCGCGGACCCAGGCCCGGGAGCGCGAGCTGCTCGAGCACACCCACCAGCAGCACCTGCATCGCATCTTCATGCAGCAGTCCTCGGCGGCCATCTCCATCACCCGGGGACCGGACTTCGTCTTCGAGTTCGCCAACACCCTCTACGAGAAAATCATCGGACGGCCCGTTCCGGTGGGCGCCTCGCTGGCGGAGGTGATGCCGGAAGTCGTGTCCCAGCCGGAGGTCATGGCCCGGCTGCGGCGGGTGATGGAGACGGGCGAGCCCTTCGTGGGCACCGAGTTCAGGGTGTCGCTGGACCGCCACGGCACCGGCCAGCTCGAGGAGTCCTTCTTCAACCTCACCTACCAGCCCACGTTCGACGCGCGAGGGCAGGTGGATGGGCTCATCACCTTCTCGGTGGAGGTGACGGAGCTCGTGCGCGCCCGACGGTGCGCGGAGGCGCTGGCCGAGGACCTGCACCGCCAGGCGGAACAGCTGGAGCGGTGGGACCGGCTCTTCCAGCATGCGGGCTGGGGCATCGCCAGCACGGACCCGGAGACCTGGCGCCTCAACGCCGTCAACCCCGCCTTCGCGCGCCTGCACGGGTATGACTCGCCCGAGGAGGTCGTCGGGAGGCACGTGCGGGAGGTGCTCGCGCCCGAGACCTTCGATGCCTTCAAGGCGGAGCTGTCGCGGACCATCGAGAAGGGGCACCACACGTACGAGAACCTCCACCTGCGCAAGGACGGCAGCCGCTTCCCCATGCTGGTGGACGGGGTGGCGCTGAAGGACGAGCACGGCAACGTCACCTACCGGGCCGCGAGCTTCCAGGACCTGACGGCGCGCAAGGAGGCCGAGGACCGCTTCGCCTTCCTGGCGCGGGCCGGCGAGGTCCTGGCCTACTCGCTGGATGGGGACATGGTGCTCCAGCGGCTCGCGGAGCTGTCGGTGCCGCAGCTCGCGGACTGGTGCGCGGTGGACGTGCTCACCGAGCAGGGTGGGGTGGAGCGGCGGGTGGCGGTGCACGCGAATCCCGAGCGCGTGGCGCTGGCCTTCGAGCTGGCCCGCCGCCATCCCGTCGACCTGGGCTCCGACGTGGGCATCGCCCGGGTGCTGCGCACGGGCGAGCCGCTGTGCCTGCCGGAGCTGACGGAGGAGTCGTTGCCCGCCTTCTCGCGGGATGGGGAGCATTTGGCGATGGGGCGGCGGCTCGGCATCAAGTCCGTGCTCTGCGTGCCGTTGCAGGCGCGTGGGCGGGTGCTGGGGGCGCTGACCCTGATGATTGAAGCGGGCGCGCGGCGGTATGGGCCCCGCGACGTGGAGATGGCGCGGGAGCTGGCCCGCCGGGCCGGCCTCTCCATGGACAGCGCGCTCCTGTTCGAGGAGGCGAAGGACGCCCAGGCGCGCACCGCGCGGCTCCAGGGCATCACCGCGGCGCTGTCGCGGGCCGCCTCGCTGGAGGAGATGGCGGAGGTCATCATCCACGAGGGGCTCCAGGCCACGCAGGCGCAGCGGGGCGCCATCCTGCGGTTGCGGGACGGCGCGGTGCGGCTCGTGCGTCACTTCGGCTATCCGGAGGGGCATGCCGCGGTCTTCGAGCGGCTCACCGTGGACGAGGGCAGTCGGCTGCGGGAGGTGGTGCGGGGGGGCCAGCCGCTGTGGTCCGCCACGCTCGCCGAGTGTCTGGCCCATGTGCCGGAGCTGGCGCCCGTCACCGAGGCCGCGGGCGAGGGGGCACGGGCCGTGTTGCCGCTGGTGACGGAGCAGCGGGTGCTGGGGCTCATCATCCTGGGGTGGACGCGGGAGCGGCCGTTCCGGCTCCGGGAGAAGACGTTCCTGGAGGCCATCTCGCGCCAGTGCGCGCAGGCGATGGAGCGCGCGGAGCTGTACCGGGACGCGCAGGCGGCCATCCGGCTGCGGGACGAGTTCCTCTCGGTGGCGAGCCATGAGCTGAAGACGCCGCTGACGTCGCTGCGGCTGCAGCATTCGCTCGTGGAGCGGGCGGTGGGCGAGGGGCCGCCGGAGAAGGCGCGGACGCGGCTGGGCGCGGCGGTGCGACAGGTGGACCGGCTGACCTCGCTGGTGGACAGCCTGCTGGACGTGAGCCGTTTGTCGTTGGGGAAGCTGGCGCTGGAGCTGTCGGAGGTGGACCTGGGGCAGGTGGTGCGGGACGGGGTGGAGCGGCTGGAGGCCGTCTTCACGCAGGCGGGCTGCGAGGTGCGCCTGAGGGTTCCGGTGGAGGTCCGCGGGTACTGGGATGGCTCACGGCTGGAGCAGGTGGTGGTGAACCTGCTGTCCAACGCGGCGAAGTATGGCGCGGGCAAGCCGGTCGACATCGAGGTGGACGCGGACGAGGGCCAGGCGCGGCTGCGCGTGAGGGACGAGGGCATCGGCATCTCCTCCGAGGCGATGCCGAGGCTGTTCGGCCGCTTCGAGCGCGGCGTCTCCGACCGGCACTACGGTGGCCTGGGGCTGGGGCTCTACATCTCCCGGCAGATTGTCGAGGCCATGGGCGGCGGCATCCAGGTGGAGAGCCAGCAGGGGGAGGGGGCGCTGTTCACGGTGCGGCTGCCGCTGCGGAGGTAGGGCCCTTCAGCGCAGACGTTCCAGCGCCCGGCTGACGGCATCGAAGCCGGCGGCGTACGTCGCGTCGAAGTCGGTCCCGCTGCCCATCAGCGCCTCGTTCGCCGGGTGCTCCATGTCGACGCGGACCTCCCAC
Source organism: Pyxidicoccus fallax (assembly GCF_012933655.1). Taxonomy (GTDB): domain Bacteria; phylum Myxococcota; class Myxococcia; order Myxococcales; family Myxococcaceae; genus Myxococcus; species Myxococcus fallax. The sequence continues at coordinate 10,980 of NZ_JABBJJ010000016.1, read as the reverse complement.
ACCTCGCAGCCCATGTCCGGCCGGTAGAACGCGGGCTCCTCGGTGACGTTGATGGCGATGAGCCGCGAGCCCGGGAAGAGCGTGCACGCATCGTGGACCGGCACCGCCGAGACGCGGTCCGCCCCCGGGTCGATGCGCTCCAGCGTCGCGTCCTCGAACAGGAACGGATTCGCCGCGCTCGCCGCCACCGCCGACGCCACCGGCCCTCGCGTCACCGTCACCCGCCGGAGCCCCTGGTTCGTGGGCTCCTGGTAGAAGGTGACGAAGGGCACGGGCAGTTCCTCGACGCGGGCCCCCAGGTAGAAGGAGTCCAGCACCTCGGTGAAGCGCTCATGGCTGAGCGGCGGCACCGTGGACGCTCCACCCGCCGCCCCGAGCGCCCCCGCCGCGAGCGCCGGCGCCAGCGAGCCTCCCGACAGCAGCACCGCGAGCAGTCCAATCGCCGCGCCCACCGTGCCGCGCTTCTTCGCCTCGCGCACCGTCTCCCGCTCGTAGTCGGAGAAGAACTTCCGGTAGCGCGCCCGCAGGTCCGCCTGGGGCGCGGACGCATAGAGGCTGCCCACCACCGCGCCCATGCTGTTGCCCACCACGCAGTCGATGTGCACGCCTCGCGCCTTCAGCGCATCCAGCGCCCCCAGGTGTGCGAGCCCCTTCGCCCCGCCCACGGACAGCACCGCGCACGTGCGCTCCGGCGCGCGCCGCGCGGCCCCGCGGTGACACGAGGTCGTTCCCACCAGCAGCGCGGTGAGCAGCAGGACGCGAAATCGCCAGGGCATCGAGTTCTCCCGGAAGAGGGCCCGACTGTACCGCGAGGCCGGGGCCCGCGAGAGCTGCGCTCGGAGTGTGAGTCCGGAAGCGAGCGAGCAGCCGTTCCGATGCGATGCCCGGCCGTGGGGGTGCGCCCCGGCTACGAGGACGAGATGCGCCGCTCGCCCTCCCGCTCGTGACGGCTACTTCTTCGCCGCGCGGCGCTTCTTCCAGACCTTGTACTCGGGGCTCTTCACGAAGCCCGCGTACTCGGGCACGGTTGCCACGTCATTGAGCTGCACCAGGCCCGTGGCCTCGATGGCGTCGAGCCGCTCGCCCAGCTCCTTGTACTGCTTCTCCTGGAGCGCCAGCCCGGCGAGGCTCCAGTGGCCCACGAGGAGCGTGGGCTCGGCGGTGATGGCGGCCACGTAGTGGCGGCGCGCCTCGGCCGTGTCTCCCTTGTCGAGCATCACGTTGCCGCGCAGCACGGAGAGGTACGGGTCGCGCACGCGCCGGTCCAGCTTGTCCATGGCGCGGATGGCCCCGGCGTGGTCCTTGCGCAGCAGGTAGCCGTCGAAGGAGACGAGCTCGACGCTCGGGTCGTTGGGCAGGGCCTTCTCGTAGTCGGCGATGGCCTGCGCGTAGGCCTCGCCCTCGATGGAAATCGCGGCGGCGGACTGCAGCCGCAGCAGCAGCGCGACCTTCTCGTTCTTGAGGGCCGCGGGGAGCTCTCCATGGAGGCGCAAGACCTCCTCGTGCTTCCCGGCCTGGAAGGCCTGCTGCATCGCCTGCAGCCGGGGCAGGTTCTTGAGGTACGTCTGCTCCTTGCCCATCAGCCGGTCCACCAGGTTCAGCTTGGCGTCCGCGGCGGCGGAGAGGTAGGCGCGGCGCAGCGTCTCGGTGATGAACTCACCGGAGACGTACGGGTAGATGTCCACCACGCGCACCTGTCCGCTGGCGTCCCGGGCCAGCTCCAGGTCCAGGTAGTTCAGGCCCCGCGTGCTCACCGAGCGGAAGAGGGCGCGTGGCACGCCCTTGACGGAGCGGGTGCGCAGCAGCGTGAAGGTGGACTCCTCGTCGAACGCGGCGACGAGCTGCTTGCCGAAGCCCAGCGTGGCGCCCTGCTGCAGGCCCTTCTTGAAGCCGGCGGCGAAGTCCGGGGGCACCTGCACGCCCGCGGTGCTCCTCTTGAAGATGGCCTCCCGGTCGATGTGCGCGTCGAGCGCCTCGCCGTTCCGTGCGTTGATGCCCTTCTCCACCGCCTGGGCGAAGTCGAGGTACGCGGGTTCGAGCCGCGCCCCACGTGCCTCTTCTCCCTGGGGCGCCGGGTCGGCGGCGGGGGCGGGAGCAGCGGGAGCGGTGGCGAGCAGGGCAATCAGTGGCAGGAGCATGGTGGCAGCATACACGTCCCCGGGGAGGCTCCCCTGACAGGGGTCCGGGCGACCCACTGCATCACCCGAGCTGTCGCCGCCAGTCGCGCTTCTCCAGCGTCCGCACGTTGGCGGCCTCCGCGAGCGTCGCCAGGTACCGGCCCAGGTCGAGCAGCTCGGTGTCCTGGGGCTGGCCCTCGTACTCCTTCACGTAGATGGCGTTGCCGTAGTTGTGGATGCACTTGGCGGGCGTGTCGTCGACGATGAGGACGCGCTCCAGGCGGTAGCCTCGCCGCTTCAGCTTCGCGAGCTTCTTGGCGTAGCTGTAGTGGGAGCCCGGGTCGAGGAATCCCTCCTCCTGCACCTTCCGGCTGTCGAGCGCCAGCGTGCACCGGCTCCGTCCCCAGACGAACTCCAGGTCGAGCCCGCCCGGGAGGATGCGCCTCACGATCTCCGCGACGTAGTCATCCGACGCGGAGGACCAGACCGCGAGGCGGAACCGGGCGGCGCACTCCTGGAGGAAGGGCTCCAGGTGTGGCCGCACGTAGACGTGGTAGCCGAACACCTGGAAGTCCGCGTCGCGCTCCAGGCGCTCGTCCCGGGCATGGATGAGCGTCTCGTCCAGGTCCAGTATCAGGAGGATTCTGTCGTCGCCGGGCGTCATCCCTGGGGCTCCGCGAGTGCCTTCATCCGAGCTTCTCCCAGGAGCGACGCGACGCCAACATGGGGGCTGACCGCCGGGGTGGGCCCTGAACGCAGTGAGCCCGGCCAGGTTGTCCTCCTGACCGGGCTCGGGGTCTGCCATGGGTGAGGTCCGTACGTTTGAAGTCGCCGCTTCAGGTTGAGGCCTCGCGTCCTGCGATTGAACGACCGCCGCGCAATGCGGATGGAGCGGCGGGCTGGAATTGCACCAGCATCTCGAGGTGGCGAGCGGTGACGGTCGACCGGACCTGCGACAGTGAATACTGAGCTTGGAGTGAGAATCTGAATCTGGGTTGCTTCGCCATCCCTTGTTGTCGCTTGCCTCTACCGGTTGGGCTACCCCGTCGCATGGACGATGACGGGGGCAGGGCTCGAACCCGCACTGGAGGCGACCTGGGAGTGCTCGGCGTGAGTCTGCTGCTGAGCTTGAGTCTGTACTCCGAAACTTGTGGCGCGCCGGGTCAGCCGAAGAGGTACCCGAGGAGCGCGTCGCCCGCCTTCATCTCCTCCGCCTCGACGGCGTTGGCCTCCTCGCGCGCGAACTTGACGGCCTGCTGCAGCTTCTCCACGCGCTCCAGCATGTCATGCACGCGGGTGGCGGGGAGGGCGCCGGAGAACTTCACGGTCTTCCAGTAGCCGACGACGATGTCCTCGTAATACACCTCGACCTGCGCCGGGTGCTTGTCCGTGGCCTCGGACTTCACGTGGTTGCGAGGGACTTTCTTCGTCTTCGCCGTCTGCACGGGCTCGGTGGCCCACAGGCCCTGCGCGGGGTCGGGGACCCACGTCTCGGACGGGTCCAGCGTGGGCAGCTTCTTCACGAACGTGTGCAGGTCCACGAGCTGCTTCTCCAGGAAGAGCAGGTACGTGGCCGGAACGCCCTTGAGCAGCACCTTGCCGTCCACACGCACGTCCGCCTTCGCGTGGCAGTTGGTGAGGTCCTTGGTGGCGGTGACGTCGAAGAGCCGGGCGAGGATTTCGCGGGTCTTCTTCAGCACGTCGTCGGTGCGCACCTGCACGCGCGTGGACTCGGGCGGGAAGCGCTCACCCTCCTCGTCACGCGGCTGATACGTGCGGGAGATGCCGCTGAGCAGTTGGGGTTTCTGGAGGTCGTGGTGCGCCAGGGTCAGCTCCTGCTGGGAGCGGTTCTTGACGCCCTTCTCGACGGCGATGATCTGGTTCAGCTTGGGCATGGCTGCACTTCGTTCGTGTCTGTGTGTTTGGCCCCTCTGACGGGGCTCGTTGCCGCCACCTGACAATTCGTGCAGGTGCCCGCGAACACCGTCCCGGCCAGCCGCCCGGGTCGTGCTTATCTGGACCGCCAGGGCGGACCCCGTTCCGCCGTGGCATTCCCCTCTGAGCACCCTGGAGACAGCACCATGCGCACGTGGATGAAGACCTTCGGCCTCGCCGCCCTCCTGTCGGGCCTGGGGTCGGCATATGGCCAGAGCCCTCGCTCGCCCTCGGAGCAGAATGGCAACCTCGCCCCGGGCGGGGCGAAGGGCAGCCAGCAGACGCAGCCGCGCGAGGATGCCGCTGCCCAGGGCGCCCCGCTGGAGACCGCGCCTCCGAACGTGCCGGAGTTCAAGCCGGCCTTCCCCGGGCAGACGCGGGCCCCGGGCGTGAAGTCGCGCACGGCCATCCAGGTGACGGAGATTGCCTCCGGCTTCAACAAGCCCTGGGCCATCGCGTTCCTGCCGGACCGGCGCATGCTGGTGACGGAGAAGCCGACGGGGAAGCTCTTCATCGTCACGCCGGACGGTAAGAAGTCTCCGGCCGTCGAGGGCCTGCCGCCCGTGGATGGGCGCAACCAGGGCGGCCTGCTCGACGTGGAGGTCGGCCCCGACTACGCGAAGAGCGGCCTCATCTACTGGACCTATTACGAGCCGCGCGAGGGCGGCAACGGCCTGGCGGTGGCGCGGGCGAAGCTCGTGGACGGCCCGAAGCCGCGCGTGGCCAATCTCCAGGTCATCTTCCGCATGCAGCCCACGCTGGAGTCGACCCTGCACGCGGGCGGACGGCTCGTCTTCACGCCGGATGGGAAGCTGTTCGTCACGCTCGGCGAGCGCTCCATCCTCCCCGGCCGGGTGCAGGCGCGGGACCTGAAGAGCCACTTCGGGAAGATTGTCCGCATCAACCCGGACGGCTCGGTGCCGCAGGACAACCCCTTCGTGGGCCGCCAGGACGCCCGGCCGGAAATCTGGTCCCTGGGCCACCGCAACATCCTCTCCGCGGCGCTCGACTCGCAGAACCGCCTCTGGGAGGTGGAGATGGGGCCGCGCGGCGGCGACGAGCTGAACCTCGTCGGCAAGGCCAAGGACTACGGCTGGCCCACCATCGGCTATGGGGAGGAGTACTCGGGCGAGCCCATCCACAAGACGACCCAGGGCCCGGGCATGGAGCAGCCCGTGTACTACTGGGACCCGGTCATCTCGCCGTCGGGCATGGTCATCTACTCCGGGACGCTGTTCCCCGAGTGGCGTGACAACGTCTTCATCGGCGGCCTGTCCAGCCAGGCCCTGGTGCGGCTGGTCATGAAGGATGACCGCGTGGTGGGCGAGGAGCGGCTGCTCACCGATTTGAACGCCCGCATCCGCGAGGTCGTCCAGGGCCCGGAGGGCGCGCTGTACGTGCTGACGGACGCGTCCAACGGCCGCCTGCTCAAGCTCACGCCCCGCTGACGCGGTTGGCCCGGCGAGGCTGAACGTGTGAGGCTCTCCCGCGAACACCCGCGGGAGGGCGTCATGACGTGGGAGCAGTTGTGCAAGGTGGGATGCGAGCTGCCGGAAGTGGAGGAGGGCATCTGGTGGCGCACCCCGGCGCTGCAGGTCCGGGGCAAGTCCTTCGTGCGGCTGAAGGAGGACGGCGCCACGGTGGTCTTCCTGCTGGAGAGCGTGGACGAGCAGGAGTTCCTCATCCAGGCGATGCCGGCGCTGTACTTCATCACCGACCACTACAAGGGCTATCCGGCGGTGCTGGCCCGGCTGTCGAAGCTGCGCGTGGACGAGGGCCGGCGGCGGCTGGAGGCGGCCTGGAGGCTCAAGGCGCCCAAGACGCTGGTGCGGCGGTTCGAGGAGGCGCGGGCGGCTCCGGTGCGGGACGCCGCCCGGGCGCCACGGAAGGCCGCCTCGGGGGCTCGTGGTGGGAAGAAGGCCCCGCGGAGCAAAGCGGTTCGGTCTCGGGGGTGAACGCGCGGACGGGGCCGCGGGCTCCAGGAGCCTGGAGGGAAGCCGTCAGCGACGCCGGCCTGCCGTGCGTGGGAGCCACGGCGGACATGCCCGGGTCTCGTGGTCAACGTGACGCGGACGCGGTTCTTTCCACCCGGTGGGCCCGGGTGGAAGGTTCCACGGGGGTACGGTTGTCATACGGATACCGTCCCAGATTGGAGAGTTGCCATGCGTACCCGGTCGGTGCTCCCGCTCTACCTCCTGCTCGTCTCCGTGGCCGCCTGCAGCGGCGCCCAGAAGGCGGGAGACCCCAGCCAGCCGCCTCCTCCGCCGGACACGCCGGTGGAGGTGCGGAACCTGAAGACCGTCGACGTCAACCTCTACGCGCTGAGCCCCACGCGCCGCCTCCGCCTGGGCACCGTCCCGGGAATGACGACCCGCAGCTTCGTCATCCCGCATCAGTTCCTGGGCGACATGGACTACCTCCGCTTCGGCATGGAGGTCATCGGCTCGGACGCGGGGGCGCTCAGCGAGCAGCAGCTGCCGGTGCGCCCCGGTGAGCAGCTCTCGTTGACCATCCAGTAGGCGCGGGGCGGGTCAGGGCACGAACACCGCCTGACACCGCTGGCGGCACGAGGCCCAGCCCCGCGTGGGGTTCACGATGGGGCAATCCAGCAGCGCCTGCACCGTGCCTCCCGAGGCCCCAGGAGACGGCAGCGAACAGCGCTCTCCGGCCGGTGCCACCCAGTGGCTGAACCGGCGTCCCTCGCCGGGCGTCACCGTCACGCCCACCCGGGAGCCGGTATCCCCTCGGCACGACGCGCCGCCGCACGAGGTGGACACACTCCCGCCCCCGGGGGTGCTGACCTCCAGCACGCCGGGTAGACACGGCTCGACGCGGTCCGACGTGCCCGTGTCGGCATTGCTCGGGTCGACCAGGGTATGGGGGCCGTCATCCTGGGGCCAGCCATCCGCCGTCCAGTGCAGGCGCCGCACGTGGGGCGCCTGGGTCCCCGCGCAGAACGTCGCGCCGTCCACCTGACGCTCGGCATACCGGTGGATGACGAGCAGGTGCCGGCCCTCGTGCTCCACCACGGAGGCGCCGCCCGGTCCCACGAGGTTGCCACGGCTGGTGAGCAGCTCGGTGCCGCCGCCATTGACCAGCTTGACGCCATTGCGGTCCACGAAGGGGCCGGCGGGCGACGTGGAGCGGCCCACCACCAGCCGGTACGCGGGAAGGTCGGCCAGTCGCGTCGGAGTGGACTGCGTGTAGGGCGGGTACACGCGCGTCCAGCCCAGCGGGGACTCCTTCGGGCGCGGGCCGCAGCAGTAGTCCCAGTTCACCACCAGGTAGTAGTAGCGGCCGCGTTGGAAGAGGTGGCCGCCCTCCAGCGCGTGGTAGCGCTCGCCGTTGCGGCCGGCCAGCCGGACGCGCGTCGCGGCGGTATTGGGCCTGCCGGTGCCGAGGCTGAGCGGGAGCTGGTACACGCCGCCGAAGAACCCGCCGAACGACAGCTTCGCGCGCGGCGCCCCGGTCGCCGTGGTGAACAGGAGCACGTCCGGCCCGTCCGCCGCGAAGGGGGAGGCCGCGGTGCTCCGGAAGACCTCGCCATGGTCCGTCCAGGGCAGGCTGCCATCGAGGACCGTGTTGGACGCATGCCCCACGTACACCCGGTTCGAACCGGGCACCGTGACGGCGTAGTACACGTGGAAGCGCCCGCCGAAGTACGAGATGTCCGGCGACCAGACCTGGTCCGGCTTCAGCAGGGACGTGGCGAACCGCTGGAGCGCCCAGGCGGGAACGGCGTTGAGGTCATTGCACTGCGCATCCCACTGGGGCGGGAAGACGCGCCCCACGTAATGCCAGTTCACCAGGTCCACGGAGCGGCGGATGGCGATGCCCTGTCCCGTGGACACCACGTAGAAGACGTCCCGCGCCCCCTCGCGGACCTTGATGATGGACGGGTCATGGAGGAACAGCTCTCCGTTGGAGACGCACTGCGACTGCGCGCGCCCGGCCTCGGGCACCAGCGCGGACAGGACCACGGCAAGCCACAACCACCGCATGGGACACCCCCCTGGAAACGCACGTCGTTCGATGCCCGGACTACGGCCCGTGGGCCTGGCTGGATTTCAGGGGAGCGCCGTTCCGCCGGGGACGGAAGGGGATGGCGCATCAGGTCAAGGGGTTCCCACGAGCCGCTTTCGTCCGCCGGCTGTCGGCTTTAAGGAGGCGGGGACGCGTTCCACCAGGAGTCCCGGGCTCTTATCGCCGAGTCGAGGTATACCCCCGAAATCCGCCGGGACCGCGTCCCGGCGAACCCTTCGGAAGTGCCCGCCAGACCCATAGCAACAGGAAGACCCACGTGGCCGGAAGCAGCCTCTTTACCCTGATTGATGACATCGCCAGCCTGCTGGACGACGTCGCGGCGATGACCAAGGTCGCCACCAAGAAGACCGCGGGTGTGCTCGGTGACGACCTCGCGCTCAACGCCCAGCAGGTGGCCGGCGTCAACACCGACCGCGAGCTGCCCGTGGTCTGGGCCGTCGCCAAGGGCTCGATGGTCAACAAGGCGATTCTCGTGCCCGCCGCGCTCGCCATCAGCGCCCTGGCGCCCTGGCTCATCACCCCGCTGCTGATGCTGGGCGGCGCGTTCCTCTGCTACGAGGGCTTCGAGAAGCTGGCCCACAAGTTCCTGCACAGCAAGCACGAGGACGACGCGCACCACGAGGAGCTGGTGAAGGCCGTCGCCGACCCGGCCATCGACATGGTCGCGTTCGAGAAGGAGAAGATCAAAGGTGCCATCCGCACCGACTTCATCCTCTCGGCGGAAATCGTCGTCATCGCGCTCGGCACCGTCGCCGCCGCGTCCTTCGGCCAGCGCGTCGCCGTGCTGGTGGGCATCGCCCTCATCATGACCGTGGGCGTCTACGGTCTCGTCGCCGGCATCGTCAAAATCGACGACGCGGGGTTGTACCTCAGCAAGAAGCCGAGCGCCGGAGCGCGGCAGTTCGGCAAGCTGCTGCTCGCGACCGCGCCCGTGCTGATGAAGACGCTCTCCATCGCCGGCACCGTCGCCATGTTCATGGTCGGCGGCGGCATCCTCGGCCACGGCATCCCCCCGCTGCACCACCTGAGCGAGAGCATCGCCCACGGCGCGAGCGGCGTGCCGGGCATCGGCGGTGTCCTGGGCGCCATCCTTCCGTCGCTCATCGACGCGGTGACCGGCGTGGTCGCCGGGGCCATCGTCCTGCTCCTCGTGACGGCGGTGACGCGCGCCGTCCAGGCGGTGCGTCCGAAGAAGGCGAAGGCCGGGTAGGGCTCCCGGACTCAGGCGTTCGCCACCTCATCACCGGCCGGGGCGCGGCGCAGGGGCTGCGCCCGGCCGTACGTCAGCGAGCGCGTCAGCCACTCCGCGGGGCCGAAGCGGAAGCGCGCCAGCCACAGGCGGCTGAAGACCGCCTGGAGGGCGAAGATTCCCAGGGCCACCGCGAGCTGCGCAGCGGACCCGAGCCGGCCCATCAGCCCCAGCCCGCAGCCGTAGAAGAGCAGCACGCCCAGCACGGACTGCATGAGGTAGTTCGTCAGCGCCATCTGCCCGACGGGCGCGAACACCGCCAGCCGCCGCCGCCATGTGTCCCGCTGGAAGAGCAGGGTGATGGCCGCCGCGTAGGCCGCCGCCATCCCCATCTCCCCGAGATGGCGCAGGGGCCCCATGACGAACGGCAGCCACGGGAGCCCGTCCGGCGAGAGGACCTTGCGGCTGAAGAGCTGACCGACGAGCACGCCCACGCCGCTGGCGAAGAGGCCCAGCCCCAGGCTCCACGCGAGGAGGCGGCGGAAGAAGGGCAGGTGCTGGGGCGCGTCGTGGAAGAGGCGGCGGCGTCCGGCCCACAGGCCCAGCAGGAAGCGGCCGATGATGACGGGCCAGAACGTGGCGAGCATCGGGCCCAGGTCCCCCACGTAGTACGCGGCTCCGGATCGCACCGTGTCGGCGAAGGAGCCGTGCATGAACGCCTCCAGCACCTGGGCGCGGAGGCCCGCGCGGTGCTCGTTGGCGGCCTTCGCGGCCTCCAGGGCTTCCGGTCCGCCGAGCCACTGGGGCAGCCGCAGCGCTACGCTCACGAGGACGGGCGCGAGGAAGATGAGCGCCGTGGCCCAGGCGAGCAGCGCGCGGTCCGAGCGCCGGTAGAAGAGCAGCAGCGTGAAGCCCAGCAGGGCGTACGTGCTGACGATGTCCCCCTGGAAGAGAAGGAACAGGTGCGCGAGGCCGAGGCCGAGCATCACCACCAGTCGCCGCGTGTAGACCGGGACGACGGAGGCACCCCGGTGCTCGGCGCGCCCGAGCTGCACCGCGAAGCCCAGGCCGAAGAGGACCGAGAACAGGGTGATGAACCGCCCGCCAATCAGCGGCCCGAAGGCGTGGTTGACCACCGTGTCCAGCCACGTCACGTCCTTCATCGCCGCGTCGAACTGGGCGCGGGAGAGGAACATGCGCCCGCTGAACCACAGGTAGACGTTCGCCATGAGGACGCCGCACAGCGCGAAGCCGCGCAGCGTGTCGAGGAGGACGACTCGCTCGCCCGCGCCGACGGGGCGGGCGCTTTCGCTCCCGGACGCTAGGGGTGACGGGGTGGGGCTCATGGCGGGTGAGGGCTGCAAGGCTTACGCCCGGCGATTCGTCCGCGTGGCTGGGGGAACGGGGCGCAGGCTGTTCGGGCGTGGGATTGCCGCGTCCCGCACGTGGGATTGCGCTCTCCACATTCGTGTTGTCCACAGCCCACGCGGCTCGCGGTACGCCGAGTACACCCAGGCGAAGCCCGCCTTGCTGCCATGGTGCCGGTAGAAGCGGCCCACCGATATCCACCCCGCCCGCGCCAGATCCTCGGCGCGTGCGTGGCCATTTCCGCGCCAGGCCCGCGGCGTCGCCGACTCGCGCAGCGACGTCTCGAACGGATGCTCCTCGGTCCACACCCTCCTCCCCGTCCCCTAC